>CAYQOQ010000015.1:0-49458 GCA_964419175.1 uncultured Occallatibacter sp. | reverse complement strand
GTGTCATCCGCTGACCTGCATGTTGTTGAAAATACGTTTGACTGATGATTCGAGTTTTACATGATTGGTGACAGGCTGGGGAATGAGCGAATGCGCGACACATATTGCCGATGTGGAAGGCACATTCGGATGCCTGCCCTTCGGTACGGCCAAGCTCTAGCCACCAACGGCACGGACGCCAACCACTATTACACCACCGCCGCCAGCAGTGCGGGCGCAGCGACGCACTTTTAGCACACGGACTGGCATGGACCCCCATAGACAAGTCTGGACGCAAAGCATAAAAGGGGGTAGATACGGGGGTAGATGTAAACTGAAACTCAGTAACATGTTCATTTGTAAATAGTTATAAACAGGTTCGAATCCTGCAGCTCACGCGCCGAAAAACTCAAGCGAAGCCGGATTAGGTGTCAGGTCACGACTTCAGTCGTGCCGTAACAACCACAGGATGAACGAGGGCCTTACAGGCTGCGGAAAAACTCCTGCTTGGCGCAAAACCTCATAGCTTTGTAACAGTCGTCCACCGGCGAAGCGGACCCCACGAAGGGATGAAACTTCGGGTGCCCCACCCTCGGCGCGTCGTTGTTTTTGCGCCTAGGGTGGGTTCGCATCAACCTGCATGCGCTCACTTGTTTTTCAACAACTTACACACTTGTTTCTTTTTAGTCCCCCACCGGTGTTTCCGACCCGCTGCGCATGAAACTCCGGGTGCCCCATCCTCGGCGCGTCTTTGTTTTTGCGCCTAGGATGGGTTCGCATCGACCTGCATGCGCTTACTTGTTTTTCAACAACTTACGCACTTGTTTCTTATTAGAGCATTTTTGCATTTGGTGTAGACCGGTTTTGAAAGTGCACGGCTTTAGCCGTGCCGCAAAACACCAATAAAATCAACGGGCTTTAGCCCCTGAGGGAAAGCCCATCGGTCTACACCATTTCCGAATCTGCTCTAGTCTCCCACCGGCGTTTCCGACCCACGGGGAATGAAACTGTGCCCCATCCATCGGACGTCTTTGTTTTTGTCCGATGGGTGGGAGTCCGTAGAACTTCATGACGACAGCGCGTTTTGTTGAACTTACGCCGGGTGCCCCATCCTTTCCGTTTTTGCTACGGAAAGGGTGGGACAGCATGAACCCCACCCACACAGTCTTTCCAGTCCTACCGCCCCTGTTTCCCCATTCCCGCATTTGCAGATAATTCCCCCCTCCCGGCGCACACTGTTCATAGGGAGAAACCTCAATGATTGACGCAACCAAAGCAGAACGAGTCCTGGTCGAAGCCAACCCCATCCCCTCCACCTTCGAGTCCATTCAGGCCTACGTCGCCTGCGCCACCCACGGCCTCCTCATCAGCGCCATCGCTCCGGAAGAGAGCGGACATATCCTCCACGCGGCCCAGGTCGCCCTCGGAGTCCTCAACTTCAGCCCAAAATCCCGAAAATTGGCCTCCTCCTGAGGCGCTACCCCCTCCCCCTCCCCGTCAATTGCACCGATTATGGTGCATGCCAAAAATAACAACCGCAGAATCAGTAACTTGAAAAGTAGCCATAGTGTATAAGTAGTAAACATGCCGTCATTTTTCGCAAAATTTAGCCCTGTTTCTTGACCAAAAACAGGGTCAAACCGGCCTCAAACCCCGCGCACGACGCAATTTTCGCATCGCGCCCGCTGGTCCAGGTGTGGCAGGTCGGCTGTCCGTCGTCCCTTCAGGCCGAAGCGTACTTTTTGAGCCAGCCCAGGCCGTCCGATGTGCCCGCCGCGGGAACGTACTCGCAGCCGATCCAGCCCTCGAACCCTGGCACCCTCTGGCCAGGGATGACAGCCGAGATGAACTCGGTGACCATGGCGGCAAATGGACCAAACTTTTCCTGGTCCGTTTGCCGGCGGCGCCAGTCATCAAAGTGCTGTCGGCAACAGAAGCGACCATGCTTGCCGGTCGTCTGCGGAACGAACCGCTTGCCACAGTACTCGCACCGGATCGGTTTCTTGTTTCTGCACTGGTGGTGCACTGTACACATGGGCGAGCACAAATAGACGCGCTTATACAAACCAAAGTGGCCGGCATCGGCCGGCCACACCAGCCAAACTGCAAGCGCATCGATTAGCGGCTGCCGTCTTCGTCTTGAGCAGGCAAAACGGAGATCTCCGCCGCGCTGGTCAAGCCATTGGCGCCAAGCTCTTTCAAAGCCGTGAAGCGGAAGAATCGGGCATCCACCGGAGCGAATGTAACTTCCTGTAGCTCGGGGTTGTTTTGCATGTTCCCAAAATGTCCTGAGTCAACATCCGTTGTCCAGCTAAGTCCATCGACGCTTGTTTCAAAACGATAGCTTTCGACGACGCCGTTGCGATTTCTATCCTGCCGTGGGAGATAAGTGAAACCGCCAATCCGATGCGAACTGCCCATATCGACAGTGAGTTGATGCGGCAAAGCCAGATCCGCACTCAAACGAGTCTGCCAGATCGAGGCCGGATTGCCGTCAATCGCATTGGCCGCAGGACTGCCGGCTTCCTCGCTGTCCACGCGCGCAACCTTCCAGCCAATCGGAGCGAAACCCGCGAAGTGTTTCGATGCCATCATGCCCAGCCGGCCATCGGGCGGCAGACAGGCAGCGTGCACTGTGCCGCCACGGGTGAGGGGCACGGGCGAACGATAAATGGTGGACCTTGCGCTTGGCATTGTCCCATCCAGCGTGTACACCACAGGAAGACCTTTCGGGCTGCTGATAGCGACGGAACCGTTGCCGTCGCGCTCGGAAATGACCGGCGGCTGAACGAGTTCAGCCTGCTTGAACAGTCCCACTTCGGCCAGCGTCGGCTCAAGACGCGAGCCCGTGATGCGGATACGCACCTTCTCAGTCGTGACGGGCGAATCCCAGCGCAGCAGCCGCTTGTGACCGACAGTTGTCTGCTCGTCCACCATCTTCCACTTCGAGCCGTCCCAGACGTCGATGGAGAAGGACTCAATGCGCTGGCCGCGGCGATCCACAGCTTCCTGCAGAGAGACGACGTCGAACGTAACCGCGCCCGGCAGTGTCAGGGTCAGTGTGGCCGTAGTTTGACCCGGCGCAGCTTCCCACCATGTATTGAGATTCCCATCCAGAGCCAGCGACGGATTGTTCGACTTGTTGGAGTTGTCAGATGTGAGTTTGCCGCCTGCTGCGAGGTTCCTGGCGAAGGTTTCGTCGACTACCTGAGCCATCAGGCGCAACTGGGCAAGCTGTTCGTCCGGTATCAACCCGCGCTTGTCCGGCGAAAGATTCAAGAGCCAGTTACCATTGCGGCCCACGGCCTGGTAGTAGATGTCGATCAGCTCGGCGGCGGTCCGCGAGGTTTTGGTGGAAGACCAGAACCAGCCATGGAGAATGGGCACATTGACTTCGGCCGGATACCACCAAAGATACGAACCATGCGTGAGTTTGGCGCGGCTGCCAAGATCGTTAGCCGTCATGTCCGGCCACCTGAAGCTGTCGGGCTTTGTGGGCAAGGGAACGACGCTCCACTCCGTGGTGCGACCAATCCCTTCTTCGTTGCCAACCCAACGTGCGTCTGGCCCTTTGCCAAAGATCATGGCTTTCGGTTGCAGCTTGCGGATCAGATCGTACCATGCGGCGTAGTCGTACGTTTCAGAGACGCTTGGGTCCGGATTTGCGCCATCGAACCACACTTCGCGAATCGGTCCGTATTCGGTCAGCAATTCATAAAGCTGATTCAGGAAGTAGCGATTATAGTCATCCACCTCGTAAGTGAAGCTCCTGAATCCCGGAGCCGGCGTGCGCCCCTGGGAAGGGTCCGTCTTGAAGCTGGCTGGATCGGTGGGAATCGCGGAACGGACTTTTTCGCTTCCGTTTCCGTAGTACCCCGTGGGATTCGTGGGGTTGGTCCGCAACTGGTAAAGATCGGCAGGCGAAAGATAAACTCCCAACTCGACTCCTTGTTTCCGGGCCGCATCGGCAACCTCCCCAACCACGTTCCCCTTCCCTCCCCGCCACGGGCTGGCAGCAACCGAATGGTTCGAGTAGCGAGTGGGCCACAAACTGAACCCGTCGTGGTGCTTGCAGACCAGGATCACCATCTTGCCGCCGCCTTCCTTGACGGCGCGGACCCACTGCTCCGCATCGAGTTCTGAAGGGTTAAAAACAGATGGATCTTCGCGACCATTGCCCCACTCGACGCCTCTGAACGTATTCGGGCCAAAGTGGATAAAGAACGTTCGCTCCAGCCGCATCCAATCCATCTGATTGGGACGAGGTAAAACCTTGGCTGCTTTTTCCGCAATGACCGCACTGGAATCGTCGCTGGAAATGTGTTGCAGCGTGGAATACTCAATCGGAGCGAGCGCGGTCTCATTGGCGTTCGCGAGCGATTGTCCGTGAGCGAGGGAGAAAATCAACAACAATCCGGTCGAGAATGCTATTCCAACTCTTGCGCTGAGTGCTCTCATAAGCTCCCTCGCATATAGCTTTTGGGAGAGTCTCATAGCCGGGGTCGCAGACCGCCCAAGGCAGCGAGATTCTCAGTGGGTTTGTGGTCGTCCATGCTCTTCACCTGCGGCTGAAGTTATGCGTGGCTCAGCCGTCTATTTCAATCGAGAGTTCCCCCGGCGCCGTTGTCGGCATTGACAGCTGCCGCAGTGCAGGGATGCGCAACCGGAGCCAACTGAACCGCGGGCAGGGGAAGCACACCAGCGCCGTCAGGAGATGGTTGATCGTCGCCTGTTTTTGGGCGAAGCGAACGGAACTTGTCCACCTCTTCGCGAGCCCGATCCTGCTGACCACTGCGCCGGTAGAGCAGCGAGAGCCGATAGTGGGCCCGCGCGTCGTCAGGTTCGAGCTTCAGGCCCGCTACGAACTCATCGATTGCGCCGGCGAGGTCGCCCGCATTCGCCTCGGCATCGCCGAGCAGGAAGTGCGCCCGGGCCATGCGGGGATTGAACGCGAGAGCGCGCTTGAGTTGCGTGACGATCTCTAGCCGGGAGTTCATGCTGGCTTCAGCCGTGTCCTGCTTCGAGAGCGCGAGCGCATAGGTGAAGCGGGCGTCGGCATCATCGGGGTGTGCAACCAGGTAAGCCGCGATGCGGCGGCGCAGATCGGCCTGGGTCTGGGAGGTTAACCCGGAAAGCTCAGCCAGCAGCGAAAGTGGCGGAAGATAGCTGGAGTCGGAATCGGAGGAGTGGAGCAGAGCTGCGACTGCCGCCTCCTTGCGTTCGAGAAGGTGCTCGGCGATGCCGAGGCCGAGCCAAATGCGGGCCGACTCGGGATGGGTGGCCGAGGCCGCGGAGAAGAGATCGCGCGCCTTGGTTGTGAACCCGAGATGGAGGAGCCCGATACCGCAGTTGTATTGATTGTCGGCGCCTGGGTCGCTGGCCGCGGCCTTCTGGTAAGCGGCGGATGCCTTCTCTGTTTGTCCGGCAGCATCGTAAGCAAGCGCGAGCAACTGCAACCGCGTGGCGTCGGAGCCGCGATCGGCCTGGAGGGTCTCAAGCAATGCAACCGCGTCGGCGCCACGTGCAGCGCCGATCAGCGCGAGGGCAAGGTCGATTGAGACGCCGCGATCGGAGGGCGAGAGGGCGCGAGCGGCTTCAAAATATCGAATGGCCTGAGTGTAGTCTCCATGGCCCAGATAGAAATCGCCGAGAGCGTGATTGGCGGCGAAGTCCTGGGGCGCCTGTTGCACGGCGTGCAACAGCGCGGGCTCCTGGGCGCAGTCAACATTGGCGCCGGCGGAAGCGAGCGTGGCAAAAAGCGACGGCTCCAACTCGCCGGCGCGCGCGCGAACGCGGGAGGTCTCCTCGCTGCTGAGGCCTGTCGAGTAGCCGCTCGGGGCAATGGTTCCGCGAACGCCAGAGGGACTGAAAGTCAAGGGGGCCTTCTTCTGGTCGCTTGCTGTAAGTGGCGTTTTGCCGCCGTTGGGTGTAACGGAATCCAGTGGAAGCAGAGTGAAGTTCACGGTGGCCGATACCGCGCTGAGAATGACGAGCTTCGAGTCAGAGTCGCGGAATCCGGAGGCGTTGGCGCTGAGCTTGTAAGCGCCGAGAGGAATTTCAGTGAGCGTGAAGTTTCCGCTGTTGTCACTTACAGTCCGCTTTTGCTCGGCGCCACTTTCATTGGTGCGGAGTACGATCTGCGCTCCGGCGATGGCGGCGCCCGAGGGACCAGCAACCGATCCTGCGATCTGTCCGGCTTGCGGGACAGCCTGACAAAGGATGAAGTGCGGCGCGGCCGCGCACGCAGCCAGAAGCAACGACAGCAGAAGTTTTCGGTTTCCGAGAAGAGCCGGCCGATTCATCGCTTGCTATCAACCTCCTTGAGTGCTTCGCGGACGTCGCTGTTATCAGGTTCACGCGAGAGGAACTCGCTCAGCACGTCGTGCGCCTTGCTTGTGTTGCCGGAGGCGAGATAGAGAACCGCCATGTTGAGATAGGGACGGTCGAAGGTGGGCGCAAGGCGCGTGCACTGCTCGAAGAGACGCATAGCGCTGTCGGAGTTCCCCATCTGCATCAGCACCACGCCAAGGCCGTTGATCATCTCGGTGTTGGTGGGTTCCAGCGCGACGGCTTTCTCGAACTCCGCGCGCGCGGCCTCAAGGTTCTTATCCTCGACGTAGAGCATGCCGAGTCCCTTGTGGAGTTCGGCCTGACGCGGATCGATCTCGATGGCCTTGAGCAGAAGGTCAAGGGCTTTCTCCGGCTTGCCTTGATAGCGCAGCAGCTTGACCATGTTCTGCAGTGCGAGCACGTGGGCCGGCTGGCGGTCGAGAGCGCGCTGGAAGTCGCGCTGCGCCTGGTCGTAGTCGCTCTCCTGGCCCATGACGACGCCGAGATTATTCCATGCGTCGGCGTTGGCCGGGTCGAGTTCAACGGCCTTTTCCAGGCTGGTTTTGGCCTCGCTGAATTGCCCCTGATTCAGGCAGATCAAGCCAAGGTTGTAGTAGGCCGCCGGGTTGCTCTGGCTGCGCTCGATGGACTGCTCGAAGGCGGCGCGGGCCTCATCGAAGTACTCGTGCTGCAGGTAAGCGACTCCGTAGGTGAAGTAGTTATGGTGCAGTTCACCGCGATAGTAGCGCCCCGGAAAGGGGAGCGCGCGCTTGAGGCGCTCCTCGGCACTGCGCGGGATGCGGCCGGCATCGGCGATCAGTTCGGCGGTGCTCACGGCGCCCTCATAGATGCGGACAACCTTGCCGCTTTCAAGGAGGAAGGCGGAGGGCAGGGACATGTCACGCCGCAGGTCAAAGAGATAACGCCGGAACAGGCTGAAGACATGAGAGGCGCGTTCGTCGGCCAGCAGAAGCGGGAAAGAGAGATGGGTGGGGATCTGACCACGGCCATCCTGCGCGTTCAGAGCGATGGCGGTAACGGCAATGCCCGCCTTCTTCCACTCCGCCTGTCCGCGTTCGAGATCGAGAAGAAACTCCGCGCTTTTGCCGCAGTCCGGCGCGGCGAAGGCCAGCAGTTGAATGGGTTTGCTTGCCTCGGTCAGTGAGTGGCGCGTTCCGTCGAGATTCATGAGCGCCGGATCGGGAGGCAGAATGGGATCCACAAGCCAGATGGCGCGACTCGATGCTGGTTCGCCGGCGGGCGCGGTCTCAGTGGAGACAGCGAGGCGCGGAGCGGTGAAGGGAACGGCGTGGAAGTCCGCGGATCCCTCGACGACTTCGATTCTATGGTTGGGCGGAAGGTTCTCGAGCGTCTGATGTTCACCATTTGGCCAGATGATCGTTGCGCGAACGGTGCCGGTTTCGTCGCCGAGACCGAAGTGAACGGCCTTGGTGCTCTGCGCGAGGAAGCCTGAGCCGGCGCGCAGCGTCTTTACCTGCTTGCCGTGCGCGGTCTCCAGTTCAATCACTGCGCCGATCGCGTCCCGATTGCTCTTGGCGCCGCGGAGGGAGAAAAGAACGGACGCACCAAGTGGGCTCATCCTGTTCTGGAAGATGCGAAGCTGTGGCCCGGTGCGGTTCTTGAGGACGACTTCGAGGCGGCCGTCGCCATTCAGGTCGCTGAGCGCGAAGGAGCGGCTGTCCTCGATGCAATCGAGGCCAAGCAACGCGGAGGCTTCGGTGAAGGTGGAGTTGCGGTTGTTGAGATAGAAATTGTTCCGCTGATAGCCGCTCCAGGTGTAGCCGGAACGGATGAACTCGTTGATGGCGCTCCATGCGTCGGCGTAATTCTTGGTTTGGCCGCCGGCGTCGAGGGCGCGCGCGGCGATCTGACGCCAGTAGAAGCTGGAGACGTTTTCGCGATTCTCGCCGGAGACAAAGCCGTTGGCAACGTAGAGGTCGGGATAGCCGTCGTGATCGAAGTCCCAGGCCTCGCTGCCCCAGTTCCAGCCGCCAAAGCGCGTTCCGGACTCCTCGGTCACGTCGCGGAACTTGCCCGATGCGCCCTCATTGTGGAGCAATGTGTTGCCCATTGCACCCTGGCGGAAGACCTTGCGCACCTTTTCGGGCGCCGAGGGGATGAACTGCGGCTGCCCGGTCACACGACGACCGGCGGACTCCCACATATTGACGACATAGGCATCCTCATAGCCGTCGTTGTCGTAGTCGAACCAGGTCATGCTCATGCCTTCGCCGGGGTCCTCGATGCCGGCCTGGGCGCTGACGTCGGTGAAGGAGCCGTTGCGATTGTTGCGGTAGAGCACCTTGCGGCCGAAGTCGTTGACGACATAAAGGTCGGGCCAGCCGTCGCGGTCGTAGTCGCTCCACACAGCGCCGAAGCTGAAGCGGTTGTTGCTGACGTCCATGCCGGACGGGACCGTCACGTCCTCAAAGCTGTGATTACCGCGATTGCGGAGAAGGAAGTTGGGCGGTCCGTTCTGCGCGTCGAAATAGGGATTTGGATACTCGTACTCGCTCAGGCCCTGATAAAAGCTGTAGGTGCAGAAGTAGACGTCGAGCAGGCCGTCGCGATCGTAGTCGGCCACGGATGCGCCGGTGAAGGTGCCTTGCGGAGGGCGTGCGAACTGAAAGGCGTCCGGCTTCAGTTCGAAGGTTCCATCGCCGCGATTGGCGAAGAGCAGCGGCCCGCTGGTGCGGACGACAATCAGGTCCTGGCGGCCCGAGTTGGTGAGGTCGGCGAAGATCGCACAGGAGGTGCCATCGAGCACGCCGACTCCGGCCTGTTCGGTCACATCGGCGAATGTGCCGTCCCCGCGGTTCTTGTAGAGCCGGTTGGGCAGGCCGGCGGGCTGGCAGACATAGATGTCGTCCAGGCCATCGCCGTCGAAGTCGCCAACCGAGATGCCGTTGTTGCCGTAGATGTCGATGCCGCTTGCGCCGTCAAGGACGGTGCGCCAGTGATCGATGCCGTAGAGCATCTGCTTGCGATAGGAGACGTTCTGGCCCAGCGCCGCGGCGGTTATATCCACAAAACCCTGTCCGGTGAGACGGCCACGCATCTCTCCCTCGGCGGACCAGGCGGCGATCGTCCACTTGCCGTCGGCGCTCTGCCGCCAGCGCATGTTCCACTCGCCGGTGCGCTGCTCGCGGCGGTTTGCATCCAGATGGCCGGCCAGATCGTAGTGCAGGTGCGTACGGATTTCGAGGGGCGCCTCGGAAAGGACGTCGATCATATCGATTTGCATCTCGACAACATCGAGGCGATTCCACGCGGCCAGATAGCGTTCCAGGGCGGCGAGGAATTGCTCGCGGGTCATCGATGCGGGCGGAGGGAAGGTAGCTCTCTCGGATTCGAGGGGGGAGCTGGCGCGTAGCGTTTGCAGCGCGGGACGGTCGAGCGCAGAGGCTTCCAGGGTCGGGTTCAGCCAGTCGCGCACGACGCGCGGGTCATGCGATCCCGAGCGTAATCCACCGGTCCATGAGGCGAGCAGTTTCTCCAGTTCGGCAGCGTATTTTTCGGCAACGAACTCGTCTGCCCCTGGGCGAATCTGCTTGCGAAACGGCTCGATGAAGGGCGCGTAGCCGGAGCCGGCATGCACCAGGCAGGGGGAGGCCGGGGAGGCCGGAGTTGCCGCAAACAGGCCGCGGGGAGTGCGGCATGCCCAAAAAGTGCCGGCCAGCGTGGATACCTTGACAAACTCACGTCTCGAGAACTGCACGAACTCCTCCAGTTAAACGTCCTGACGGGCAACCCAATCCCATCTTATGGCTTTCCGCGCCGGGATGGATGCAACGCGCAAAGCGATATGCTCCGCGGGGCCAGGCGCCTGGTTGAAGGTGTTGCCTGGCTTGTGCGGGTCATTTCACAAGACCGATGGAGCGCGTCCCCAACTTCTTTGGAGCAGAGGCCGGAACTCCGGATGCGGGTTCGAAGACGGCTGACGAAGCGGCGTTCGCAGCCCTCTGGATTTCGTAGACAGCTCCCGCGCCAGCGTCGAAAGCGAGGATCGGGCCGGTTGTGGCGGACAACACTTTCTTCCTGTCCGACATATCGACGACGTGTACTTCTTCTCCTGGCCATGGGCTGCGAAGGCGCACCGGGCCGCCGGCGCCGGCCTCCAGTTCGAGATGGACGATCTGGCCGTTGCGGATGCGTACATTCGCCTTGTTGCGGTGGCGCAGGTAAACGGTGCCGTCGGCATCCCAGTCTTTGGGCCATGCGGGAGCGATGCGGATCAGTCCGTTGTAGTCGTCGGCCAGAGCCTTCTGGACGGCGTCGGCAACGATACCAACCTGCTCGGCATAGAACTCGGGCCCCATGAACCCGGCCAGGCCGGAAGGGAATACCTGGTACTGCTCGGTGAGCGCCATGAGGCTGGAACGGAATTCATCGGCCAATCCGAGACGGGCGGCCTGCACCGGATCAAAGCTCCAGTCGTCTACATTCTTGTTGGGGCGGTTGAGATAGGTGCGCACGGCGATGGAATGCAGCGGCCCGTCGTCGCCGATCAGGGCGTATGGCCAAACCGGCTCCATCCCGTTGTTCTCCGTGTTATGAATCTCGGCTTGCGGCATGTAGCTGTTTGCGATGAGGGCATCCGACTGGCTGGCGCCGGGCGCGAGAAGCGCGTTGGGCGCGGAGAGGGAGACGAGAGGAAGCTCAGGCAACTTGCCCGCCTGCTCTTCGACTTGCCGCGCCAGTTCAGCGTCGGTTTTCAGCAGGGCTGCCGCCTGAACAAAGCGCGGAAAGAAGGCGCGCATGGCGGAGATGTCAGTGACCGGATCGCGCACATCCCACTGCGTCTCATGGGAGTTAGAAGGGTAGGTATGGAGCACGCCCTGCGCATCTGGCTTGCCGTAAGCCAACAGGAAGCGCGCCGACTCGCGCAGCAGAGGGTAGTTCTTCTTCAGAAATTCCAGGTCACCGGTGTACTGGTATTGATCGAGAACCCACAGGGAAACCTCGGCGCCGGTGGAGATGGTGCGCGCGTTGTAATATGGGGGGGAATCCTCGCCGCAGTTGATTGGGGCCGAGGGGAGCCATGTTTCGTTCTCATAGCCGCGGCCGTTGAAGCGCAGGGTCTCAGGCACGCAGACGCCGGGGCGTCCGCCCATGTGCTTGCGTGTCCAGTCGAGGACATTCTCGAGGTTTTCGCGGTAGAGACGGAAGTAGGGTTGGTTCAGATCGGCAACACCGGCGCCGAGGTTGGCGCTGACCTGCATCCTGAGATTCCAATGCCAGTAGGCCGAAGGCCCCCACTTGTGCTCATCGCGGATGGAGGAGAAGAGATCGCCGATGCCGGCTTGCGAGCCAGGGAAGCGATCGCGGCTCTCGGCAGCGGCGGTGAACAGATCGATGGCGCGCAGATTCTCAAAGTATTCGGCGGCATGATCGGGCGAGGACATCTTGAACAGGGCCGCGTGCTGCCAGAAGTGATGCCACCACAGGCGATGTTCGTCCCCGCCGACCCTGGAGGCCGAGGCCAGGAGCCGGGAGGCGGCTGCCGCCGCGTCACCGTCCCGCCACGAAGGAGAAGCAACGAAAAGACGGAAAGAGCCATCGGCGCGGGGAAAGAAGGTGAGCGTAACGGTCAGCGCATCCTCTGAGGTTGAACGGACATTGAGTGCGTCGGCCGTGACGGCGGCGAGCGAGCCGAAACGCTCATTGCTGGCGCCGGCTTCCTTGTCGTCGATCCAGGTTTCAGCAAGGACGCCGATTGCACCGTTGGCAAGTGCTTGCGGCTTGCGCGGATGCCAGAGTTGCAGCCTGGCTGTTTGTTCCTGATGTGGATCGGCGCCCTTGACATCGACGACGAGCACGTCGAGCGACTCATCGACGTAGACGGACGCTTGCATGCCTCCGCCCCGTTCGCTGAACTCACCGTCGTAGAGATTGAGGCGACCCTGATAGTCCGCGGACTGGGTGAGCTTCTTCAGCCCGGGCAGACAGATCTGCCCCGGAGACAAGCGCGCTGGGAGCGTGTCCGCGCGGTTCAATTGCGCGGTGAGGCCGTTCTCAGCCCAAACGGCGACGCCGAGCCGTCCATTGCCGAGCGGCATGGCTTCAGATGGCTTCTCATTGGGCCTTTGCAAGATGATGTCGGAACGTTCCACAACACCACGGTGCTCCGCCCAGAAGCCGTCTTTCGCGTGTGCGGCAGCAGCAGCCTGCTGTGCAAGGACGGACGGGTCAGAGAACGCGAGAAGAAGCAAGGCCGCGAGGAGCACAACGGCACAGCGAGTGGAGAGCGAAGAGCGGGGAGTTTCGGACGCAACGTTAGATAGTTGAACTGGATTGAAATGCATCACAAGAGAATCTCCTTCGTGGGGTGTGCGGGCAGGTAAGCGCGATGCCGCTTCACAAACAGGCAAGTGGAAGGCGCATGTTTCGTTTGGCCGTGGGATTGCGTGGGGAACTCCGTGAGGCAGCAGACCTGCACTGGTACCTGGCGCCGGGTTCCTTGAATTGGACTCATTGCGGTTCGTCGACCTGAAGGATTTGATCGGCAGCCACGTCCTTCAGCGTTTGCACAGTGCCGCTGGGCCAGCGAATCTCGATGGATGAGGCGCGGCTGTCGCCGCCGAGGCCAAAGTGGGCTCGCGGATCGCTTGACGAGAGATACCCGTTGGAAGTGGTCACGGTGATCCACTGCGGCCCCTTTGATGTAATCAGCTTGATCTGGGCGCCGATACCGTCGCGGTTGCTTTTGTGTCCCACCAGCTTCAGGGTCAGCCAGTGGTTCGAGGTCTCAGTCCGGTTCATCAGGATGTGCGCGGGCCCTCCATTTTCAGTGACCACGGCGTCGATGCGGCCATCGTTGTCGATGTCGCCGATGGCCATTCCACGGCTGACCCATGCCTGGTGGAAGGGGTCGCCGGAAGCGGCAGACACGTCGACGAAGGTCTTTCCGGTATTGCGCAGGAGCATCATCGGCTCACGGTAGCGGAGCAGGGGAAAACTCTTCTCGATTGTGTCCAGGTCATGCCCCTGCGCGATCAGAAGATCTTTGCGGCCGTCGTTGTCATAGTCCAGGAAGCGCAGACTCCAGCCGGAGTGCATACGTGACATCTCGCTAATCCCGGTGGGACCGCTGGCGTAGTTGAATGTTCCGTCGCGTTCGTTGTGGTAGAGGGCATAGGCCTGGTTAGCCAGATCGGTCACGATCAGGTCAGGATACCCATCGTCATCGAAATCGGCGAAGTCCACGCCCATGCCGGCATAGGTCTGCCCGTTTTCGCTGACGGCGACTCCGGACTCTAGCCCCACCTCCTCGAAGGTGCCGTCGCGCTTCTGGTGAAAAAGGAACTCGGGCATGGAGTCGTTAGCGACAAAAATATCCATTCTTCCGTCGCGGTCGTAGTCGGCCAAGGCAATTCCGAGGGCCTTGGCGGGCTTGTCCAGACCCAGCTTCGCGCCCACTTCTTTGAAGGTTCCGTCGCCCTCGTTGTGGTAAACGAGCATGGTGATTGGGGCAAAGACATCGGGGTGGCAATAGCCGCGATTCTCCTTTGGCCCGCACCACATGTTGTCCCAGTCCCATGTGACGTAGCGCGCGACGACCAGATCGAGCCGGCCATCGTTATCCAGATCCACCCAGGCGGCGCTGGTGGACCAGCCACTGCCGCCAACGCCGGCCTTTTCGGTCACATCGGTGAAGGTGCAATTGCCGTTATTGTGGTAGAGGTGGTTGCCGCCATAGCCGGTCACAAAGAGATCTTCGTAGCCGTCGTTATCGTAATCGGCGGCGGCCACGCCCATGCCGTACCCAACGCCGGCGAGGCCGGCGCGCTCGGTGATGTCCTCGAAGGTGCCGTCGGGCTTCTGGTGGTAGAGCCGGTTCCAATCCTGGGGACCTGTCTTCTGCGGAATGGTGCCTTTGGGCGTGAGATCGGGGTACGGAGCGCCGTTGACCAGATAGATGTCGAGCCGGCCGTCGTTGTCGCAGTCGAATAGCGCGACTCCGGAGCCCATCGTCTCAATCAGGTACTTGTGTGAGGTGTGCGGCGCCTGGTGCATGAATCGAACGCCGGCCTGTGCAGTCGTCTCGACAAAATGGCCGGGCAACATCGCGGCGGGTGGGGGAGCGGGCTGCGACTGCGCAAGCAGAGTGGTATTGGTCCCCTCGGGCAGGCAACAGACAAAGGCAAGAAGGCTCAGACCGCGGAGGAGCCAGCCGATACAGGCGCTTGCCAACCCCGGGCCGGATGGAATGGCACCCCCTGCGGGGAGAAGGCCAGCTTTTCTGTAGAGTCCCACTACTCGCCCCCGTTGATCCCGTTGAACTTCGCTCGCAGTATACCCATCGCAGGGTGAACGCAATCGGGGGTGGAGCGGTCCCGGAGGTGCTTCGGCGCCGGTAGCCGTCCAGCCGCTCCCCGGGCGTGGCAAGCGTGCGAAACGCGCGAGTGGAATTCAAAGTAAACGATAAAGCGTTTCAGGTCAAAGGTACTGTAGCCGGGAATGGGTGTCAAGGAGGGTTTCCGTCGAGTATCATTCCCATATATATAGTCACAGCGGCGAATCCAAGTCTTCATTGGGTGGCCCGCAGGCCGTTAGAAGGGTGGTAAGTCGGCCATTTGCGGTGGCGCGCTTCGGCAGCGAAGAGCTTGGCTGGGTGTGGAATCCACGGGGTGGTATTGCGCACAATTTTTTGTTGACAGTCGAAGCTTTCGTATTATCTAATGTTCCCGCGGTCACGTTATCGTTAACTTGATCGTTGAATGCAGGGACTAAACGAGAACCCCCAAGTGTGCCTGGCAGTTGTCCGCAGTTCCGGGCGCACACAACAGGGGAAACCGACAGAACGTTGGAGACAAAACCGACACGCCCACTTCGGAAGGGCAAATCGAGAAACCCGTTTCACTAGATCGAGCAAAACGGCTTCCGGAATGGTATCCAACAGTGGCAATGCAACCAGACTGCTTTGGAGGCAGTGTTTTTCAGGAGAGTAAGTAAATGATGCGAATGTTCAAGAAGAGAGAACACATGTTACCGCCTCAGCCGGGCGGAGAAAACAGGGCCGTGCAGACATATAAGCTCGTTTGCCGGTACGTGGTAGCCCTTGCAGTGGTTCTGCTGCTGCACACGACAATGGCGATCGGCCAGATCAACTCGGCCACGCTGACTGGTACGGTGACGGACGCAACTGGCGCAGCCGTTCTGGGGGCGAATGTATCGATTCTTCAGGTTGAAACAGGAATCGTGCGTGCAACTATAACCAACGATTCCGGTTTCTACAATGTGCCGTTTCTGCAACCTGGCAACTACAAAGTAAGCGTTTCCAAACAGGGATTCCAAGGCCAGACGCAGCAGATAGCGCTTCAAATCAACCAGACGGCGAACGTGAGCTTCGCGCTCACGGTTGGCAGGGCCACCGAATCGGTCACGGTTTCCACTGACGCATCCGCCCAATTGCAGACCGAGACTTCCAGCCTCGGCACCGTCATCGGCGGTCAGGACATTTCGAACCTGCCACTCAACGGACGCCAGTTCATTCAGCTCTTGCAGTTGGTTCCGGGCACGGTGCCCGTCAGCGTGTCGCAGACCGCGGTGCCAGATATTGGCTCCTCGGGTTCCAACGTGACACCCTCCATCAACGGCGGTTCCGGGCGCAGCAACCTGTTCTACGTGGACGGCCTGTACGCCACCGACCCGTTCTTCAGTTCTCTGTCGATCAGCCCCTCGGTTGACGCCATCCAGGAGTTCCAGGAGCAGACGCATGCCGATCAGGCTCAGTTCGGTGGCTCCATCGGTGGCACCGTCAACCTGTCCACCAAGGGTGGCGGCAACCAATTTCACGGGTCGGGCTATGAGTATTTCCGCAACAATGCCATCGCTGCCCGGCCGGCGTTTTATGCGGGCAACGTAGCGACCTATCAACAAAATATGTTTGGCGGCACGTTCAGTGGCCCAATCATCAAGAACAAGCTGTTCGTTTTCGGCTACTACGACGGCTACCGGCAGTTGAATCAGAGCTCATCGTATGCGCGCGTTCCCACCAGCGCCCAACTGACGGGCGACTTCAGCGCCGTCGCGAATACCATCTATGACCCGGCGACCTACAACGCCACCACGAAAACGATCCAGGCTTTCCCGGGCAACAAGATTCCGCTCGGACGCCTGGACTCCGGAATGCTGACAGTATTGAAGGCCTTTATTCCGGCGCCCAATATCGATTGCAGCGCCCAATTCACGGGCTGCAATGCCTTTAACGGCGCCAGCTCACCGACCAACCAGGACCAGTGGAGTGTCCGTGGCGACTATAATGCGGGCAAACGCGATCTGATTTACGGTCGCTGGACGCATAGCAAGAACACGGAATCCAGCCCGAGCGCGATCGTGTTGAACCCGTGGGTAACCGGCATGGAAGGCACCAACGCGGGCGGCACCTGGGTGCACACCTACTCTTCCACGCTCGTATCTCAGATCACCGCCGGCTACAACGGCGTCAACCATCCACAGGATCAGCCTCAACCCGGTGCGGCCGCAGTCTTCACGGCCGCTGGCCTGGGCGCAGGATTCACGGATACACCGGGCGGGATTCAAGTCCCGAAGATTCCTGGCATGCATCCCGGCGGTTACTTCGATCTGAATGGCGGCTGGGGTCCGATTGGGCCGCAGCACCTCTACCAGATTTCCGGTTCAGTGAACAAGCAGAGCGGTGCCCATGCGATGAATTTTGGCGCGGCCTTCTATCACACCTGGATGTACACCAACTGGGCGGAAAACGACGAATACTTCGGCAACAAGGCCACCTGGAATCCTGCCGCTCAATCTGGCGGCGACTCGCTGGCCAGCATGTTGCTGAGCCTGCCGGACTCGTCCACGCGTCAGTTGGGTAACTCCGGCGTCAACCTCTACTCCAGCCTGATTTCGGCGTATGCGCAAGACACCTGGAAGATGCATCACCACCTGACGGTGAACTACGGTATCCGTTGGGATTACACGGCGCCGGTGGGTGAGAAAAATAACATGTTCTCCGGCTTCGATGTTCACACCGTTCAGTGGTACATCGCGAAGAATAGCGTCGACTTGCCGAGCGGCCCGTTGCCCACCGGCGTCGTCCTGCTGGATCGCAACACAATCACAAAGCCAAACTACACCAACTTCTCGCCCCGTCTCGGATTTTCGTATCAGATCACTCCGGAGACGGTCATCAACGCGGGCGCGGGCGTGACATACGATAACTGGTCCGGCGCAGAACAGGCGGCGCAGAATGCCCGCGGCGCCTGGCCCGATGGCGCCTCACAAAACGTCAGCACTCAGAACGAAGCTGGCATCACTCCCGGCTCGACGGCGGAAAACCCCTTCGTGGGCCTGACCGCCACCCTGCCGGCTACGCCGCTGGACGGCAACACGGGTGGCGGCTACCTGGATACACAGTGGAAGAACGCTTACTCGTGGCAGTGGAACCTGCTGGTGCAGCGCCAGTTCGGTAGCTTTGGCTCCGCCAAGGCCTCCTATGTCGGTTCCGCTACCAGCCGTTCGCCGATCCAGGTGCCGTCTAACGTCTCCACGGTGCTTGGACCGACCTGGTCGAAGCGGTTCACCAACATGGCCCAATTCGATGAGCTCCAGAGCATCGGCCACATGAGCTACGATGCGTTCCAGGGCCAGTACCAAAAGAGCGCAAAGTCCTTGACGGTGAATGCTTCGTTCACCTGGTCAAAGAACATCAACGTGGGATGCGCGGATTACTGGGAAGGCTGCAATATCCAGGATCCGTACCATATGCGCTCCAACCGCGGTGTTGACGGCGTGGATGTGCCGATCGTGCTGACGGCTTCGGCGGTTTACGAACTGCCGTTCGGCAAGGGCAAATCGTTCGCGAACCAGGGACCGGCTGCGCAGATTCTGGGTGGCTGGAAGATGAACGGCCTTTTGGGCCGCCGCAGCGGCACGCCTTTCACGGCAGGTGCGGTCAACAACTCCTCGAACGCGCACACCGATGCGTTTCGTCCGAACGTTACCGGTTCCACCAGTGGACCTAAGACGCGCGCACAGTGGTTCAACAAGGCTGCCTTCTCGCAGCCTGCTCAATACACCTTTGGCGACGCAGGCCGCAACAGCTTGCGTGGTCCCGCCTACACCAACATGGACTACTCGCTCTTCCGCGAGTTTGCGTTCAGGGAGCGCTACAGCATCGACTTCCGCACCGAGATCTTCAACCTCTTCAACCATGTCAACCTCGGAAACCCGAACGCGTCGTTTGCCGATCCGCTCCTGGATCCAACGGATGCGGCCAATTTCGGCAGGATTACGGGTTCGAACGGAGCTCAACGCCGCTTCCAGTTCGCCGGAACCTTCCGCTTCTAACGAACCATTTAACCCACGGGGCCGGCGGCATTCACCGTCGGCCCCGTGTTTTTTTGGGATAGGCTTGTAGAGACATGCTGTCAATCCGACATGGGAGCTGCAAGGGATGACTTGTCTCCGATTTATTCTTCCGCTCGTACTATGCGCCGCGACTCGGTTTGCAGCCGCGCAGGCAGGGCAGTCCGGCTCCCAGCCGGAGATTGCCGAGGAACTGCTTACAAAGGCGGCGGCGGCGGAGAACGGAGGCATGTATGTGGAGGCGCTGGGCGATTACGCCGCGGCATCGCGGGCTGCTCCGACCCAGGCTGACATCTTTCTCCGCATGGGGTTATTGAAGGGCAAGAGCGGAGACTTCGAGGGAGCCTCGAAGGATTTTGCGCGCGCCATCGAGCTGAATACTTCTTCGGCAGAGGCGCATTATGATCTCGGCCTTGCGCTGCTGGGAGGCTCAAAGCAGGTACCCTCCTGGAAGGAGGCGCTCGAGCAATTCGAGGCTGCGCTCAAGGTACGGCCGAACTATCCCGAGGCCTCGAATATGGCCGGGGTCTGCCTGCTAGAGACCGGAGATGCTGCCAGAGCCGCCGATCTGTTTCGCGTGGCGATTCAAGCCAGACCAGATGCCGCCGGCATGCACTTCAACCTGGGAAGAGCTCTTGAGGCGCTGGGAAAGCCCGAGGATGCGCTGGTGGAGTACAGCACCGCGGCCAAGGAACGCAAACCGTACCCTGAAGCTGAGATGGCGATCGGGAACCTGCTGAATGGCAAGGGGGATCTCCCGGCGGCGGCCGAACACTTCAAGGTTGCGCTGGCGGCAAACCCGGAGTCGCAGGAGGGGCACTACAAGCTGGCCAGGGTGATGCACAGCGAAGGAAAGACGCGTGAGGAAAGAATTGAGCTGAAGCTGGCATCGGCGATCATTCAGGCAAAGTCAGACGCGGTGATGTCCACGCATCTGAGCAATGAGAGTCTTGACCGCGCCAAGGAGGGGAATACTCCTGCCGGGATTCAGCTTCTTCGCAAGGCGCTCTGGCTCAATCCTGCGAATGCTATCGCTAATTACAATCTTGGACTTTTGCTTGCCGATGCAGGGAATCTGGAGGCGGCAACACTGGAACTGCGGAAGGCGATATCACTGGCGCCGATCCGGCCTGAGTTCTACGTCTCGCTTGCTGCCGTGTGCGAGAAGGCTGGAGATACGCAGGCAGCCGTGCGCGCGCTGGAAGAGGCAATGGAGTTGCGACCGGGCGATGCAGGGCTGACGCAGCGGCGGGATGCGCTGAAGCGCAAGCAGACGGCACAGAGCCCCATGACGGCCCAAGAGCGGCCGGGCGCGAAATCACCCTACGGTGCTGTGGCGGACACCCCGGACGGGCATCTGGCCTTTGCCGGCGAACTCAGCCGAGAGGGAGATATGCTCGGAGCAGTGGGCGAACTGCTGCGCGCCGCCGCGTTGCGGCCCGATAGAAGCGATATCCGGCTGAACCTGGCGATTGCGCGGGTGCAACTGGGCCAGCCAGAAGCTGCCGAGATGGACTTCAGGAAGGCACTACTGCAAGCGCCGCTCAATGCTGGGGCGCACATTGCGCTCGGTTCATTGTTGCTGGACCGCGCGCGCAACGACGACGCGGCCGAGGAGTTTCGCCAGGCACTGGCAGTTGAGCCGGGGAACGCCGAGGCGAGCCGGTTGCTGGCTCAATGCACGAAGGCACAGAGCCCGCAATGAATGGCCTGAGGAATTGAATCTCAATAAAAGTTCCGTGGCAAGTTGTCTGGTCTCAGACAACTTGCCATAGCCATTTCCATCGTTCAGGACAGGCTAACCGTGTAGCTGCGGCCCGCCTCGGCATGGAAGAGAACACTTTCATCCGCCTGTTTCCGCAACGGCAAAGTACCCACAGCAACGATGCGCTGCCCTTGTGGGACGCGCAGACGAACCTCCCCGGTGAAACGCGGGCGTAATGCCGCCCGGTCGACACGTCCGTTCTTCCAAGTCAAATCGACCTCGACACCACCACGCGCCACAAGTCCGCGGACCTCGCCTTCCGGCCAATCCTTGGGAAGTGCCGGCAGCAGATCGACCACTCCGGCATGACTTTGCAGCAGCATTTCCGCGATCGAAGCGGTTGCGCCAAAGTTGCCATCGATCTGGAAGACCGACGACTTCTCTCCCGGACACGTATCGAAGAGGTTGAGATTCGTGCTATGTTCCATCAGTTTTTTCAGAGACTCCCAGGCGCGCTCTCCGTCTCCCAGGCGCGCCCACAAGCCAATGGCCCAAGCGCGGCTCCATCCGGTGTATGCGCCTCCATGTGCCAGCCGTCTTTCGAGCGAGGCGCGACAGGCGCGTGCCAGTTCCGGAGTTCCCTGCGGCGTAATCGCTGCTCCAGGATAGAGAGGATACAGGTGCGACATATGCCGCTGTCCAGGGGTACTCTCCTCAAAGTCGATACTCCACTCCTGCAACTGGCCCCATCTCCCTATCTTGTAATCGGGCAGCCGCTCCAGAGCAGCGCTCAGGCGTTTGCGGAAGGCCGCCTCCTCGGGAGAGTCCAGGTGCAACACTTCCACGGTCGATATGCAGTTCGAGAAGAGTTCTCGAATCAAGGCAATATCCATCGTGCATCCGGCGCTGGTGTAGGCAGGTTTTCCATTCGGCGCCTGAAAGTCGTTTTCGGTGGACCAGGAAGGACAGGTTGTCAACTTTCCCTTTCCATCCTCGATCATCCAGGCAAGCAGAAATTCCGCCGCCCCGCGCATCACAGGCCAGGCACGGCTGCGCAGGAATTCTTGATTGCGCGTAAAGAGATAGTGATTCCACAAGTGCGAACACAACCAGGCCGCGCTCATATTCCAGTTGGCCCATGTCGGATCGCCGTGACCGCCGCCCACAGGAGCCGCATGGCGCCATATGTCAACGTTGTGATGGGAGACCCAGCCGGGCAGTCCGTATGTTTCCCGCGCGGCTCTGACGCCAGTATGACTGAGTTCTTCAACAAGACTGAGCAACGGTTCGGTGCACTCGCTCAGATTGCAACTCTCCGCCGGCCAGTAATTCATCTGCACATTGATGTTCGTCGTGTAGTTGGAACTCCACGGCGGCTGCACTTCGTAGTTCCAGATGCCCTGCAAATTTGCAGCCTGGCTGCCAGGGCGCGACGAAGAGATCAACAGATAACGGCCATAGTGAAAGTACAAAGCCAGCAAATCTGGATCGGGTGACTTGGCAAAGTCTTTCAATCTTTCATCCGTAATGGCCATTTTCTGTTCGGGGCCGATACGCAATTGAACACGGTCAAAAAGGCGTCGATGCGCTGCAATGTGCCTTTCCCGCAAACCGTCACACAGGCTCTGGAATCGTTTGGCTGGCAGCGCCGGCTCGTGAACGGACTCAGATTTCAAAAGCTGCTTGATCGGCTCCCAGGCGCGCTGCGTGACCACCTCCGAGGCAACATCCGGCATTTGGTCATAACCGCGAAATCCGGTAGCAATCGACAACAGCAGCAGACAACGGCTCGCCTTTTCAATGCATAGAACGGGCCGGCCTTCCCGTTGCTCAACCTTTACCTCGCCGTCTACGCAGAGTGGCGAAAACGCTATGGAATAGCACATGCCGTGGCCGGCCTGTGGATCGAACATTACAGGCTCATCATTCTGCGACCCAGCTCCAGGGATATGAACCGGAGCCTTACCATTCAATTGCAACCCGGTTCCGTCAACCGCCTCCAAGGCATGGTGCAACGGTGTATCGAGGCTGGCGCAAAGAGACAAACCTCCCGGCGCTGAAGAACGCAGCTCGATAACAATCATCTTGTCTGAAGCCGAGGCATACACGCTTCGCTCCAACCAAAGGGAGCCGTGCCGTGAACGGGTCGAAGCCACCGCGGTACTTAGATCCAGCGAACGGCTATATTCAGTTCCCTCGCTGAGATCGTTGAACTGCAGTTGCAGGCATCCTGCCACCTGAAAGGCCTCGCTGAATCCTCCCTGCATCTTTTGGCAAAGCGAGTCCGCACGCTGATAGTCCTTGTCAACAAGAACAGCCCGCCGAATCGCTTCAAGATACTGCGAGGCCCCTTTGTTATTTCCATCCCGAGGGAAACCGGACCAGAGAGTATCCTCATTCAGCACCAATGTTTCGCGAGTATTGGTTGTGTCGACGGGGGAATTTCCGGTCCACTGAAACGAGCCGTCCTTCGCTCCGCCGCCAAGAACCATGGCACCCAGACGGCCATTGCCAACAGGGAGCGCATCGACCCACTGGGATGCAGGTTGCCGATAGCGCAGCCCCAATCCACCTGCGGCAATCTCAGCATCCTTTGCCCAGCCAAACCGAGCCGCCAGTGGAGCGGCTGCGGTTACAGTTGCGGCGGTTGCCAAGAAACCGCGCCGCGTCCATTGTTGCTTATTCAATTCGCCCATACACTCCCTCCAGAAATTGCAATTTTGATCTACATGCCATACAGCGCCCGCATAACGCGCCCACGAAGCCGAATCAATCCGTAAGCCTATCCGGCCAGCTCATCACCACCGTTCAAGTTACGCCCTTCTTGAGAATCAAATTGCCACACATGCGCAATTCGCCTGAAAGCACAATCGCAAAAGCAGGCTTGGTTCGCTTATAGAAGTCAAAGCGCTCAATACACACTGGGCGAGGGACCTGCGGAACATGGCGCAACATGGCGCGCATATAGTCGGCCTCAACCGTCTCATCAAACTGATCTCCCGCGGATACTCGCATCCTAGCGTGTCTTCCGGAGTGCGAGCAGGCTCCGTCCTTGCAGGGGATCGAATCGGTGAAAAGCCAATCGGCTCGATACCATGCGCATTTCGATAGGCAAAGAACTTCGGCTACTGAAAAATACGGATGCATTCTGGTGCCATTTGCCAATGTGCGTAGAGGAATTAATGCAGAATCAATGACATCGGAGGATGGAATAAGAGATATTGCGGCGGACTCATAGGACGCACTCACCAGAGCGAAGTTAACGTTAACTGTAACGTCCAAAATTGTATGCAATGCTGCTTGCATCTGTCAATAGTTTTCATGGAGTTACATGGTGTAGCTGGCAAATATCAAAAATTACTTTAAGGCTCTATAATGGCCTCACATCCGCTTTTGCTGCTTATGGTTGTTTAGAAAGGAGACCGATCACCATGCAAGTGCGCTTGAAAGACATTGCGCGCGATCTTGGTCTATCGATCGTGACGATCTCCAAAGTATTGCGCAATCACCCGGATATCGGTGAGGAAACGCGTGAGAGAGTGCTCAAACGCGTCAAGGAACTCAATTATCACCCCAATCTGGCCGCTCGCGCCCTGATTACAGGGCGAAGTTTCACTTTTGGACTGATCGTACCCGACCTGCTGCATCCATTTTTTGCGCAGATTGCTCAAGTCATCTCTGCGGCTGTACGCGAGCAAGGATACAGCTTGATCATTTCTTCTTCCGACGAAGACGCACGTCTGGAACGACGAGGAATCGAGCATCTGATGGCGCGCCGTGTTGATTGCCTCCTCATTGCCTCAGCACAATGGAGCGTTGAGAGCTTTCGTGAGATCGAGATGCAGAAGATTCCTTACATTCTGCTTGATCGCCAGTTCTCAGGACTTGCCGCAAATTTTGTTGGAGTCGATGACTATGCGGTTGGCCTTCTCGCCACACGGCATCTGATTGAGCAGGGATGCCGTCACATCGCTCACGTTCGCGGACCTGAAGTGAGTACGGCCCTGGGTCGCTATAACGGGTACCGGCAAGCTTTGCAAGAGGCAAACCTGACAGCCGTCCCGGAAAACGTGGTCTCGCTCGGTACCTCCGGCGACTCGCGTGGCGAAAGCGGTGGTTATGAGGCAACGCGCAAACTGCTGGAAAACCCCATCCGGCCCGACGGCATCTTCTGCTTTAACGATCCGTCGGCCATCGGCGTCATGCGCGCCGTGCTCGACACGGGCCTTCGCATCCCCGACGATGTTGCCGTTATTGGATCCGGAAATACCTCCAACTTGGACTTTCTGCGGGTTCCTCTCTCCTCCGTCGACCAGAACAGCAAACAAATCGGAACCGAGGCTGCACAGTTAGCCCTGCTCCTTGCCAGCCAAAAGGACACGCCGCCAACCAGAAAAATCACTACGCCTAGCCTGGCAATACGCGCTTCGAGCCTGCGAAAGCCTCAGTAGAATCCGTCCGTCTGTTCATGGGCTTCTGCGTTGTCCATGAAGTAACCCCAACCGGAATTGAAGCCGTTTGTGACCATGATGCCTTCCAGATTGCAATGACCAGGCCGGGTGCCTGGGTGCCCCATCCTTGCGCCTTTTTTCTTTTTTTCTGGCGCGAGGGTGGGACAGCATGAACCCCACCCCGGCAGTTTTTCGGTAGTGGGTCAGTTTGATTTCCACAGGAGCTTTTCTGGACAGGGCATTCATGAAATCATGTAGCCATGGCAAAGGTACCGAAGCAAAAACGTGATTTCATGGAAGTCGCCCGGAGCGTCGTCGAACAGGCAATTGGCGAACACATGGATGGCAGCCCATTGGAGCCTCCTGTTGACCTGAGAAACCCCCATGCTGTTGCGTTAGGAAGTATGGGAGGGAAAAAGGGGGGCAAAGTGCGAGCTGAAACACTCACGCCAGCACAGCGAAAAAGCATTGCCCAAAAAGCAGCGCAAGCGCGATGGGCCAGCAAAGCATCATCTACTTAACAGGGATTTGCACGTTCTTTATCAGGGCGATTCCATTCTGATTTTCAATGATTTTGTATGCGGCGCTATTCATAAGAAAATTCATGTAGCAGTGGTGCACCGTAAGCACTAAGTCCTGCAACACGGGGTCGGATTCCAAATCCATAACCGTAAGCCCCATCTTCTTGCAGGCATCATTATCGAAATGCCGATCATGGGATTTGTTCGCAGGATAATTCGATAGATTCTTAGTTACTTTTTTCGCCCTCACTGCCCTGTCGGAACGACCTGCAAACATCCCAGTCCTGAGTTGCTGCTCGACGAATTCATTTGACCATTTGATTGCATTCTCACACTGGCCAAGAAATGTTGGCCTGTATTGCCCGATGATCTGTTGCCAAAGAACTATTTTGGCAGGGTCTTTCTTAATCTCCCGCACGGCGCGTCTAAATTCCTGAACAACTCCGTGAGCTGGTATGCCTCCCAATTGTGGATCAATCGGACCGAGATTTGATTCCTTCCCCATCCAAATCTCTTTGCAGCAACACGCAATGATCGTACCTGCGGACATGCAGATTTGCGGCACAAAAGCACGAATATTATTACCGAACATTTTTTGCAGGTAGGTGACGATAGACTGAGTAGCGGCAATTCCACCGCCGGGTGTATGCAGAATTAAATCCAAGCCCAAGGTTCTATCCAGTTTGTGGATAGTCGTCATGAATCCATTCTTGTCTTCGTCGTTGATGTCTGAGAGGAAGACGCTCCCCTTGGACAGCCAACCTGAATAATAAGCAATCAGGTTTCTCTTGGTGTGCCCGTGGAGAGCAGCCAGATATTTCTTGCGCACTACAGTCTGAGCATTCGCTCCCTGTAGCTGCATGGTCTGGATTTCGTTAAATACCTCGTTCCAATTAGGCATTATACCTCAGCATTCGGCTCCGTGGTGGACGGTACATACTTCAATGCCGATGGCTGTCTAAGGTCGTAATCCTCCGAATAGAAAACCTGGTGAGGCGTCTCGGGAACCGTAAACAGGCGGACGTATTCTTGCTCGATCCTCGTCGGGCGCTCGCTGCTCATCTGCATTTTCTCCTGATTCTTCATCCTAACCCCCACAGAACGCGAGGATTTAGCCCCATTTTTCGTTGATTGCTTTATACCATGATGCTTGGACGGTTGTGTGTTCTTTTTGGTATTCGGCTTCATTTTTTGTTTGACTCCTTATCCGCTCAAGCATATAGTTCAATTATGAACCGCTTGAGCTTGGAAGTGAAAACTCGGGTTGTTGCAGCCATCGTGGAGGGCAACTCCATACGCTCGACAGTACGAATGACAGGTGTTTCTAAGAATTCCGTAATCAACCTCCTCATCGATCTGGCGAATGTCTGTGCGCAGTACTATGACATGCACGTGCGGGGCCTTCGCGTCCGTCGCCTTCAATGCGATGAGATTTGGGCTTTTGTTGGTGCGAAGGCGAAGAATGTAACCCCGGAGCAGAAGCAGGGTGGATGGGGTGATGTATGGACTTGGACGGCCATCGACACCGATACCAAACTGTGCGTTTCCTACCTTGTGGGCGGACGAACTACCGGATGGGCAAGAGATTTCATGGGAGATTGCGCCTCCCGTATTATCGGCAAGCCACAGATCACCACAGACGCGCACAAGCCATACCTGAAAGCCGTAGAAGAGGCGTTTGGAGGCGATGCGGACTATGCGATGCTCCACAAGATTTACGGCGCTTCCAATGAGCCTGAGACGCGCTACAGCCCTGCTACCTGTATCGGTTCCGATATGAAGACCATTAGCGGTGATCCCGATCCGAAACACGTTAGTACCTCATTTGTTGAACGTCAGAATCTTTCGATGCGAATGGGCATTCGCCGGTTTACACGGCTGACAAATGGATTCTCAAAGAAAATCGAGAATCATGCCGCCGCTGTAGCGCTCTGGTTCATGTATTACAACTTTTGCCGTATCCATCAGACTCTCCGCGTGACTCCTGCAATGGAATCCGGCCTGAGCAACCATGCTTGGACCATTGAGGAATTGGTTGGACTTCTCAAATACGAGAAAAGCACTACTGCCAAAATTGACAACGCTTTGTTTCGCAAAGCCCTTGGGGAAGTCGCCTAGCTCCTGTGGAAATCAAACTGACCCACTACCAGTTTTTCTATTCCCTATTCCCTATTCCCTATTCCCTATCCCCTATTCCCTGCTTTTGCATATAATTTCCCCCTCCCGGCGCACACTCTTCATAGGGAGAAATCTCAATGACCGATTCATTCAAAGCAGAACTAACCCTTGTCGAAGCCACACAAATCCTCTCAGCCACCCCGGCCCACACTCCGGACTCCGAGCCCGAATACGTCGGCGCCGCACTCCGGCGTTGCCGCGCCGCCTGGCAGCGAGCCTACAAAGCCGAGATGGACAAGACTCACGGCAACGATGGAGACGACGTCTTCGCCTCTTATTTCGGCGACAGAGCCTACCGCAAAGCCATGCCCATCCTCTCCACCTACGAGTCCATCCAGGCCTACATCGCCTGCGCCGCCCACGGCCTCCTCATCGGCGCCATCGCCCCGGAAGAGAGCGGCCATATCCTCTACGCGGCCCAGGTCGCCATCGGAACCCTCAACTTCAGCCCAAAATCCCGAAAATTGGCCTCCTCCTGAGGCGCTACCCCCTCCCCCTCCCCGTCAATTGCACCGATTATGGTGCATGCCAAAAATAACAACCGCAGAATCAGTAACTTGAAAAGTAGCCATAGTGTATAAGTAGTAAACATGCCGTCATTTTTCGCAAAATTTAGCCCTGTTTCTTGACCAAAAACAGGGCCAAACCGGCCCAAACCCCTTGGCACGATGCAAATTTCGCCTCGTGCCCGCGGTCCAGGTCTGGCAGTTCCGTTGTCTGTCGTCCCTCTAGGCCGAAGCGTATTTCTTGAACCAGTCCAGACCGTCCGATGTGCCTGCCGCGGGAACGTACTCGCAACCGATCCAGCCCTCGAACCCAACCTTGTCGATCAGGTCGAAGAGATACTCGTAACGGACCTCGCCCGTGTCCGGCTCTTGCCGCTCCGGAACGCCCGCAATCTGGAAGTGCCCGACGCGTGTCTCTTTCGGGTTCTCAATGTATTTCCGGATCTTGATCGCAAGGTCGCCCTCGGCAACCTGGCAATGGAACAGATCCATCAGGATCTTCACGTTCGAGCAGCCCGTCTCCTCGGCGATGGCGTGAGCCTCTTCCTGAAAGTTCAGAAAGAAGCCAGGCATATTGCGCTGGGCAATGGGTTCCATCAGCACATCGATGCCGTCCTTCGCCGCCAGTCCCGCGGCCCAGGCCAGGTTGGCAATGTAGGTCTCGCGCATCTGCGCCCGATCGGCGCCTGTTGCGGCAACGCCGGCCATCGTATGAATGCGCGGACATTTGAAGGCGCGCGCGTATTCGAGTGCCAGCAGAAAGCCATCGCGGAATTCGCTCTCTCGGCCCGGCAGAGCCGTCAATCCCCGCTCGCCCGCCTTCCAGTCTCCCGCCGGAGCGTTGAACAGAACCTGCGTCAGTCCGTGTTCCTTCAACAGAGCCGCCAGCGTTTCGGCGGAGTGCTCGTAGGGAAACATGTATTCGACCGCCGTAAACCCGTCGCGGGCCGCGGCCGCAAAACGATCGAGAAAGTTGTGCTCCGTGTACATCATCGTGAGATTGGCGGCAAAACGTGGCATGGCGATCTCTCCGTAAATGAGTTTCTGGAGCTGGTTGCATAAATCGGGTTTTGAAAGGGCACGGCTTCAAAGCCTGCCCTGAGCGGAGTCGAAGGGTGCCGCAAAGTACCCATAAAACGGGGCTTCAGCCCCTGAGGGACGTTTTCAATTGCTCCAACTATGCCGTGCTCGGAGCGCGAGTGTGGCATAGTTGGGGCAAGATTACTTCTGCATCGCGTTTAGTCTATCGAGTGTGCGCTTCAGTTCGTCAAGCTTCTGTCCCGCATCGGCCAGCTTGCCCTCGGCAGTCAGCCGCTGATAGTCGGAGAAGTCCTTGCTGGCTTGTGCGATCAGCGAGTTGAGGCTCATCGCCGCCGGTTGAGCGGTTCCTGCGGCCTCAGGCGCTGCCTGCGGCGTCTCCACCGCGCTCAGCGACGAGGAACCTGAGCCGAACAGAGACGCCAGCGCCCCTTCGAAGGTTGGCGCATAAGCAAGCCTGTCCTGAAGCGCCAGCACGACAATGCGTAGCTCGGGCATCGGGCTGCGTTGCGCTTGCAGGTAGATCGGTTCTGCATACAGCAGCGCCTTGCCGCAGGGAATCACCAGCAGGCTGCCGCGCCGTACATGCGACCCCTGCTGATTCCACAACGTCAACTGCCCCGAGAGCTGCGCGTTCTGATCGATGCGCGCCTCGATCTGCTGCGGCCCATCCACCAGCCGCGTCTTGGGAAAGTTGTAGACAACCGCCGTCCCGTAATGTTCCCCATCGCTTCGCGCCGCAATCCACCCGATCATGTTGTTGCGGTTGGAAGGCGTGAACGGAAGAATCTCGACAAACTCCAGGTTGCTCTCGTCGGGCAGAGTCATGAGCACAAAGTTCGGCTGCATCGCCTGCGCGGTCTGTTCGCCCCCGTCCGCCATTCCAGTCTGGGTGGCCACCGTCCATAGGTCCTCGCGGTTATAGAAAACCTCGGGATTGGTCATGTGGTAAAGACCATAGACCTCAGCCTGCAGGCTGAGCATCAGCTCAGGATAGCGGACGTGCTTGCGCAACCAGCCAGGCATCTGCGCGGCGTCCTTGAACATTCCAGGAAAGATCTGGCTCCAGGCGGCGATGATCGGATCTCCGCTGTCGAAGACATAGAACGTAACCGTGCCGTCATACGCATCAACGACGGCCTTGACACTATTGCGGACGTAGTTGACCTGTCCGCCGTCCAAGACGTTGTGAACGGCGTACGGGTAGCTGTCCGACGACGTGAAGGCATCGAGTACCCACGAGAGGCGGCCATCGTCGCCGACCACGATGTAAGGGTCCTTATCGAACGTGAGGAAGGGCGCTAGGGTAGCAACGCGATCCCGAACGTTGCGCCGCATCAGCAACCGGCTCTCGGAATTCACATCGTCGCTGAAGGGCACCTTGGATATGTCGCCCCGATCGAACGCGAGCAGAATCCGCCGCATGAATCCGCCCACTACAATGCCGCCGGTTCCTTTGTACGAGGTAAGGTTGTTGGTCTGCCCCTCCGGGTAGTTAAACTCCTGCTGCCCCGTCTTCACATACACGTCGGTATTGGTCATCTCGCCAAAATAGATTTCAGGCCGGGTGACGCTGAGGTTCGGCACTGTGCTCTGCACGGGCATGTTTGAGAGCAGCAGCGTGGGCAGGCCTTCCGGAGTGAACCCATTGACGGGGTTCATGGTGATTCCGTAGCCGTGTGTATAGATGAGCTTATCGTTGATCCAGTTGTGGCTGCTCTCCGGCAGCTTGTCCACGTTCAGCTCACGTACGGCAAGCATCATTTCGCGCAGCGAGCCGCCGATCTGGTAGCGGTCAATATCGATGTCGGGAAAGTCGTAGTAGGTGCGAATCTCCTGCACCTGGCGCAGTGTATCCTGAAGCGCCTGCACGTCCCAGAGCCGGATGTTCTGCAGAGTGGCCTGATTGTTTGCCGGATCGGCTGCCCCTGGCGTAACTTCAGCCGGAAACTCATGCTGAGCGAAGCGATCGAGGCCGTAAGCCTGGCGCGTCATCTGGATGTTATCGGCGATGTAGGGGCGCTCGCGATCAAGCTGATTGGGTTTGACGAGGAAGGTGGTGACATACCAGCCTGCGAGGGCGACCGCGATATAACAGATAGCGGCCGGAGCGATGGCCGCTGCAAGCCAGCGTCCGCCCGGGCCAATCACGGCGGCAGCAAAGGCGATGACCGCTCCAATGACGAGCGCGGCACAAACGAACAGCAGCCCCGCGATGGTGACATGCGCATCGGTATAAGAGACGCCATCGAAGATCGTGTGATGCTCAAACAGCAGCTCGAAGCGGCCGATATACACGCGCATAGCGACCACGAGGAGCAGAAATCCAACGGTGATCGAGACCCCGCGCCAGGGCAACGGGACCGAAGTGCTTAACCTTCCACCGATCGCGCGCGCTCCACCAGAGACAAGGAGGAACAGCACGGAGACGATGCAGGAAATCACAGCCAGCGAAAGCAGCCATCCCGCCATGAGCTGCCATGCGGGCAAGGTGAAAAGGTAGAAATTCAGAGGTCTGCCGAAGATCGGATCGGTGACGGTTCCTGCCACACGCGGCGCATACCAGTAGAGCGCGAGGGTTGGCCATTGCGCCGCCATCGCGGCTCCTGTAACAAGCGAAACCAGAAGCGACCCGGCGATGCCAACCACGCGCAGCGCGGTAGCTACCGGCAGATCGAGTGACTGACCAGCAAAGACGACGGTATGGGTGCTGGGCAGGTCGGCGGAGTGAGAGCGCTTGAGGGCTGAAAACACTCCGAAGAGGATGAGAAATGTGACAGCGGCGAAGGCGGCGAAGACACTCCACTCGAAGCCGCGCGTCTTCCAGAAGACCTGCCCGAAGCCGAGCGAGCGGAACCAGAGCAGGTCAACCCAAAAGGAGATCGCGGTGCGGCTCCCCAGGGCTATGATGGCAACGATTGCAATCAGGAAAAGGAGTCCGCGGCGACTTTTCCGCGGCGGCTGCGAGTGCAGCGGCCAATCAATGGTTTCGGGCAATCTCTCCACCCCACTCTGCGCGTTGCTTCATACTGAGCCGCGCAGGAGTTCAGGGATCAATTGTACTGCCCGCAGCTTCAGATCAGGTCGGAGCGCCCGTTCTGGCTCAACTCCTTCACGATCTTGCCTACATCCTGAGAGTGGTCGCGGCTAACGATGAGCAGCGCATCGTCGGTGTCGACTATGATCAGGTTCTCCACGCCGACCAGCGCGACAAATTTCTTGGGGCTGAAGATGTAGTTGTCGGTTGCCTCGAGGGCAAGGTGTCCCCCTGCATCGGTGACGTTGCCTTCGGCATCGCCGCGGAGACGAGTCTCAAGCTGGTACTCGTAGAGAGAGGCCCAGGAGCCGAGGTCGTTCCATGTGAATTCCGCGGGCAGGCAATAGAGGTGGGAGAGATGTTCGCCCTTGGCGGAGCGGGGCTCAAGCACGGCGTAATCCACTGAGATGTTTTCGCACTTGGGGTAGAGGGAATGAAACACCTCATTGAACTGGGGGGTGCCGTAAGCGGCGGCGATGCTCTCCAGCAGGGGAGCGGTCTCAGGCAAGTGTTCGCGGACGGCGTTGGCCAGGGTGCGCGCGGACCAGATGAACATGCCGGAGTTCCAGTAGTAGTTTCCGGCGGCGATGAACTCCTCGGCGCGGTTCTGGTTGGGCTTTTCAGTAAAGCGGCGGACGTGGAGGGCGGTTTCGTCCTTAGTATAGTCGCCGGTTTCAATGTAGCCGTAGCCGGTTTCCGCACGGACAGGCTCGATTCCCAGGACCACGATGTTATCGCCGGCGGCGGCCAGAGCGATGGCCTTTTGCATGGTCTTGAGGAATCGCGGCTCGTCGGCGATTACGTGGTCCGAAGGGAAGACGCCGAGCACGGCGTCGGGGTTTTCGCGTTCAATGAGAAAAGCAGCGATCCCACAGGCCGGGGCAGTGTTGCGAGCCACTGGCTCCTGGACGATCTTGTTGGCGGGTAGGCCTGGCAACTGGTCTGCGATTTCGTGGGCCAGGTACTCGTTGGTGATGACCCAGGTTTTGTTGAGCCCGGCAAGTGGGTTGAGCCGCTCGACTGTCTGTTGAAGCATGGAGCGCTCGCCATCGAGGGCGAGGACCTGCTTGGCGCGAGCGCGGCGGGAGCGGGGCCAGAAGCGTGTACCGCTTCCTCCGGCGAGTATCACAGGACGAAAATCTATAGGGTTCGACATTGAAGTGACATCGTATCCGACAGACACTAGGTTTGCACAGTGCCGAACGGCACATTATGCAACATTCTTAAAAAGGAAAGCCCCGCCGGCTTTTGCTTGCGGGGCTCAGGTGGGTTTGGCGGGCCGAAATCGGACACGCTGAGAGAGTGGAGCGCTACTTCAGGCTGGTGAGGAATTCGCCCATGCGGCGGGTGCCCTCGTCGATGTTTGCTTTGGTCACTGGGTAGGAAATGCGGATGTGCTCGGCGGTGCCGAAGGCTTCGCCGGGAACGGTGACGACGTGGGCTTCATGGAGCAGGCGGGTGGCCAGCTCAGTCGCCGACTTGATGCCGCCCTTGCCGATGAAGGCGGAGATGTTGGGGTAGACGTAGAAGGCGCCCTCGGGCTTGGTGCAGGTGACGCCGGGAATGGCGGTCACTTTGGAGAGCATGTAGTCGCGGAGTTCGATGAACTCCGCGCGGAACTCGGAGACGCACTCCTGCGAGCCGGAGAGGGCAGCGATGGCTGCCTTCTGGACGAAGCTGGTCGCGTTGGAGGTGGACTGCGACTGGAGCTTGCTGAGGTTGGCGACGATGGGCTTTGGGCCCAGCGCAAAGCCGGCGCGCCAGCCGGTCATGGCGTAGGTCTTGGAAAGCGAGCCGAGGATGACGATGTGGTCCTTCGCCCAGGTATACGAGCCGCCGGAGACGCACTTGCCGGTGTAGTTCAGATAGACGTAGCACTCGTCGAGCAGCAGGTAGATACCGCGATCGTGGGCGAGGTGGACGATGCGCTCCAGATCTTCGGCGGAGACGACCGAGCCGGACGGGTTGGAGGGCGAGTTCAGGATGATGGCCTTGGTGCGCGGAGTGATGGCCTTTTCAATCGCATCCGCAGTGATGCGGAAGCTCTCGGCTTCGCTGGTTTGGAGATAAACGACCTTGCCGCCGGCGTATTGGATGATGTCTTTGAAGCTGACCCAATAGGGAACAGGCAGGATGACTTCGTCGCCGTGGTCGACGAGGATCTGGATGGTGTTGAAGAGCGCGAGCTTGCCGCCGGTGGTGAAGATGGCTTCGGAGATGTCGTAGTCAGAGCCGAAGTCGGTGGCATGGCGCTCGACGATGGCCTTGCGGACGTCGGGAATGCCGGGGACGACGGTGTAGCGGGTAAAGTTGGCGGCGATGGCGGCGATGGCCGCGTCTTTGATGTGGCGTGGCGTGGGAAAATGGGGCTCGCCGGCGCCGAAGTCGACCAGGTTGATGCCCTGGGCGCGGAGTTTGGCGGCCTCGGCGGCCACGGCCATGGTTGCGGATACTTCGATCCGGCCGATGCGGTCGGCAAAGACTTTGGAAGGGGCTGAGACTGTCATAGCACTCCTATTTTTACAGATTTTTCGGGAAGAGCAAAGTGCAAGGCTTGCCTGGTCCTGGGCAGGGCAATCACGCGCCGTTGTTGAGGCGGGTGCGGAGGCGCTTGAGGACGTTGGGCGGAACGAGGCCGGTAACGTCGCCGCCGAGGGAGAAGACCTCCTTTAACATGCGGGAGCTGAGGAAGGAGTAGCGGCCTGCCGGCTGGAGAAAGACGGTTTCGATTTCCGGGGCGAGGCGCCGGTTCATGAGGGCCATCTGGAATTCGTACTCGTAGTCGGAGATGGCGCGGATGCCGCGCAGGACGGCCGAAGCTCCCTGCTGGCGGGCGAACTCGACCATGAGCCCGTCGAAGGTGGCGATGGTGACGTTGGAGAATGAACTGGTGACCTCTTTGAGCATATCGACGCGCTCTTCGATGGAGAAGAGGGGATTCTTGACCGAATTGACGAGGACGCCGACGGTGAGATGGCTGAAGAGCTTGGAGCCGCGAGTGATGAGGTCCACGTGGCCGTTGGTGGGCGGGTCGAAGGTGCCGGGATAAAGGGCCTTAACGGTCATCGGGAGGACTCCATTTGGATTTTACGGCATTCCGAGGGTGGCGCGGCCAGTTGGCGATCGATCAGGGGTGAGCGCGGCCTCGACGTGCGGGCTGATTTTCCAGGAGCTTTTCCGGAAATCCTGAAAAGCATACCTCAGGGCCTGAAGACCCCATTGATTCGATGCCAGTTACACCGGGGATAAATCCACGGCCTACCGCCCGACAAGAGTTTTTCCGTAGTCTGTGAAGCCCGCGTTGATTCAATTGGCTTTATGTAGGGGATGAATCCCCGGGCTTACCGGACTGCGTTCATCCGAGCTGATCACTGACAACTAATCACTGACCACGGCCTCACGGGTGCTGCTCGATGGCAATGGGGACGGTGGCGGTGTTGCCGGAGGCGGCGATGGCTTCAAGGTTTGTAGCGACGCCGGGGAGTGTGGCTGGAGAGAAGGTGACGGTGCCGTCGAGCGCCGAGGTGGCGGTGGCGGTTTGGGTCGAGAGCAGGGCGGCAAGCTGGCAGACCGTGTGCGGCGAGCAGGGCGGGGCCCAGGCGTAGAGGGCTTGATAGAGAGCGACCGTGCCGCCGGCCATGGGGTTACCGTCCATGTCGAGAAGGCGGAGGGCGATGGGGGCGGGAGCGGCGGAGGTCGAGACGGTCTGCGCTGTGCCCGTGACGGCTTCAAGCAAGGCGTACTCGGGGCGCGCGCCGAAGGCCGTGTAGGCGGCGCACTGGCTGGTTCCGTTGAGGCAGGCACTGATGGTGGCGGTCTGGCCTTCGGCGAGGGGGCCGACGGTGAGGGTTTTGGTGGCGATGCCGCTGGCGTTGGTGAGAGCGGAGGCGGAGCCGAGAGAGACGATGCCGCTGCCGGAGGTGGCCCAGGCGACGGTTTGGTTGGGGGCGGGGAGGTTGTTGGAGAGGACCATGGCCTGGACGGTCCAGGTGAAGGTGGCTCCAGCGGCCAGAGAGAGACGCGGCGTGAGGGAGGTGAGGACGGCCGGGGTTCCGCCAACGAAGTGAGCCTGAAGACTGGAGCCGTTGAGGAGCGAGGCGGTGACGATGGACCAGGTGGAGCCGGTGGCGATGACGCTGATGGTGGCGCGGCCGTCGCCGGTGGCGATGACGGAGCAGACAGGGTGTCCGCAGCCGAGGGTGGCCGTGCCGCTGGTGAGGGTGTAGACGACGGTGACGCCGCCGGCGGGGGTAATGTCGGGCGAGAGCGCGGTGACGGTGAAGGGAATGGGCGTCGCGATGGGGACGGTGTTCGAGGGAGCGGTGAGGAGAGTGAGCGCGTCGCCCATGCCGGAGTCATAACTGATGCCGCCGGAGACGACGGCAGCCGCATAGAAGACGGGCAGGTCGTCCACTTCGACATCGACCGAACCTGTGACGCCGGAGGCCGCGGGCGGTGCGATGGCGGTGATTTCGTTGGGCGAGATGCTGGTGACCAGAGCCGGCTGGCCGCCGACCAGAACCGTGTCCGCCAGGCGAAAACCCATGCCGTAAATGACGATGGGGCCGCCCGAGGCTGGCAGGCGCGCGGGTTGGACTGTGTCGGCGTAGAGGATCCAGCCGTTGTAGGTGTAGTCGGGGCGGCCGTCGCCGCGCAGGTCGGCGATACCGATGCGGGCCAGGCCGTCGCCGCTTGCCGAGATGCGGAGCCAGGTTTCACCCGTGGCGAGGCCGTTGAGGCCGGGAGCCGCGCCGGCGGCGGCTGAGCCGATGGGGTCGAATCCGTCCCAGATGCCGATGGAGGGCAGGGCCTTCGATTCGGTGGGGGAGCCGGTTTCGTTCAGGGCCTGGGTGACGACAGTGAAGGTGCGGTTGCCGCGCACCGGGAAACTGAACCAGTCGGTCTGGCCGATCTGGCTGAGACGGCCGACCCAGAGGCCGCTGGCCGGCATGGGCCGCGGCTGGGCTTCGGTGCCGATCGCGTCCTGATAGCCGCCGGTGGCCGAGTCCGAGGCGGTGACGGCGAGTGATTGAGAGTTGCCCAGGGAGAGGTTGGGAAGCGAGATGGCCTGAAGAGTGCCGGAGGGCGCGACCTGGCCCGCGGCGTAGGGGCCAACCGAGTCGGTAATGATGTAGAGGGGATCGATGGACTCAAAGGTGACCTGGTAGCTGGCTTTGGTCATGCCCGGAGGCAGCGGGATTCCGCTGAGGTCGAAGGAGCCCTGGAGGGCGGGATCGTTCGAGCCCCACTGGGTGAAGAGGACGCCGTTGGAGTCTTTCCATCCGGTGACTGGGTTGCCGTGATTGCCGCTGAAGTTGGCGCCAGTGACGGCGGTGACCGTGTACTGGTAGAGCGGATTGCCGTTGGCGTCGAGCGGGCGGGCGACCACGTTGACGCCTTGCATGCCGACTCCGGTGCGGAAGGCAACTGTGCCGCGGATGGAGATAGTGTTGGCGGCGGTGAGTTGCTTGCCGGGGAAGCTCGCGAGATTTTGCGCGGTGATGGGGTAGATGCGATTGAGGGCGGCGATGTCGTCGTAGCGAAGGACGGTGGGGTTGGGGATGCACTCGCCGCCGGACGGGCCGCAGACGCCGCTGAGCGGATGCATAACAGGCCAGCCCTGGGTGCCTCCGGCGATGCCGTTCTGGAGCGCGCCGGGATTGACCTGGGAATAGTCGAGGCCGAGGACGCGGCCGAAGGCGCGCTCGATTTCGTAGCTCATCATCTGGATGAGATTGGAATTGGTGGCGCAGAGGCCGTTGAGCAGGATGGTGGCATGGGCGATGGTCGCATCGGGGTTGAGGTTATCCATCAGGACGAAGACGCTGTTGTTCTGGCAACTGGTGGGCTGGCTGGCTGTCGAGCCAAAGACGGCATCGATGACTGAGCCATCGGCATCGTAAATAACCGCGAGTGGATAGTTGGTGGCAGAGGAAGTGAAGTCGGAGGGCTGGGTGATCTGGCTGCTGGAATTCACGACGATGTTGGAGCCGCTCACGTCTTCGTTGAGGGGGCCTTTGTCGGTGAGCGTGACGCCGGCGGTGGGGACGGCGCTCCAGAGAGCGGCCGCGGCATCGACCATGGCGGTGGCCTGTTGATTGGAGACTGAGCTTGAGAGCGGGCCCTGATCGACGTAATAGTTGACCTGGCCGCCGGACCAGTGGACGGGCTGGCCGAGGACGCCGGGATTGAAGAAGCTGATGCCGGCGACGTACGTGGGGCCTCCCGCGCGGGCGGTTGCGGGCGTGAGAGCAAGAAGGATGAGGGCGAAGGAGAGAGCCGGCAGGCGGCGGAATCGAGCAGTGCAGGGTTGCAGAGATACAGAGACGAACACGGAAGCCCTCCAGGGTAGAGGGCTGGCATGTGAAAGGCCTAAGCGTCGCCTTAGGATTTAGGGTTTTCTAATGATTGCCATGAGGAGTTTCTAATCTGCGCGTCGCCGCCGCGCGGAAAGTGCGCGTCAGATTTCCGGATAGAAGTCGAAGAAGGCGTCGAGGCTGCGCTTGAGCTGGGCTTCGATCTCCTGGCGCGAGCCCTCAATTGAGTGCATGGTAACGTGTGCCTGGTGGCCGTTGGCCAGCTTGAGGGTTGCGTCCTGAATCTCAGTGACCTCGCCTTCGGGGAGCAGCCGGAGTCCATAGATAAGAGTTAGGTTCGCCATAGATGACATGATAGAGAAGAACGCGGGTTGCGTGTTGAGCGATTGCGCGGAAAGGGAACGCAGGCGATGGTTGGGATCAGCAGGCGGGAGTGGTTGAAGGGGGCGGGGGCCGCGCTGGCCCTGGCCCAGGGTGGGTGGAGCGGTGTTACGGCGTTCGGTGCGGAGTTGCCGCAGGGGAGGCTGGCAAGAGGGGCACGGCATTTCACCAGCGCAGCCGTGGAGGCGCTGATTCCGCGGGTGCAGCGGGGGATTGGCGACCGGGCGCTGAAGACGATCTTCGAGAACTGCTTTCCGAATACGCTGGACACGACGGTTTTTCCGGGCAGCTTTGAGGGCAGGCCGGATACCTATGTGGTGACGGGCGATATCGATGCGATGTGGCTGCGCGACTCGTCTGCGCAGGTGTGGCCTTATCTGCCGCTGGCGAAGGAAGACGCAAAGCTGCGCGAGTTGCTGGAGGGCGTGATTCGCCGGCAGGCGCGGATGATTTTGCTTGATCCCTATGCGAATGCGTTTATGCGCGACGAGCAGGCGGCGCCGCTGAGTTGGGCTGTGCACGACAAGACCGAGCATCACGCGGGCGTGGGCGAGCGGAAGTGGGAGGTGGATTCGCTTTGCTACACGATCCGGCTGGCGTATGGGTACTGGAAAGCGACCGGAGACACGCGGCCCTTCGATGCGCAGTGGAGGGAAGCGGCATGGACGATTGTGCGGACGTTTCGCGCGCAGCAGCGCAAGGATGGACCGGGGCCGTATTCGTTTGAGCGAGATTCCGCGGTGCCTTACGACACGGTGGCACTGAGCGGGTTTGGCAATCCGGCGCGGCCGGTGGGGCTAATTTATTCGATGTTCAGGCCGTCGGACGATGCGTGCATTTATCCGCTGTTCGTGCCGGCGAATCACTTTGCGGTATTGAGCTTGCGGCACCTGGCGGAGATGGCGGCGCACGCGGCAGACGATGAGAAGCTGGCCGCAGAGGCTGAAGCGCTGGCAGCTGAAGTGGAGCGCGCGCTCGATCAATATGGCAAGACGCACCACGAAAAATTTGGAGAGATCTGGGCGTACGAAGTGGACGGCTACGGCAACGCGCTGATGATGGACGACGCCAACGCGCCGGGACTGCTGACGATGGCCTACCTGGGCTGCTGCGCGGTTAGCGATGCGCGCTATCAGCGGACGCGGGCGTTTGTGCTGAGCGATGCCAATCCGTATTTCTTCCGCGGCAAGGCGGCCGAGGGCGTGGGCGGGCCGCACGCGGGCTTGAATATGGTGTGGCCCATGTCGTTGATGTACCGGGCGGCGACTTCGAGCGATGAGCGGGAGATACGCCAATGCCTGCGTTGGCTGCGGGACACGACGGCGGGGACGGGGTTCATGCACGAGTCGTTCGACAAGGACGATGCGGCGAAGTTTACGCGGTCGTGGTTTGCGTGGGCCAATACGCTGTTTGGCGAACTGGTGGTGAAACTGGCCGCGGAACGGCCTGGACTTTTGGGCGGGGAACTGGGTTGAGTCGGCTGGCAGGCGAAAGCATCTAAAATCTGGATAGGAAACCTTATGACTGAGATTCGCGACACGGTAATTTTGGGCTCGGGATGCGCCGGGCTTACGGCGGCCATTTACACCGCACGCGCTGGCATGAAGCCCCTGGTTCTTGAGGGCCACGAGCCGGGCGGACAGCTTTCGATCACGACGCTGGTGGAGAACTTTCCCGGCTGGCCGGAGGGCATCCAGGGGCCGGAGCTGATCGACAACATGAAGAAGCAGGCGGCGCGTTTTGGTGCGGAGTTTCAAATGGCGCAACTGAAAACTGTTGACCTGACCACGCGGCCCATCAAGCTGCAAACGTCGGCGGGCGAGATCTGTACGCGCACGCTGATTGTGGCTTCGGGCGCGAGTGCGCGCTGGCTGGGATTGCCGAGCGAACAAGCTCTGATTGGGCATGGTGTCTCAAGCTGCGCTACGTGCGACGGCGCGTTTTTCCGTGGCTTGGAGATTGCGGTAGTGGGTGGCGGCGATTCGGCGATGGAAGAGGCGCTGTTCCTGGTTCGCTTTGCGAGCAAGGTCACGCTGCTGCATCGGCGGGAGCAGTTCCGCGCATCGAAGATCATGCTGGAGCGCGTGATGGCGCATCCGAATATCGAACTGCGCACGAACGCAATTGTGGAAGAAGTGCTGGGCGTCGACGAGAAGGATGTGTCCGGTGTCCGGCTTAAGGATGCGAAGACAGGCGAAGAGAGCACGCTGTCGATCAAAGGGCTGTTTCTCGGTATCGGCCACAATCCCAATGCAAAGATGTTCACGGGCCAGATGGATCTGGACGAGGACGGCTACATCAAGACAACGGGCAACGTGTTCACGACGCACAACGGCGCGGTGATTCCCGGCGTGTTTGCATGCGGCGATGTGCAGGACCGGCGTTACCGGCAGGCGATTACCGCGGCTGGCTCGGGTTGCATGGCGGCGCTTGAGGTGGAGAAGTTCCTCGAAGAGCACGGGCACTGAGGCCATTGCACGAAGCCAGTTGACTGACTTCGTGCAACCGAGTCCGGGTTAGAAGTTGTGAAAGGCGAAGAAGACCGCGCCCACCAGGAAGAGTCCGGAGACGGCGTGATTCCAGCGCAGATGCTGGCCGAAGTAGAAGGTAACGAAGACGCCGAAGACAATCAGGGTGATGACTTCCTGAATCACCTTGAGCTGAACGGGCGAGAAGCGATCCGCGCCGAGGCGGTTGGCCGGAACCTGGAGGCAGTACTCGAAGAAGGCAATGAACCAACTGACGAGAATGACCTTCCACAGCGCCTCATGGCGAAAGCGCAGGTGGCCGTACCAGGCAAAGGTCATGAAGATGTTAGAGAATATGAGTAGAATTACTGTCCACATATCTCTATGTTAGATGCGCGCCACAAGGGGGCAAGTTGTGGAAGAGCTGGATGCAGGGCTTGACCGGTTAGGGGAACGATGACGGCGCTTGCCGAAAATCTGGAAAAGTTGGAAGAGGCGATAGGGCAGGCTTGCCGCGCGGCGGGCAGAGAGCGCGCCGAAGTTGAGTTGATGGCCGTGTCGAAGACCTATCCGGCGGAGACGATTGCCGAGGCCGCGGGATTAGGGCTACAGCTGTTTGGCGAGAACCGGGTGCAGGAATTTGGCTCAAAAGCCGCGGAGTTGGAAGGGCTGCGCCGGGATGCCGCTGCACCGCTGCGCGTGCATCTGATTGGCCACTTGCAGTCGAACAAGGCAGCGCGGGCCGTGGAGCTGTTTGACGCGATCGACTCGGTGGATTCTTTGAAATTAGCGGAGAGGCTGAATGAGGCCGCGGGGAAATTGGGTAAGCGGTTGCCGGTTCTGATTGAAGTGAAGCTGAGTACAGAAGAGACCAAGGCGGGATTGGAGCCGGAGTCCTCCGCGGCGGTCGAGTTACTGGAACGGTTGCCGGATTTGGAGTTTTTAGAGACGCGTGGGCTGATGACGATTGCGCCCTGGGGCGTGGCCGAAGATGAGACGCGGGCTTGCTTCCGCAGTTTGCGCGAATGGCGCGAGCGCTGGGCGGCTGCCTATCCGCGCTTAAAGCTGGATGTGCTGTCGATGGGGATGAGCGGCGACTTTCCGCTGGCGATTCAAGAGGGTGCGACGCGGATTCGCGTGGGGACGGCGCTGTTTGGAAAACGCGCGCCCTGGACCGGCGGCGAGTGATGCTGCGGGTGAGTGCGGTTGGAGTTACGTTGGCGGTTCGCGCGCAGCCGGGGGCGAAGAAGACGGCGATCGTTGGAGTGTATGGCGAGGGTGCAACGGCGCAGTTAAAGATTGCCGTGCAGGCGCCGCCGATTGAAGGAAGAGCTAACTCGGCGCTGATTGAATTTTTGGCGGATAAGTTCGATGTGCCCAGGAGTTATGTGGAGTTAGTAACTGGAGAGTTATCGCGGAGTAAGGCGTTTCTGCTCAAGGGAGTTAGTTTGGGACAGGCGGAAACGTTCATTAAAGAGTGGGTAAAGTAAGTCTATTGATCGTTATTTATAAGTTATAACAGCAAAGACAAAAGCAACCGCAGATCCTTCGACTGCGGTTGGCGTAAAGTGCGCGCCAATCTTCGCTCAGGATGACAATCAGTTTTTGTTAGCGGCTGTGGTGGGCGAAAGCGGCGGCCAGGGCTTCTTCAGGCTCGGGGCGGACGCGGTAGTCTGCGTGAGCTTCGGCGAAAAGGATGCGGCGGTCCTTTGCGATGACGTAGGTGGCGGGGATGGGCAGGCGCCAGCTCGCGTCGCCGTTGACGAAGGGGATGTTGACGAGGATGGATTGGTAAGAGGAGCGGTGGTACTCGGGAACCGTGTAGACGAGGCCGAACTTTTCAGCGAGCTGGTTGCCGGGGTCGGCGAGAACAGGGAAAGGCAGTCCGTGCTGGCCGGCCATGAAGTCGCTCTGGCGCTCGGTCTGCGGGCCGATAGCCACCATCAGGCATTCGTGCTCGCGGAGCGTGCCGTAGAGATCGCGCCAGGCTTCTAACTCAGTCACGCAATAAGGGCACCAGCGCCCGCGGAAAAACTTGATGACGAGGGGGCCGAGGGCGAGCATGTCTTCGCTGCGGACCAGGCGTCCGGTGGCGTCGTTGAGGGCGAACTCGGGAGCGATAGCGCCGACGGGGAGAATTCGGTCTTCAATGCCGGAGTTGAAAAGATCGGCGATGGCTCGCTCACCAACGTCCAGGCGCTCGGGCTGCACCAGGTTGCGCGTGTTGGCGGTGATCTCGTCGAGTTGGTCTTGAAGTGCGCTCATTGAAATCCAATTTGGGCTCATTTTGAATTTCACCTGTCGAGACAACTGTGCTCGCGGTATGTCCCTTGCGTCAAATATTACCGTCCGAAGCGTTGTTTACCGCCGAGGCCCATGCCGGCGAGGCCGCCGCGCATCATCTTCGCGGCCATGCCGCCTTTGCCCATCTGCTTGAACATTTTGGCCATTTGGGCGTATTGGCGGAGGAGATTGTTTACGTCGGAAACCTCTGTGCCGGAGCCTTTGGCGATGCGCTTGCGGCGGGTGCCTGAAATGATTTCGTGGTTGCGGCGCTCCTTGGGGGTCATGGAGTTGATGATGGCTTCAAGGCGCGTGAACTGCTTTTCGTCAACCTGGCTGGCAGCCTGCTGCATGCCGGCGAAGGGGCCGACGGAGGGCAGCATTTTGAGGATGCTCTCCATGGAACCCATCTTCTTGATCTGCCGCAGCTGGTCGCGGAAGTCTTCGAGCGAGAAGCCGTCGCCGAGCAGAGCCTTCTTGGCGAACTCTTCGGACTTTTTGCGGTCGAGGGTGGACTCGGCTTTCTCGATCAGCGACATCATGTCGCCCATGCCGAGGATGCGGCCGACGATGCGGTCGGGATGGAAGGGCTCGAAGGCATCGGGCTTTTCGCCGACGCCGAGGAACTTGATGGGCTGGCCGGTGACGTGGCGGATGGAGAGAGCCGCGCCACCGCGGGCGTCGCCGTCCATCTTGGTGAGGACAACGCCGGTGAGGCCAAGGCGGGTGTGAAAATCCTGTGCGGAGTTGACGGCATCCTGGCCGGTCATGGCGTCGGCGATGAAGAGAATTTCCGACGGGTTGAGGAGCTTTTTGAGGCTCGCCATCTCGTCCATCAGCGCTTCGTCAATGTGGAGGCGGCCGGCGGTATCGACGATGAGCGTGTCGCAGCCCATGATGACGGCTTCGCGGCGGGCTTCCTTGGCAAGCCGTTCAACCAGCGCGGTCCCCGCCGGCTCGCCCTTCTGGTCGCCTTCGTAGAGGCGGACTTCAACCTGCTTGGCGACGACCTTCAACTGCTCGCGCGCGGCGGGGCGGTAGACGTCGACCGAGACCAGCATGGGACGGTGGCCACCCTTTTTGAGCCACGCGGCGAGCTTGCCGGAGGTGGTGGTTTTGCCGGAGCCCTGCAGGCCGGCCATGAGGATGACCGTGGGCGGTTGCGAGGCGAATTTGAAGCGGGCCGTGTCCTTGCCGAGCAGCGTGATGAGCTCGTCGCGCACGATCTTGATGACCTGCTCGGAGGGCGAAAGGGCGGTGAGAACCTCGGTGCCGACGGCCTTTACGCGGATGTGCTCGATCAGATCGCGGGCGACGTTGAGGTTGACGTCGGCTTCAAGCAGGGCTACGCGGATTTCGCGCAGGGCTTCGGCGATGTTTTCTTCAGTGAGCGTGCCCTGGCCGCGGAGGGACTTGAAGGCGCGCTGGAGTTTGTCTGTAAGGTTTTCAAACATGGTCTCTTCAAGTGTATCGCGGGGGTCGCGGAGGGGAACTTTGCAAGGGCTTTCGGGGCTGCGGAAAAAGGCCAGATTTGGAGCTAAGGAGCCGAGAAGCATCCCTCAAGGGCTAAAGCCCCCACAGATTTTGCGGCATTTGCGGCCCGTGACCCAGAGGGTACCCCGTCGTGCCCTGTTACAAGGCCTTGAGGTTTTGCGCCAAATCTGGCCTTTTTCCGCAGCCTGTAAAGCCCGTACCCTTCACCGGGAGGAGTTCTTTTGCAGCCTGTAAAGTCGCGGCCTTTCAAAGCACAGGGTTCTCTGGGCGGACCGTGAAGTGTCTCCCGGTAAAATGGAGGCATGGCCGTTTCGCCTTCCGCTGGTCTCCCCCTTTCTCCTACTCGCGCACAGATTCGCTGCAAGGGCATTCTCTTTGATATGGACGGGATTCTTGTCTCGTCGATTGGTTCGGTGGAGCGCAGTTGGTCGACGTGGGCCGCGATGCGCGGGCTTGATCCTGAGCACGCGTGCGCGGTGACTCACGGACGGCGCGCCGTGGAGACGATTGGGCTGCTGCGGCCGGATCTGGACGCCGAAGCGGAGCTGAAAATCATTGAAGAACTGGAGATTGAGGACAACGAGGGGCTGGCCGTGCTGCCCGGCGTGCCGGAGTTGCTGGCGGCGCTGCCGGCGGATTGCTGGACGGTGGTGACGAGCGCGACGGAGCGGCTGGCGCGGGCGCGGATGGCTTCGGGCGGGATTCCTGCGCCGAAGCGGCTGGTGGCGGCGGAGTTCGTGACGCGGGGCAAGCCGCATCCTGAGCCGTTTTTGGCTGGTGCGGAGTTGCTGGGCTTTGCGCCCGGGGAGTGCGTGGTTTTTGAGGACTCCGCGTCAGGGGCCCAGGCGGGGCGGGCCGCTGGGTGCACGGTGGTGGCGACTACGTTTTCCCATGCGGTGGAGACGCTGGCCGCGGCGCATTACCTGGTGACGGACCTCAGCGGGATGAAGGTAACGGTGCTTCCCGGCGGCGAAGGGATCGTTCTGGATTTTGCACCGCTGGAGCGGTAGGGGCGAGGACGCTTGAGTTTTCTGTTTTGAGGTGGAGTGTCTTGCTATCCCACCCTTCTCTAGGAACACTAGGAAAAAGCGAAGGATGGGGCACCCTCGGTTCATGTCTCTGGAATCCCAGGTCCCAGAATCGGGACCTGGGGCACCCGATATTGGTGCGACAGCGGGCGGTTCGATGCGGGCTCTATTCGCTGGCTTCGATGTGGCGGCCGTGGAGGTCCTGGTTGGGGCGCGTGTTGACCTTGAAGATGGCCGTGAAGGCGCGGAGCTGGTCGCGGCTCAGGGTCATCTGCTGTTCGAAGACGAACCAGCGCACGCCTTCAGTGCAGGGTGGCGTGGTGAGCGAGCCGGTGTAGGTCCAATAGCCACGGTCGGCGGGCAACAGGCCACCGGGGTTCACCATGTCGGTGACTTTGTCGGTTTTGCCGGGGGCCGGGGGCAGATGCGGCCAGAGGGTGGCGAGCAGGGCGTTGGGCTTGTTTTGATCTTCGATGAGGCGTACGGCGACAATGACGAGCTTGCCGTCGGCGCTCTTGTGGATCAAGTGGACGCTCATGTCGGAGAGCTTGCCCTTGACTGTTTCTTCGCTGGGATGGCGGAAGTCGTATTGGACCAGGTTGTAGCGGACGCCCTCGACCAGGATGTAGCTGCCTGGGATGACGTGGGCCACGATGGCGTGGCCGTTGTTTTCAAGCGTGACCGGGTCGGCGATGTAATGGAATTGGATGGGCTGGAGCGCCTTGTTGAGGCGGGCGCCGCGAATGTCGACGGGCGATTGCTCGTTGCCCTTGGAGCAGGCCTCGTATGCGGGGTCGAGCTTGCCCCATCGGAGCGGGCCGGTCTTGCCTTCGTAGGTCCACGGGGCTGTGGATTGCGCGGAGGCCAGGGTGGCGGTACCAAGGACGAGAGTAGCAATGAAGGCAAAACGCATGGGAGTAGCTCCTCGAATAAGACGTTCAAGCGCCAGGGAGAATTCTAAGACATGGACGCGCGGGAGCGGAAAAAGGAATGGAACCCATCGGGCGATGGGTTCCATTTTGTTTGCGTGTATTGACGCGTTTGTTTACTTGGCGGCGGCGACTTTGAGACCGGCCTGTTCGGCGAGGGTGGCGGCCTTGTCGGTTGCCTCCCAGGTGAAATCAGGATCGGTGCGTCCAAAGTGGCCGTAGGCGGCGGTCTTCTGGTAGATGGGGCGGCGGAGGTTCAGGCTCTCGATGATGCCCTTGGGCGTGAGCGAGAAGTTCTTGCGGACCAGCTCGGTGAGCCTGGACTCGCCGACTTTGCCGGTGCCGAAGGTTTCAACGCGGACGCTGACCGGATCGGCAACGCCAATGGCGTAGGCGAGCTGGACTTCAGCGCGGTCGGCCAGACCGGCGGCAACGATGTTCTTGGCGATGTAGCGGGCCATGTAGGCCGCGCTGCGATCGACTTTCGTCGGGTCCTTGCCGCTGAATGCGCCGCCACCGTGACGGCCCGCGCCGCCGTAGGTGTCGACGATGATTTTGCGCCCAGTAAGGCCGGTATCGCCCATGGGTCCGCCGATGACAAAGCGGCCGGTGGGATTGATGTGGTACTTGGTGTGCTCGTCGAGGAGATTGGCGGGCAGCACGGCCTGGATGACGTACTTGAGGATGTCGGCGTGCAGATCTTCATTGCTGACGGTATCGGCGTGCTGGCTGCTGATGACGACGGCGTCGATGCGGGCGGGCTTGCCGTTCTCGTCGTACTCGACCGTGACCTGGCTCTTGCCGTCGGGGCGCAGGTAGGGCAGCTTGCCGCTCTTGCGGACCTTGGTCAACTGGAGGCAGAGCTTGTGGGCGAGCGAGATGGCGGTGGGCATCAACTCGGGAGTCTCATTGGAGGCGTAACCGAACATCATGCCCTGATCGCCGGCGCCGCCGGTGTCAACGCCCTGGGCGATGTCGCCGGACTGCTTGTTGATGGTGGAGATGACGGCGCAGGTGTTGGAGTCGAAGCCGTAGAGGGCGTTGTCATAGCCGATAGAGGCAACGACGCCGCGGACGAGGCTCTGGAAATCGACGTAGGCCTTGGTGGTGATTTCGCCGGCGATAACCACGAGGCCAGTGGCCGTGAGAGTTTCAGCGGCAACGCGGCTGTAGGGGTCCTGCTCGAGGCATGCGTCCAGGATGGCGTCAGAGACTTGGTCGGCAATCTTGTCGGGATGGCCTTCAGTGACTGACTCGGAGGTAAACAGAAAACGATCGCTCAACTTCAGACTCCTGCCCATTGAAGGGATTCAATTTGGCTGCGTGGCGCGATGGCTGGCATTGAATGGGCCGCTCGTGGGCGTTTCAAAAAACTCAGCGCTCAGTTTGGCCTCTCGCCCGCATCGGTGGCGCACCTGCACCGGCAGGCAAAGGCCTGACTGTGCATCCTTCTATGGTAATTGTGACGGGGGCGCCGGGGCAAAGATTCTTGAGCGAACGGGGAGCAATGGACATTCAAGGGAGTCTCAGGGTGATTGAGCCGCAACGCCGCTTGCAGGGATCAGAGGCGGATGAAAACCGGAACGCGCGCGACCAGAGCGTGAGCCGCAGAGAAGGCGGAGTGGAGGGCGTGGGTTTGATGCCAGGGCAAGAGGGTGGGCCACCATCCGGCCCGCACGCCGTAGTAGCGCAGGGCGAGATAGGAGGCGGCAGCGACAACCAGCAGCAGCAGGATTGCGCCGATCCAGCGGAGTCGAACTTCCAGAGCGTCATGGTGGAGGATGCGCGCTTTGCCGACGTTAGTCGCGAATGCCGTCCAACTGCGGTCGTCATCGAGCATCTGGCCGGAGGCGTTGAACGCCTTGAGATAGCGTTCGGTCCAGGCTTGTTCGTCGAGGCCGAGAGCGCCCACGTAACCGCGCACGATGCCCTTGCTGAGGATGCCGCCAGGAAGGAGGCGGAACTTCTCCTGCTCCAGGGCGACAAGGTGGCGCTGGCTGATTTTGGTGATCGCGGTAATGTCTTCCAGCGCAATGCCGCGGGATAGCCGCTCCATGCGCAGGTCTTCTCCAAAGTTCCCCATCGGCACCAAAACCGGGTAAGAACCCGAGCTGTTTATCTCTAAAAAGCCGGGCAGGAACCCGGGTCATTTGTGTTTATAACAATAAACCTGGTTTCAAGCGCGGTCAAAGACGTCAATTATTTATGCCTTTATTTTCAATAAGATGAGCCTGATTGGTAAACATTCTAGAGGTTTGCGGGGCCGGCATCGTGTGGGGGACACCGCGGGCCCGGCAAGGCTAACCATAAACATAGTTCCAGTTGAGCCGCACTTTCATCAATCCGAAAAGGGCGGATAGCACAAAGGCAGCTAGGGTCCTGTCTCCGAAGTTGATTGAAAAACAAAAGCAGATCCTTCGACTCACCACCCCCAAGCTGAAAAGCGCTTGGGGCCCCGT
>CAYQOQ010000014.1:0-50505 GCA_964419175.1 uncultured Occallatibacter sp. | reverse complement strand
AGAAAAGAACGGCCGAAAATAGCTAAACGGGTTCCTCTGCCATTTAGAACTGCTGTCAATGAATACATTATGTCGACATAATGGCGGCGCAATGGCTATAATTCGTTCCGAGTCGATTCTGGAGACCCTGTTCCCGTGGCAGGAGTGCGGCCTGTGATCTCCGCCCCGGTCGCTCAGGAGCTTTCATGGCACAGACCTCAATCAGTGGAATCCTTGCGGCTGTTCTTGCGCCGCGCGACGCGAACGGAAGACTCGAAGAGCGGGCACTCGATGCGAATCTTGGTTTTCTGTTGGAGCAGGGAATCCGGCAGTTTGCCTTGAACGGCGCAACCGGGGAGTTTTGCCGGGTAAGCCCCGAGGAACTGAGGCAACTGTTGCGTGCGGCCGCGAGCAGCCTGCCCAAGGACGCCACCTTGCTGTGTGGAGTGGGTGCGGCCTGCCTGCAAGATTCACTGCGTCTAGCCGATGTGGCGGCCGACTGGGGCACAACAGCCTTGCTGGTTCCCATGCCCTATTTCTTCCCCTATGAGCAGTGCGATCTGGAGGCCTTTGCCGGGCAGTTGGCCGACCAGGCGCCACTGCCGGCTCTGCTCTACAACCTGCCGCAGTTCACATCTGGACTCGGTGTGGAGACGGTTCTGCGCCTGTTGCGCGAGCACAAAAACCTGATCGGCATCAAGGACAGCAGCGGCTCGCTGGAGATTGTGCGCGCGATTACCAGGGCGGGTCTGCCCGCGAGCCGGATTATCGGCAACGATGGAGTACTGGCACAGGCTCTTGCGGAGGGCGTTTGCGATGGTGTTGTATCCGGTGTTGCCTGCGTTCTACCCGAAGCGATCCAGGCGCTGTACGACTCAAAGCCGGGCGAGGATAAGTTCGATCGGGCAGTGGAACTACTGAAGGAGTTTATTACGCAGATCAACGTGCTGCCGACGCCGTGGGGCTTGAAGGTGATTGCCGAGGCGCGCGAGTTTGGCAAAGCAACCTACTCGCTGCCGGTAGCCGAGAAACGCGCGGGGCAGATTGCGCAGATTCAGCGCTGGTTTGAGGAGTGGTTGCCTGAGGCCAGTTCCGTGCTTGCAGGAGCGGCGACCAAGTAAGGTAGGTAAGTGGCTGCCGTGGCGTAGCACGAAGACAGTATTTAGTTGCCGGATCTATAGCGATGCTGTAAAGCGAAGACGGCCGCGCGGCGACTTCCAACTGGCGAGGAACGAAGAAGCAGAGAGACGCACGTCGATGTCGATTCAACCGAAGTGGCGTGTTGTGGGGATGCTGTGGATGGTCTGCTGGTTGAACTATGCAGACCGCCAGGCGATTTTTGCGCTGTTTCCGCTGTTGCGCAAAGAACTAGGCGTAGGAGACGTGCGCCTTGCCCTGCTGGGTACTTCGTTCATGTGGGTTTATGCGGTCTTTGGCCCAATTGCGGGATGGGCCGGTGACCGGATGTCGCGGAAGGGCCTGATTGTGACCGGCTTGGGATTGTGGCTGATGGTGACCGTGGCTACGATTCTGTCGCACAGCTTTTGGCAGTTGGTGATTCTGCGCGCCTTCAGCGGGCTTGCCGAGGCGGTGTACTTTCCCGCCGCCATGTCAATGATCGCCGCCTATCACGGGCCTGAGACGCGGTCGCGCGCCATGGCACTGCATCAGTCGGCGGTGTACGCCGGGACGATTGGCGGGGGCGTGCTGGCGGCCTTTGTGGGCGAACGATTCGGCTGGCGCACGAGCTTTGGCTTTTTCGGAGCCGCGGGCCTTCTGATTCTGCTGGTGCTGCTCGCGTTCCTGAAGGAGCCGCAGAGGAAGGCAGAGAGAGAGTCGGCCGCGCCGGTTTCTGCGGCCTCTGGTTTTGGCCTTACCCTGCGCGAGACGCTGGTGCAGCCGTTGGCCCGGCGGCTGGTTCTGGTCTTCATCGGAGCCAATTTTGTGGCCATGATCTTCCTGGTCTGGCTGCCTAGCTTCCTTTACGGAAAGTTTCACATGAGTCTTTCGATGGCCGGTGTGAGCGCAACGGTTTATCTGCAGACCGCGGCCATCGCGGGTGTTCTGTGCGGAGGCGCTTTAGCCGATCGCTGGGCGAAAAAATCGCGCGGCGGTCGGATGAAGACACAAGCGCTCGGCCTGCTGGCCGGAACACCCTTTTTGTTTCTGGCCGGCTGGTCGCCGGCGATCACGGTGCTGGTGCTGTCGATGATTGGGTTGGGTTTCTTCAAAGGAATGTACGAGTCGAACATCTGGGCTTCGCTTTATGACGTTGTCCGGCCTGAGTGCCGCGCGACGGCGGTTGGCCTGATGAACTCCCTGGGCTGGCTGGGTGGTGGCCTCGCTCCGCTGGCGATTGCCGCGGCCGCCCAGCATTTCAGCATGAGCGTGTGTTTGAGCGCGACCTCCTGCATCTACGCGGTGGCCGGCGTAGTGCTGTTGTGGAATGCACGGCAGGCATCACGGCAGGGCCAGCAAATCGCTTGAGGCCGTGAATAGCCTGAGAAAAGGAAGAGGGATGAAGGTTCGGCGCGGTTTTGGAGGAACGGCTCTGGTCCTGCTTTCCCTCGCTGGTTCCGCCTGCCTGCCGGGGCAGACCTGGGTGGAGACTCACGGTTCTGTCGATCCGGCGCGCTCTCTTCCATTGGCTGCGGAGCCGCAGCGGGCACTGCTGCCTGAGCAATACATCTGGACGGCCAACGATGCCGCGGCGGTTGCCGATGGCGCTCGCTACGTTCAGCACAATCAAACCGAAAAGACCGCTCCGCACTACTTCCGCTCCTCGTTTCGCCTGACGGCTGTTCCACGGCGCGCGACGCTTTACCTGGCGGGACCGCGCCAGGCGCGTGTGTATCTGAACGGTCAACTGGCCGTGGAGCTGGAGTGCCATCCGCCGTCGTGGCTGGTCTACGAGACCTTTGTGGTGGACGTTGGGCGTTATCTGCGCCCAGGGCGCAACGTGATTGCCATTGAGGCTGTGCGCGGCTGGAGCCACACTCACCACACGAACAACCTGTTGACCAAGCAACTGAATATGGGCGAGGTGCTGGTCGAGAAGATTCTGCCGGCGGGCCCCGCGGAAGAAGCACCGCCGCTCGAGATCAGCTCCGCCGCGTGGCGCAGCACGCTCGCGCCTGCGGAAGGATGGCAACAGCCGGGATTTGACGACAGCAACTGGCCGCGCGTGCAGAGCCTGGGAGGCGTTGAATCCAGCGCGGAGTTCTATCAATGGCATGCGGACGCGGGACTGATCAATTGGCCAGGTTACATCGGTGTTTCCAGCCGTATGCGCCGCTATTTCATGTTGCCCGAAAAGGCGACGGTGCAGGCCGAGGGCGGCGCGCGCTTTGAACGCGTGGAGAGCCTTGCGAGGTTTCGAACGCCTGCGCAGGAGCAGCAGACCGTCGTGTACCTTGCGGACGCGAGCGGCGGCAAGACGCCTTCAATATTGCTCGACTTTGGCAAGGAAGTAGCCGGAAGAGTGTTGCTGCGCAACAGCGGAAGCCAATTGGCGACCGTCGAGGTCAGCTACGGGGAATCCATGGAGGAGTTGTTGAATGGGCCGTTCCTAGGAACGCAGAAGATTCTGGTACCGCCCCACGGCGTTGGGCGTGGAGTGAAGTCTGCCTTTCGCTATGTGCTGCTCGCCTTCCCTGGAGAAGGCGGCGAAGTGCGTCTGGAGCAGGCGGCGCTGGAAGGCATTGCGTATCCGGTTCGCTACAAGGCGAGCTTTGAGTCCTCTGACCCGCGGCTGAACCGGATCTGGGAGACGGCGGCGTATACCGCTCATCTGTGCATGCAAGAGGGTATTTGGGACGGCGTCAAGCGCGATCGCGGCAAGTGGATGGGCGACATGGACGTGACCGCGCGTGTGATCGAGGCTGTGTTTGGCGACCACGCGCTGAACGAGCAGACTCTGCATGAATTGGCCGGCATTCCACCCTACGACGAGCACGTGAACAGCCTTGCGTCGTACACACCCCTATGGGTGATCGGGGAGGCGGAGAACTACCGCCGTACGGGATCGCTCAAAGAACTGCAGGCGGTGCGCGAGCCGCTCAAAGGCCTGTTGGCGCGCATGGATCGCGACGTCGATCCCTCAGGGCTATTTGTGAATCCGGGCAAGCGGGAACTGTTTGTGGACTGGGCGCCAAACTTCGATCGGGATACACCGGAAGCGAGGCGCGCCATTCAATTTGAGTATTTGATGGCCTTTGCCGAGGGCGCCAAGTTACTGGACAAGGTGGGCGAGCAGGCGCTTGCCGAGAAGTACAGAGCACGCTCGGCACAGATGAAACAAGCTGCCGAGAGCCACTTGCTCGATCCTGCGACGGGCACCTTCGGTCCGTATTGGCAGGCCAACGCAATCGCCGTGGTGTCTGGTGCAGTGAGCCCCGAGCGAGGCCGGGCGATCTACGACCGCGTGCTCTCGGGCGTGGGCGCGGGAACCGAACGGATGCAGCAGGTGACGCCGTTCTATGGCTATTACGTGATGGAAGCGTTGGCGCGTCTGGGCCATACCCAGCAGGCGCTCGACTGGATGCGTCAGTACTGGGGCGGCATGTTGGATGAAGGCGCCACCAGTTTCTGGGAGACATACGATCCGCGCTGGCCACGCGAGCAACCTCACAAGTATTTGCAGGCCGATCGCAAGACCGGCTACTACATCAGCATGGCGCACGGGTGGGCCTCCGGACCTGCGCTGTGGCTGCTGGAGAACGTGGTGGGACTCCACAGCGCGGACGCCGGCGGGCACAGTTTTGAGATTCGCCCAGAGCTTTCCGGCCTGTCGTGGGTGAAGGGAAGCATGCCTGCGGGAAAAGGCATCTTAACTGTCGGCATTCAAAATAACGACAACATGACAATCAGCGTTTCCGTGCCGGAGTCGTGCAAGGCCAAGGTCCGGATTCCTGACGGCATGAGCGGCAAAAACGTGTACCTCAACAGCCGCCCATACTCGCAGCCGAGCGCAGCGGTGCACGGTCCCGTTATGGTCGACCTTCCTCGGGCAGGCCGGTATGAAATTTCGATTCGTTGAGAAGAGGGAAGCATGAGACGAAACATAGGATGGCTTTCTGTTCTGTTGCTCGGCGCCAGCGTGGTCTGGGGACAGGCAGGATCTGGTTTGATCTTTGCGCCGCTCGTCAGCGGCAAAGCTTTGCCGGGAACACAGCCAGACAATCACGCTTCGACGCTGGTTGAACTAAGAAATGGCGACGTGCTGGTCGCGTGGTTTGGCGGAACCCGGGAAGGCAATCCGGATGTGGCAATCTACGGCGCGCGGTTGCATGGCGGAGTCTGGAGCGCGCCGGGCGAGCTGGCGCGAGCGCCGCATATTCCCTGCTGGAATCCGGTCCTCTTTCACGACGGCAAGGGCGTGCTTTGGCTCTACTTCAAGGTGGGTTCTTCACCGTCCACGTGGACCGGCATGCGCAAGCACAGCGAAGACGAGGGGCTTAACTGGAGCGAGGCAGAGCCGCTTCCCGCAGGCGTTTTGGGGCCAATCAAAGACAAGCCCCTGGTGCTTGCCGACGGAACGATCGTCAGCGGTTCGTCGGTGGAAGCCGGCAAGTGGACAGCGTGGATTGAGCGCTCGCGGGACGGAGGCCGCAGTTGGACGAAGGCCGGGCCCATCACGATTCCCGAGGCGCTCGATGTGCCCGACGCAGGCGCACTAGCGGCGGCGCGGGAAGAGCAGCATACCGACCACGATGCGGCTGCCGGTGTTGATACCAAGGTGTATCCGCCAGGCAAAACCACCGTGGGATTGATTCAGCCTTCAGTAGTGCCGCTTGGCGGGCGCCACCTGCGCTTTTACGCCCGCAGCAAGAGCAGGGCGCAACGCATTGCTGTTGCCGACTCGAACGATGACGGACGGACATGGACGCAAGCCCACTACATCGATCTTCCGAATCCAAACTCTGGCATTGACGCCGTGGGGCTGCGCGACGGGCGCGTGATTCTCATCTTCAACAATAGCTACAATCGGCGCTCGCCACTGAATCTGGCCGTCAGCCGGGATGGGGAACACTTCACGGTTTTCAAAAAGCTGGACGAAGGCCCTGGACAGTATTCCTATCCTGCGATCGTGCAGGCAGCGAATGGCGACCTGTTGATGACCTACTCCTGGCGGAGACAGTCGATCAAGTTCGTACGGATTCTTCTATCAGAAATTCCTCTCCCCTGAGAGCGCGAAAAGGGCGAGGGCAGTATCTAGAGCAGAACCAGAGTCCCTGTGTCCTTTTGAGTGAATGCGAGGTCACCAGTACGGACGGGCACTTTGTCGGAAAGGAGCTGTGTGTAAAGAGGAGGTGCCGGAAGTATCGCGCTCCGTGGGCTATCGCCGATGAATGGCGGAAGGTCAGGGATTCGAACCCTGGAGGGCCTTGCAGCCCCGCCGGTTTTCCGTACAACTATAGCTTTCGCTACCAAGCATGCGCTTGTTTGTGGTCTGGACTTTGTCTTCGCCATAGCTCAAAAGAGCCTTAGGCGGGAGCCGTCAAGTCTCTACACGTTGCTGGCTCTAAGCCAGCCTTCGCTCGGCGTTGCCTCGGATCTTCCCAGGGGGTTCGCCGACTTTGACTCCCTACATCTGCCGGGTTTCCACGACAGCGCTCGATTCAACAAGACCGGTGCATTCAACCGCTCTGCCAACCTTCCGTATTCCGAACGATACCACAGGACTGCATAAAATGCAGCAGCGCTGGATACAGCGGTTTCGATTCTGCTCCTTACAGAAACGTAGACGCCAAGGGTCATTTTTCTCAAGAAAATGACCCCTCGCATGATCCTCAAATGGCAGCACTTGAATCGAAACCGCTCTAGGGCCTGTCATCTAATTCCCAGGGCGCAGCGCCGAGGCCAGTTTTTCTGAGTTCAAGGAGTGAGGAGTGACGCATACCGGGTGTCTGCTAGCGACGAGGGACGCAGAAATCGGGAAAACTGGCCCCGGCCCGGAGGGTTGTGGAGAAAATCGGGCCATACTTCATTCTCGCCCTCGACGGTGGGGCCGCCACAGCCTTCGGGCTCGGCTTCGTCTGGCCCGATTTTCTCTCCCAACGCTGCACCCTGGGAATTAGATGACAGGCCCTAGCCCGGCCAACGATTCAAGACGGACCAGTTTAGGCGCCCGAACGCGCGCAATTTCACTTCTCCGCGATCAGACTACGAATGATCTCCACTTCACGCTGGCGATAAGGTGTGCCGTCCGCATGAAAGACATCATGGAACCAGATGGTCGGCTGTTGATCCACATATGGACGCTGCCATGAATCCCAGGGCAGGTACGTCTGGCTCTTGCCCGCCACCAGGCCCCAGTTGATAGCGCCGACGCGGTATTTGTGCGCGACCGGAAGAACGGTATCGAACAGGCTACCTGCCCCGCGCGCCATGTATTCGGTGCAGATCAGAGGCCGGTGAAACTGCTGCAACTGCTGAATGCGCTGCTCGAACTCCTCGGGCCAACCGTAATTGTGAAAGCTGATCACGTCGGACTGCTCAATCTGAACGCGCGCCAGCGGCGGCATCTTGTCGAGCGAGGCCCAGTCGCCGTGCCACAGGCCGCTGGTCAGTGGCTGTGTTGGGTGAGTGGCGCGAGCCCAGGCAAACACCTGCGGCAACAGGTCAAGAATGATCTCGTTCTTGTTCTTTGGCTCCCCCTTTGCATAGGAGCTGTCGTTGCCGTTGTCCGGCTCGTTCCACAAATCCCAGGCCAGAATGCGCGGGTCGTTCGCAAATGCGCCCACCACTCCCTTTACGTAGTTCTCAAGGCGCGGATACTGCGAGGGATCGGCGAGTACCGCCGCACCCGGCGCCTGCACCCAACCAGAATTGTGCACGCCAGGAATAGGTGGATGCTGCGGACCAAGTTTTGGAAACGGCTCCCAGCAGGAGTCGAAGAGTACAAAGACCGGTCGAATGTGATGCCGTGCCGCGATGGTCAAAAACACATCGATGCGCTGCTCGAATCCCTTCGGGTCCTGCTCCCAAAGCAAGTTGTGGAGGAAGACGCGCATCGTGTTCATGCCGATGCCTTCTGCCCAGCCCAGTTCGCGATCGATGGTCACGGCATCGAAGGTATCCGCCTGCCACATCTCCAGCTCGTTGATCGCCGTGGAAGGAAGAAAATTCGCGCCCACCTGCCATGGCTGCGCGGCGTACCAGGCGTTGGCCTGCGCCTCTGTCCAGCGTGGCTCGTTTTGCCCAGAGCAAAAGGTTGGGACAAAAGCAAGCAGCAATACAATTGAGAGAGACCAGCGGCAGGACTTGCTGAGAAACAGAATCATCGGTGCTCCTTCAAGAAGAGAGAAGGAGAATTCTACCTCACCAGTTCAGAACTGGTCGCTTCGGTAGAGCCGGTGGCCGCGAATCCTTGGGCTGCTCTGCGCGCTCAGTAAACTCTACGGCGCCTTCTTTTTCATGCTGAAAGGCATCATTCCGCTCATCGAGCAGCGCAGCGGCCAGTGGCTCCCGTGCGTCAGAGGTCGACTGCACCGGAACAAGACGAGCAACCGGAACACCATTCTTATGAAGGACAAAGGATGTGCCTTGGTAGCGGACCCGATTGACGCAATCGGCAAAATTGCGAGCTGCCTGGGTCACGCTAATGACCATCTCCCTCATAAAATCAGATTATCAGATTTTACACACTTCAATGCCAACTTCTTCTAGTCCCCTGCCAACTGCTCCAAAAGTGTGTCGAAATCTTCCAGGCGGCCGTACTCGATAATCACCTTGCCGCGGCCATTGTGATCCTCTATGTGGACCTTCAATCCTAGGGCGCGCTGCAACCGCTCCTGAACTTCGCGGATATTAGGATCGACAGGCGGCTCAGGTTTAGGCTCTTTTTTCACTGCCCTTTCCGGGTGCAGGAGCCCTTGCACATAGTTTTCTGTTTGGCGAACAGAAAGCGAAAGTGCGCACACCCTTTGCGCTGCCTTCTCAATCTCCTCCGCATGTTCGAAAGCCAGCAATGTACGCGCATGACCGAAGCTAAGCTCGCCCGACTCGACGCGCGCTTGTACCGAACTCGGCAAACGCAGCAGGCGCAGAAAGTTGGCAACGGTGGCGCGATCCTTGCCCGTCCGCACGGCCATCTGCTCCTGCGTCATGTGAAACTCGCGCGCAAGCCGTTCAAACGCCCGTGCCTGCTCCATCGGATTCAGATCGGCGCGTTGCAGGTTTTCGACGATGGTGATTTCCATCGCCTGCTCGTCGGAGACCTGGCGCAGAATCGCCGGAATCGTGGCTTTGCCCGCCAGTTGCGAGGCGCGCCACCGCCGCTCTCCTGCTATCAGTTGGAAGCGACCGCTTAAGAGCGGACGTACAAGGATCGGCTGAACAACTCCATTCGCCGTAATCGACGCCGCCAGCTCGGCCAACTGCTCCTCGTTCATCTGCGAACGCGTCTGGAATGGGTTGGGATCGATCTGTTCCAGCGGAATTTCGCGTGGTCTGCCGCCTTCCGGCTCGGCGGGTGAGGCTGCGGGTGCATGCGCCCGCGGAAGCAGTGAGTCGAGGCCCTTGCCCAGGGCGCGGCGTTTTGTGTCTGTGGCGGCAATGTTCATCTTCAGATTCCTTCATTACGGCTGTTGATGCCAGCGTTGCACGAGAGGTTTGGGAAATAGTCGCTATTCGACGCGTTCTACTGCGCTCAGGAATAGGGCCAGAAAGTGACTTTAGGCGCGGGCCTGGAAGCCGCTTGGGCCTTGCGCTCGGCGCTTCTCGGACTCTCGATCTTGTTTCGTGCGAGAAACTCTCCCGCCAATTCAAAGTAGGCCTCGGTCCCGCGCGAGCGGGAATCGTAAAGGGCCACTGGTTTGCCGTGACTCGGAGCCTCCGCCAAACGGATATTACGCGGAATCACAGTCTTGAAGAGCCGTTCACGGAAGTATTCGCGTAGCGTCTCTGTGACCTGTTGTGCGAGGTTGGTGCGATCGTCGTACATCGTCAACAGAACACCCTCAATATTCAAGTCGGGATTGAAGGAGGCGCGCACCCGCTCCAGCGTAGAAATCAGCTCCGAGATCCCTTCCAGGGCAAAGTACTCAGCCTGCATGGGAACAATGAGCGTTTCGGCTGCGGAGAGAACGTTCAAAGTCAGCAAGTCCAACGCCGGCGGGCAATCCAGAATGATCAGGTCGTAGCTGCTCTTGAGTGGCTCGAGAGCGTGGCGTAACCGGAGCGCTCTATCTTCAGCGCCCGCCAGCTCAAGATTCGCACCTGTCAGATTCTTCGATCCAGGCAATAGCCAGAGCGTATCGATCGCGGTGGGCAGAATAATCTGTTCCGCCGGGTAGTCACCCATCAACACCTCATACACCGAGCGGCGGTTGTCGTCACGCTGGAAACCGATGCCTGAAGTGGCGTTTGCTTGAGGATCGCAGTCCGCGAGGAGAACGCGCAATCCTTCCAGCGCCAGGCATGCAGATAAATTGATCGCAGTGGTGGTTTTGCCAACTCCGCCTTTTTGGTTGACGATACCGAGAATCTTGCCCATGGCTTTCAAGAGTAAAAGGATAGGGCGATTTGCGGATAGGCGATTGACATGTGGAGAATCGGGCGAAGCTGTGGAAAGCTCTTTGGCGCGGGGCTGGCCAGCCTGGGACAAACGTAAGACATGCAAGAGGTTCGAGGCAATTATCCCGAAGTCTTCCGCAGCGGCAGTAAAACCGCCGATCAGTGGAAAACTCCCTCGATTTTGTGCTGCGATTTAGTTCACGCTGGGCGGTGTCCCGTTTTGAACCTAGACCAATCTGGGCGATTTGAGCTTGTGTTCCACGTGGAACATTTCCCATTTCGGCCCCGCCTCCAAAGAATGTTCCACGTGGAACAAACCCTGCCGCCGCAGACAAAACCTAATCCCTGCCGTCCGCAATCCCCTTCCGATCACAAGACAATCCTCCATCAACGAACACAGCGGCCACTTGCCAAAAGAGCCAACATTGTCCCGTCAATGCCCCCATCATCCAGGTGCCCTTAATCCGCTTCCTCTTCCCCCACCCTCACGCGCAGAGAATTCATCCAACTTGCCGCCACTCTAGCCGCCTCATCCCTGCTTGCAGTGTGCGGTGCCCCTTCAACTACGAACTCGCAGAACCCGTCTTCAGTATCCCCCCAACCAATACCCCCGCTCCCCTTATCGACACCTCCAATACCAACCTTATCGGTCTCTTCAAGCGATTAGCTGCCAGCGTCCTGCGCATCGGCGGCAACTCCGTAGACCAAACAATCTGGAACGCCTCCGGATCTGGCCAGACCTCGGGGCAGGTCGCACCCAGCGATGTCACTGTCTTAGTCGCCTTCGTCAAACCAGCGGGATGGCAATGTCTCTATGGCATCAACCTCGGCCGGTCGGCCACAGGCGCCACCACCCCGCCCTTGCTGCTGCCGAGGTCGCATACGCCTACCAGCCGATCGGCTCCTCTCTGATCAGCACCGAGATCGGTAACCAGCCCGACCTCTTCGACAACACCGGCGGCTACTATGCCGGCAACTGATCCCTCTCGCAATTCCTCGCCCTTTGGGGACAGTACCGTGCCGCCATCCTCGCCAGCGACGTGGCCACACCCTCAACAGCGGCGCCAAGCCCATAGGCATTCCCTACCGCATGGCTGGATGCAACTCCTACTACAGCGGCCGAGCCAGCGGCGTCAGCATCCAGGGTGTCAGCCTCAATATCGACGGAACATTATCCCCTGCCGCCGCCTACACCCTCAGCCTTACCGGTTCTCAGTTCAGGTGCAACGTTCCTGCCCTAAGCGCTATTCTGATTAAGGTCGCTTAGAAAAGCCTTCCCTGGAATGGAAGCAGCAAGATGGACCTCCCGAACGCATTCATCGGCAGGACCCTACCCCCTACTCCCGAAGAGCTTTCTTTCTCCCTCGGCCCAACGTCAACACTCTGGAATCAGCTCGTCGATTGGTTCGCCAAAGAGCAGGGCGTCTCCGACCAGGAATGGAAGTCCTCTGGAGCGAAGTACGGCTGGACACTTCTGCTCATATTCAAGAAGCGCCGCATCGCCTATCTCGGTCCATGCAATGGCTGCTTCCGAGTGTCCTTTGTCCTGGGCGACAGAGCTATGGCCGCCGCCCGCAAAAGCAGCCTTCCGAAACCAGTCCTCAAGCTCCTGGACGAAGCTCCGCATTACGCCGAGGGAACAGGTCTGCGCCTGGTCATTAAGAGCGCAAAAGACCTCCCAGCCATCCGCAAACTGGCGCAGATCAAACTGGCAAACTGACGTCTCGCTCCCCAAGTGCCAGCAACCGCTCATCGCCACCGGGTAGTTGCACCACACTGGACCAGGAAAACCCTGCTCCCGCCGCATTCTGCAATTCTGCCAGTTCTCCGCGCGTTGTCATCAACGCCAGCCAGCCGCCGGGCGCAACCAACTCACCCGCCACGGCCACAGCCTTCGCCATTCGGTCCACTGCGCGCAATGTCACGCAATCGAAACGCGTCGCCAGTAGCTCCGCCCGTTGCCCATGGACCTTCGCCGAGATCCCCAGCACCCTCACCGCCTCCTGCAGAAACGCCGCCTTCTTACCCTGCGACTCGGCCAGAGTCACCGCAATCTCCGGCCGGCAAAGTGCAATCGGAATCCCAGGAAACCCACCACCTGAACCAAGGTCCAGCAGCGTCGAGATTCCAGTCGGCAGCGCCCGCGCACAGGCAATAGATTCAATAAGATGCCGAGAGAGAATGCCTTCCTCATCCCGAACCGACGTGAGGTTTATCTTAGCAGACCAGCGAACAAATAGCGAAAGATAGACCTCAAATTGTCCAGCCTTCGCCGTGTCCAGTTGCGCCAGCCCCGCGTTCGACAAAAGCTCGTTCAGCCGCTCGCCTGCAGAACTTCCCGTCCCGCTCATAACCGAGACACCGATTCATCAATCCTCGGTGCCTGCCAAGCCTGAGCGGCCTGCACAAACTCCGCGAAGATCGCGCGAGAAACAGCGCTCTGCACATAAGTCCGTTCTGGATGCCATTGCACCCCCAGCACAAAGTGATCCGCGGAGTCCAACTCGACCCCCTCAATCACGCCGTCCACCGGAGACACCGCCGTCACCAGCAGTTTGTCGCCGGGCGTGCGGATCGCCTGGTGGTGGCTTGAATTCACCTGCACTTCAAGCCACCCATCAGCCGGCAGAAGCCGGCTCAACCGAGACCCCTGCGTAATCCGCACCGCATGCGCTTCCACAACTTCCCTCCCTGGCCTGTGATTCACGACCGTCCGCAGATCCTGAACAAGCGACCCACTGCGCCAGACATTCAATGTCTGCGCACCGTGACAAATGGCAAGAATCGGTTTGCGCAGATTAAAGGCATCCTGCAGAATCAACTCGTCCACAGCCGTGCGCGCCGGGTCGGCCGGGCTGCACTCCGGGATGCGCGCCTCGCCATATCTCTCCGGGTCCACATCGAAGCCGCTACCCGGCAGCAGAATTCCCTGCACTCCGGCCAACAGCCGCGCCACGTACTCCTGCGGCTCGTTCAGTGGCACCACTACTGGCGTTGCGCCTGCCGCCTCCAGGGCCGCAATATACTGCGGCAGCGCACGCGCGTTATACGCCGCATCGCTGCCTGTAGGTTCGGGAATGGCAATCGTCACAGACATGGAGACCTCAGTGTAATCAGAGACGCCTCGCAACGAACAGAGTTGGCCAAGTCTCAGTTGCCCGCAGGCAAAGCGCCATCCTCAATAGAAGAATCGCAACCCGGCAAACACTCCGGCTCCAGCAACCCTTCGATCGCCGCGCGCAGACGCGCATTCAACTCCTCTGTCTGGCGCGGTGTCATCCCCTTGGTCTCGATCGGCGCTCCCACACTGACTGTCAGCTCGCCTGGATACAAATGCCGCGTATGAATCGGCAGCAGATCGTAGACCCCGCTCAGCGCGACCGGCACCAGCGGCACCTGCGCACGAATGGCCAGGTAAGCCGCCCCGGAAAGAAACGGCTTCAGCCCGCCTGTCTCCGTCCGCCCACCCTCTGGGAAGACGAACAGCGGCATGCCCGCCCGCAGCGCCTTCACGCCAAAACTGAGACTCGAAAGTGTTGCATGTGGATTCGCCGTATCGATAGGGATCTGCCCCGAACGGTTCAAATACCACCCGATGAACACAATCGGCCACAACTCTTTCTTCGCGAGAATGCGAAACTGAAACGGCAGCGTTGCAAAAATCACGGGCGTATCCATGTACGAGGTATGGTTCGATGCGTAAACAGCGACCGGCTGCTTGCGCAGGTTCTCCATCCCGCGCACCTTGATCGAGCAGCAGGACCCCCACACCAGGCTACGCGCCCAGAACCTCGCTATCCGGTGCTGCACGCGGCCGCTCTTTTCCATCAACGACACCAGCAGCGAAAGCGATCCACAGATAACCGTAATCAACGTCAGAAGCGGAATCTGCACCACGTTCGTACGCCAGCGGTATAGCCGCGGCAGAGGATTGGGCCTCGCGCTCATGCCTGTGCCCTTTCTGTGCCGAGCAGCAAACCACGCGCCTCGCCCACCAGGTACACCGACCCGGAGACAACAATCGCTCCGCCCTGCGCGCCCTTCTCTGCTACGTCAAGCGCCTCGCCCACCGACTCTGCCGCAACCGCTGCGGTTCCGGTCGCTCTTGCGGCCGCCTGCAAATCATCCATGCCCGCCGCCCGCGCAGAATGAATCGGCGCAAGAATCACCCGATCGAAAAGAGGAAACAGAATCTGCGCCATCTCCGCCACCGGCTTATCGCGCAGGCAACTAAAGACCAGCGTCCGCGGCTTCTCGTCTCCCAACGCACCGCGTAGTCCGGCGCGCAAAGCCCAGGCCCCTGCGGGATTATGCGCCACATCCAGAATCCACTTCACGCCGTGCCGTTCAATCCGCTCCAACCGCCCTGGCCAGCGCGTCTCACGAATCCCTTGCGCAATGCTTGCCGGTGTAATCGGAAAACCATGCTTCCCTGCCAGCTCCACCGCAGTCGCGATAGCCAGAGCCAGGTTCCGCTGTTGATGCGCACCCACAAGTGGCGAATCGACCTCAATCTCTGCTCCCAGCGCCTCAACCCGATAAGGGCCAACCACGCCGCTGTCCGGCACGTATGCAGCCGCACTCACTCCGCGCGCTCCCAGCCCGGTCGCCACCTCGCCCAGAACCTGGTTCGCCTCCGGGTGCTGCGGCAGCGTAATCATCGTTCCGCCCCGCCGCAGAATCCCCGCCTTCTCCCGTGTAATCGCAGAGATAGTCGATCCAAGCCATTCCATGTGGTCCAGTGAAATATCCGTAATCACCGAAACCAGCGGCTCCACAATATTGGTCGCATCCAGCCGCCCACCCATCCCCACTTCCAGCACAGCGATCTCTGCCTTTGCCTCAGCAAAATACAGCAATGCCTGCGCAGTCAGAACCTCGAAGTAGCTCGGTAGTTGCGGTAGCCGTCCATCCAGCACCAACTGCTGCGCCGCATCATGCACGCGAAAATAGAGCCTCGCAAAACTGTCGTCCGCAATCTCCACGCCATCCATGCGGATGCGTTCATTGGCCCGCACAAGATGTGGCGAAGTATAGAGCCCTGTACGTAGCCCCGAGGCCGTAAGAATCGAAGCCAGCGTCGCCGCCGTCGAGCCCTTACCGTTGGTCCCCGCAATCAACACCAAGGGGAATGCCCTCTGCGGATTACCCAGCGCACCCAGAAGCACACCAATCTCATTCAGCGAGAATTTGCGCCGCGGGTGTCCCCCGCTCGTATAGAGCTCCGGCACCATGGCGTTCAGTTCATCGATGGCCGCTGCGTAGGACATGCAAGCTCAAGTATAAAAGCCGCATCCAAAACCACGTCCCAATGTGCTCAATTCCGCAACAACAATTGCATCGCCAGGCGGGCATCCTGCAGGCATTCGCGCGCCTCATCCTCTGACAACAACCCCTGATGAACCGCCTTCTTGCCCACATCGTTCACCTTATTCGCCAGCGCTGGAAAATCCCCATCGATCCCTGTCAGTACCAGATTGTTGTTCACCTCGTGCAGCAGGTTGCCCAGGGTCGCCACATTGCGATACCGCGTCCGAACCTGCCGCGCCAACCCTGCCGGCAGCTTTTGTTTGATCGCCTCTTCCAGCACCGAACGGCACATCACCGCGCAGGCTGTAAACAAACCAAAGAAGTAGCAGCGCGTCGCTTCGTCCAGATACCGGTCCGCCTCCTCTGAACTAGCTGAAGCCACCACGCACTCCCGCAAGTGTGTCGCCCTCACCACGGCCGGTTCCACCAGCTCCAGCAACTCCATCGCAAAGGCCGCACGCAACAGGTCGTTTTGTTGCCCATCCAGAGCCCGCTGAATCTTCTGCCACGCTGGCGTATCCTCGCCGTAGCCTGCCTGCTGCAACCGCGTCAGCGAAGTCAGCCTTTGCCGCGCATGCTGCACAAAGCCCTGCCGCATCTCCTGCGCCAACGAGTGCCAACTGACCACAAAAGCCGCAGGATCCTGCTGGTAGCGCGCCCAGAGCTCGTCATACACAATCCCCGGAAGCACATCCCTCAACCGCGCAAACCTTCCCGTACCCGCCAACTCAGAGATCGCCTCGCAAAACTCGCGCCCTGGCGCACCCTCGGCCGACATCTGCACCAACTCTTTTTCCAGGCGCCCGATGTCCATGCTCATCTCCAAAACTCCCCGTTCTGTTCAATTCGCTTACTCAAAGTCTAGCCTCGCACAAATTATTTTCTTACTCCAAAACTCACTTCCCTACGCTCCTCGTACAGAAATGGGAACCAATCGCACCCATCGCCATCTCCGGAAACGCGCGAGCCACGCACGCTCTCCGCCTGTTTCCCTCGCCCAAAAAGTGTTTGCTTAACCTTCGCTCTCTGTGCAGGACGCGTCTCTCGCAACCCCTGATTCCATGCCTATCCGCACCACCTTTTCACACAATCGGTCCGCTTTACACAGCCCTTTTCCGCTCCCCTGTGGGAGACGTGGGAAACTGAGGTCTCCACACCACCCCTCAAACCCTGTTTTCCAAAACTCCAGAATTGCACAGCCAGGATTTGGAAAACTCCGCACCAACTCAACTCTCTCTCCACCAACCACTTCGGAAGCTTTCCCACTTTTCCTCACTGAACTACGGGTACTACTATCTTTTTCTTTAATCTCTTATCCTTTTCCTACTACCCGTCGCGCACGCCAGCCGTCTTCCCAAAACTCCCTGCACAAAATCCCCAACCCGCAGCGTCAGCTCCATCGCAACGCGTCAAATCCAGCCAATCCCTGTAATCCAGAGAACTGTCCCTGTTTTCCACGCGCACATAAACGCCAGGATGAATACAATCAAGAAGAAGAAAAGACAGCCACTTCCGCCGCGCGGCAGAGTGTTGTAGAGTGTGGCCAGTGCGGTAAAGTGGCTTCTAGAGCGAAGGAAAACGTATGCCGATCAGTGAAACCGAAGTCGAGAAGCCGGCCGCACAGGGGGCAGCGATGGAAATTACTGTTAGCCGCCAGGATCTGGTAAGGGAACTCACGGCAACGCAAAGCGTGGTTGAGCGCAAAACCACCATTCCGATTCTTTCCAACTTCCTTCTCGAAGCCGAGGACGACCGGCTCAACATCACCGCCACCGACCTCGACCAGGCCATCCGCACCAGCGCCGCCGTCAAAGTCAAAAAGCCCGGCTCCTGCACCATCCCCGCGCGCAAGCTTTACGACTACATCAAGCTCTTGCCCGATGGCGACATCTCCATCAAACTGCTTGAGAACCACTGGGTCCAGATCCGCAGCGGCCGCTCCAACACCAAAATCGTCGGCATGGCCCGCGCCAACTATCCCCAGGTTCCCGAGTTCCCCACCGTCGCCGTCACCAGCATCTCGCTCATCGCGCTCAAGACCCTCATCGCCCGCACCATCTTCGCCATCTCCAACGAGGAGTCGCGCTATACTCTCAACGGCGCCCTGCTGGTCCTCAAGGCCGAGTCGCTCGCCATGGTCGCCACCGACGGCCACCGCCTCTCCTACGTCGAAAAGCCCAATGAGAACCTCGAAGGCATCAGCGGCGAAAAGCGCATCCTGATTCCCCGCAAGGCCCTTCAGGAACTCCAGCAGTTGCTCAACAACACCGACGCCGACAAGGTCGAGTTTGCCGACGACGAGCACACGCTCTTCTTCCGCATCGGCCATCGCACCCTGAGCACCCGCAAGCTCACCGGCCAGTTCCCCAACTTTGAAGCCGTCATGCCGCGCGACAACACCAAGTTCGCCGTCGTCCGCTCCAGCGAGCTCTCCGCGGCCATCCAGCGCGTCGCCCAGTTCGCCGACGAGCGCTCCGGCGCCATCCGCATGAAGCTTGAAGACAACGAGCTCAAGGTCAGCGCCAACTCCACCGAGTCCGGCGAGAGCGAAGACACCATCGACACGCCCTACTCCAGCGACCCCATCATGGTCGGCTTCAACTCCATCTACATCCTCGATTTCCTCAAGGCTCTCAGCAACGAAGGCGAAGTGCGTCTCGAGTTCAAGGACTCCCAGTCCGCTGGCCAGATGCGCCCCGAAGACCCCGAAGCTGAGTACAAGTACCGCTACGTCCTCATGCCCATGCGCATCTGATTTCTCAGCAGCGGTTTGCGGTCGGTAGTGATACAAGGTACCCCAGCCGGGGGTTCGACCAAAGCTCACCGCCGCATCGCATCGTATGGAGTGGAGCTGACAAAGCACCCAGCCTTAACCCATGAATCATCAGACAATTGGCTTGAATATATTATTTATCATATTAATATACAATTCTACGGATATTTCCCTAAATCCAAAGCGTTTAACCTTATGCAAACATTGAGTTTAATCACATGGCAACCAAATTGCATACAAATACCCAAAAGCTTCCCACGAAACCCTGTATTTTAGTCAACACTGTACGCCAACACAGTAGCCCAAGGAGATGGATTTTCCCATGAGAAACCTTTTCATAAAAGCATTGGTTCTCTTCGCTTCAATCTTTGTCTCGGTTGCCAGTGTCTCGGTTGCCAGTGCCCAAACTTCGAACGGCACAGTGATCGGCACGGTCACTGACGTGTCTGGCGGCGTGGTCATTGGAGCGAACGTGAGCGCCACGTCTCTTCAGACCGGCGCCACTCGCACAACAATGACTAATCAGCAGGGCAACTTCAGAATCGAATCGGTTCTGCCTGGGACGTACGACATCTCCGTTTCAGCCACTGGCTATCAGACTGCTGTACACAAGGGCCTGGTGGTTCCCGGCACATCCATCATTACCGCCAACATCACTCTCAATGTGGGGAAAGCCACCGAGGTCGTCGAGGTCTCAGCCGACAATGCCGCGCTTAATACCGACAACGCCCAGCTTTCAGGCACCATCAGCGCACTAGAGATTGGCAACCTGCCAATCGCCTCGCTCAGCCCATACGAACTGGCACTGACGCTCCCGGGAGTCATGCCTGCCACGCAGGGCGGCATGAGCAATGGCGTCAACTTCGAAGTGGGCGGCGGTCGCCCGCGCGCTAATAACTTTTTGATCGAGGGACAGGACAACAACGATGCCGGCCTCGCCGGCCAGGGACTTCAGCCGGAGAATCTTGAAGCCGTTGGGCAAGTAAAGATTCTGCAGGACAACTACACCGCGGAGTTTGGGCACGGCGCGGGTTCGGTCTCGAACACGATCTTCAAGAGCGGCTCCAATGAATTCCATGGTGCTGTATGGGAGCGCGCGGAAAACAATAGCCTTGACGCAATCGACAAGCAGGATCACTTCAACGGCGTCACGTCGCAGACCAAGTATCGCGAAAACATCCCCGGCTTTGACGTAGGCGGTCCCATCTTCCACAACAAGTTGTTCGTCTTCGGCTCGTATCAGTGGGACTACTATAATTCTTCCGCCAATCTCTCGGTGCTCTCCATTCCCACTGCTGCCGGTCTGACTACGCTCAAGGCTCTTCCGGCCAATACACGCCTGACCAACCTGCTCACAGCCTGGGGCAGCCTCGTCGGCACCGTGAATCCCCTCAACACTAAGCCATCAATTCCGTTGGGGCCTAACCCGGCCACCGGCATTGATCGCGGCACTGTTCAAGTCGGAACCATCCAGCGGAACGTGGGCGACGATTCCAAGAGCCCGGAGATGGATTTAACCGGCGACTACATCGTCAACAAGAAAGACACACTCCGGCTCCATCTCATCCGCACGTCGTATCTCGCTCCCATTGACACGAGCGTCTCGGGGCAGTTGCCGGGGTTTGATACTAACCAGAACGGCACCGCTTACAACGCAGGTATCGTTGAAACCCACGTGTTCAACCAGCATCTCGTAAACGACGCCCGCGTTTCGTATGGCCGCATCGGCTTTATCTTCGGCTTGCCAGGCAGCACGACCTCGAACTCACTTTATAACCAGCCCGCCGTCTCGGTAACCGATGTTACTGGTTATGGCATCCCCAACAACATTCCTCAGGGCCGATTTCACAACACATACCAGTTGCAGGACACATTGAGCTGGACCCATGGGCCGCACTTCATCAAGGTTGGCACCGACCTGGCGAATATTCGCGTCAGAGACGCGATCCCCTTCCTCTTCTATGGCGCCATCGCTTTTGGCAACGACACCTCGTCAACGCCCGTCGTAGGCAGCACAACGAATTTTACCTATCGCGGACTTGCAAACCTGATCGACGACTACGGCGGTCCAAGCACCAATTCGGTTTCACAGAACTTCGGCAGCCCAATCGCCCGGCCCAACCTGTATTCCCAGAACTACTTTGTGGAAGACACCTATCGTCCAATTTCGACCCTGAGTATCGACATGGGCCTCCGCTACGAGTACGCCGGCGCTCCGTTTAACACAGCGGCCACCCCGTATCCCGGCATTGACGAGACCCAGCTCGCCTGCTACCCGTCACCCACCAACAGTTGCAATTCCCGCGAGCAGGCCGTGACCAAGTCTTGGGGACCCAGAGTCGGCCTCGCTTATAGCCCCGAGGTCTTCGGCGCACGCAAGTCCGTTATCCAAGCCGGCTTCGGCGTCTTCTACGACGTGGTCTTTACCAATATCATCGACAACATCCAGGCCACGGCTCCGGCCGCGGCCTCGCCCGTCATCTACAGCAGCACCACTGCGAACTCGTATCGCGGCACCGGCTCCTGGTATGAGCAATTTGCCAACCTCAACAAGAACCCGTTGGCCTCAAACTCCTCCGATCCGATCAAGAACAAGTTGCTTACTCCCATGACCATGCATTGGAACCTGAGCATCCAGCAGGAGCTTCCCTGGACGACATCGCTGCAGGTAAGCTACGTGGGCGAGCGCGCCGAGCACCTCTATGGAAATACCTACGTGAATCCATTCGTCAACAACTGGTTCTACTCGAGCCGCGTGGTCCCAACCAGAGGTTCGATCCTGGTCCGCGACAACTCGGGCGATTCGGAGTATTCGGGACTGTGGGCGCAGCTTGACCACAAGATCAATCACAATTTCCTCCTACGCGCCTCTTACACTTATGCCAAAGCGATGGATGACGGATCTGAGATCTTCACCTTTAACAACCAGTCCTCCTACCAGTTCAGCCGCTATCCAACGCCGCGTGGCGTCACCGATTGGGGCCCATCGGCATATGACCATCGCCAGCGCCTGGTCCTGTCGTACACATGGGCGCCGCCCGTCTGGCACACCGAGGGCGCAATGCAGGTGTTGGGCAACATGGTCAACCGCTGGGTAATTGCGGGCGTCAGCGAATTCAACTCCGGCAGCCCCATGAACGTCGAAGACGGATACGACACAGACGGCGATGGTATTGGGAACGACAGACCTGTGCTTGGCAATCCCAAAGCGCCGATGGCAACCTACGCCTTCGATGACTCCTGGTACTCTGGCGGCCCTTCTGGGGGCACACTCTGTTCCGGACCGAGCCTCTGGTACACCTACCTGCCCTGCGAAACCGTGACCCAAAGCCAGGTTCACTGGATTATTCCAGCAATCGGAACCCACCCGGCCCAACCGGTCAGTCGGAACACGCTCTTCACGCCCGGCTACCAGGAGTGGGACATGAACATCGCCCGTCAATTCAAGGTGTACGAGAAACTGCTATTGGACGTTCGCGGCGAATTCTTCAACATCTTCAACCACGGAGAGGCCGGTATTTCGAACTCCACCTTGATCTCCGGAATCAATACCGACGCCTACAGCAACAACGGCACGAACGTATTCGACAATCCCGCGCCAAACATCTCCGGTCACCGCCACATCCGCATCGTGGTCAAGTTCTCGTTCTAAACAGCGAGCCAAACGCCACAAAAAGAGCCCCGGCCTGGTGCCGGGGCTCTTTTATGCGTTTGAAAACTACCAGCGCCACGAGTGCTACGCCTTCAAAAACTCCAGCGCCCGAATCAGGTAGCTCTTCAAATCCCGCCGCTGCACCACCGCATCCAGAAAGCCCTTCTCCAGCAAAAACTCAGACCGCTGAAAACCCTCGGGCAGCTTCTGTCGAATCGTCTGCTCGATCACCCGCGGTCCCGCAAACCCAATCAGAGCGCCCGGCTCGGCAATATTCAAGTCGCCCAGCATGGCAAAGCTTGCCGTCACGCCGCCCGTGGTCGGATCGGTCAGTACGCAGATATAAGGCACCCGCACCGCGTCCAACTGCGCCAGCGTGGACGAGATCTTAGCCATCTGCATCAGGCTCACCACGCCTTCCATCATGCGCGCCCCGCCGGATGCGGCAATCACAATCAGCGGCTTGCGGTTAATCCGCGCACGGTCCACCGCGCGGGCAATCGTCTCGCCCACCACGGCGCCCATCGATCCGCCGATAAACCCATACTCCATAGCGCTCACAACCACTGCATGTGGCCCCATCTTCCCCACGGCGTTCACAATCGCATCGTTCAGCCCCGTGGCCTCCTGCGCTTTGCGCAGCCGCTGCTTGTAGGGCCTCACATCCGTAAAATTCAGAGGATCGTTCGATCGCAGCCCCATGTCCACCAGTTGATAGCCCGGTTCCAGTAGTAGCTCTATCCGTTGCCGAGCACTCATTTTGAAGTGGTGCTGGCACTTGGGACAAACGTTCAGGTTCGCCTCAAGCTCCGCCTTCCAGATCACAGCCCGGCAGCCCAGACACTTGATCCACAGTCCCTCGGTGCGGACAGTCTTGCCGCCAGCATCCGCGCCGTTCTCGGCTCCGGCTCCGGATTCGTAATCGCCGTTCTCTCGCTTGAACCAGGACATATAGACCCCAATTGTAAATGGATTGCCCGCAAACATGGATTATTGGTAGGCCGTGGCTTGTAGGTCAGGGCTTCAGCCCCGATGCCGACCCCTCAATACTCAATCCCGCGCTGCGCCAGAATCCCCTTCTGGTAAGCATGTTTCACTTCCCGCATCTCGGTCACGGTATCGGCCAGTTCCACCAGCAGCGGGTGCGCATTCCGCCCGGTCAGGATCACATGCACCATCTCCGGACGCCCCCGCAGTGCCTCGGCCACCACCACCGGGTCCAGCATCTTGTAGCTGATCGCGTAATTGATCTCGTCCAGAATCACCATGTCCCACTCGCCGGAGTAGATCGCCTCGCGCGCCTCTGCCCAGGCCGCCTCCACCATGCGAATGTCCTCAGGATCGGTCTCTGCGCCACCCACCTTCACAAAGCCGCGTCCCATCTGCTTCAGGACGAAGTTCTCTCCAAACGCCTGCACCGCATCCAGCTCGCCGTAGTGCCACGACCCTTTCAGGAATTGCAGCATCAGCACGCGCATTCCGTTGCCTACCGCGCGCAGGGCCGTGCCTATCGCCGCGGTCGTCTTCCCCTTGCCGGGGCCCGTATTGATCAGAACCAATCCTCGTCTGGCGTCACTCATCGCAGCTATCAGCTTACAGCCAACGGTCCCCCATTCGGGCTTTTCTCAATCGGCCTCCGCAAAGCGATTAATCTAGCTCAGCTCAATGCCCCGCATGGTAGGGGTGTCCCGTCAGAATCGTCACCGCCCTGTAAATCTGTTCAGCCATCACCAGCCGCGCCAGCGCGTGAGCCAGAGTCATCGGCCCAAGCGACAGCAGCAGTTGTGCCCGCTTCCGCCCCGCCTCTGACCAGCCGCTCGCCGGACCAATCGCAAAAACAATATGCTGGCTCCCCTCGTCGCGCCGCGCACCCACCCACCCCGCAAACGCCTCAGAACTCATCTGCCGCCCCCGGCTGTCCAGCAGCACCGCCACGGCCGGCGTCCGGCCCTGTTGTCGCTCAAGCCAATCCAAAAGCGCATCCTCGGTTTTGAAAGCCTCTGTCTGGCATCGCGCAAATGTCGAACACCGCTCCAAATATGTCCGGATCAGCGAATCGACTTCATCCTTGGCCCCAGGGCGGCCACCGATATGAGCCAGCGTAATCTGCATGCAGAGCAGCATACCGCAACGCGCGCAACTCCCGGCGCCTGAAACTACCCCCAGATTCTCAATACACCCCCATCAGATCCCGTATTTGGGATTTCGCACACCGATCATACGGTTTTCCATATTTACACAAGCGGGACTTTACAACCCTAATATAAATAAGCACTTTAGTTTCAATAACAAAAGTAATTTCTCCAAGGACCAAACAGATTGGCCCATGTCGTGCATAAAGATACACAGCTACGCGTGCAATCTGTCGAATTATCACTGCGCGATCACATTCTTCGCGAAAGTGGCTTTTTTAATAGTTCTTCGACGTTCGCGTAAGTTTTTGCCCTCTTGGTATCACCGGCAAATCGGGTTCACCCCCGCCGAGTCGAAGCAACAAAATCGCGGATTGAGAAGCTTTCCATAAGAAGCCTTCCAGTCCCAATTCACTTCGGAGGAGTTCAATGCAATCTTCGCGGTTCCAAGCTAAGCCTTCTCTACAAGGTGCACCTTCCAGTGGACCTCGCATGTGGTTTACCGCCCTTTCGATTTTTGTTGCGGGCCTGTTTGTCGCCATGTTCCTCGCGCAGCCTATGGCCGCGCAACAAAGCGGGGCGGTTACGGGCGGCCTCAGTGGAACCGTGACAGACTCCACATCCGCGGTTTTGACGGGCGCCAAGGTCACGTTGACCGGCCCTCAGGGCATACGCGTGACAACGACGGATGACATGGGGCACTACACCTTCTCTGGCCTTATCCCGGGGTTCTACGATGCCGCGGTCGAGAAGACTGGCTTCAAGGCGGTCAAGTCGAACCACAACGAAGTTCTGGTCGGTGGCTCCTCGCTCTTGAACTTCAAGCTTCCTATCGGCAACACGACGGAGACCGTTGAAGTTTCCGCCTCGGCCGTCTCTATTGATACTGAGAGCACCGCCATCGATTCAAACCTGAACGACACCTTTTACAACAGCGTTCCCATGCCCCGCCAGGTCAGCGCCATCTTCTATGCGGCCCCCGGCGTTGCAAACGGGCAGGTAGCTGGTGCTGCGAACCAGAACGGCCCCGGCGCTGCGAATCCCTCCATCGGCGGTTCCTCCGGTCTTGAGAACCTGTACGTCGTTGATGGCGTAACCGTCACCGACCAGGCGTATGGCAGCCTTGGCACCTTCAACAGCTTTCACGGATCTTTGGGCACCGGTATCAACCTGGCATTCATCAAGGAAGTGGACGTCAAGTCGTACGGGTTCGCGCCTCAGTTCGGCAAGGCCCAGGGCGGCATCGTTCAGATGGTCACCAAGTCCGGCTCCAATAGTTATCACGGAGCAGTAGGCGCATATGCAGGGCCGGGATCGTGGTATGCGTCCCGGAAGCAGTTTTACCAATTTGGGTACCTCCAAACTACCCCAAGCGCCACTCTTTCCAGCCCTCACTACGATATGGCACTCGAGTTTGGCGGCTACGTTCCTGGCTTCCGCGACAAGATTTTCTTCTTCGGAGCCTTCAACCCCGCACTTGACCAGAACATCAACATCGCCAATCCCAACTTCACCTACACTGGCGCACCCGCGGCAGGCGCGCCAGTTGTCACTCACGGTCCATTTGCCTACAGCACCACGGCAGTGAGCTGGGCCGGGAAGCTAACCTTTAACCTCACCCCGAAAATCCAGTTTGAAGCGGCGAGCTTTGGCGATCCTTCCCGCCACAACAGCATTCCCAACACGCTGTCCACGCCCAATATCCCTTCCACGCTCAGCAGCTACCAGTGGGGATCGCGCGATACTTTGGGGCGCCTCAGCGTCACCATCACTCCCACCTGGGTCATGGATGCGTCGTACACCTACAACTACGACCACTTCACAGAAACGCCGACCCTGAACCAGTATTCGATCGCCGACCAATCGTTGGTGGCAGCGGGCACGGGCTCGACAGTCAACACCGGTTTCGGCGGCTATGCACCGTCTAGAGAAGGCACCTACAGCCTGATATTGAACACCCAGAAGACGGCCCATTTCCTCGGTGAGCATACCTTGTCGGTGGGCTATTCCTACGACCACACCAAGTTCCTCTACCAGCCGCTCCGTTCCGGACCCCTCTTCACCATTCCTAATCAGAATGCGGGCGGAACAGCTTTGAACACTCTTTTCTCGAATATTCCCTCGAAAGTGGCCGGAGCCCAGACCAATGCTCAGTTCACGCTGACAGCGATCAATCAGAGCAACCTGGCCGACGCCACCTGCACTCAGTGCCCGGTATGGAATGGCATGCGGGTCTTTGCGTCAGAAAGCCGCGGCACTTATGTTGGACTGAATGTAAACTCCCTCGAACGGTACCATGCTGCCTACGGCGACGACACCTGGGCGATGAATCGTTTTGTTACTGTGAATGCTGGCCTGCGCTGGGAACAGGAGCGCGTTGCCGGAACAGTGATGAGTTATGTCTTCAGCGGGAACTGGTCGCCCCGCATCGGCGTCAATTTCGATCCGTTCGCAGATCGCAAGGGCAAGATCTTCTTCAACTATGGCCGCAACTTCTGGGCTATGCCGCTGGATGCGGCCAACCGTCAGCTTGGCAACGAACAGGACGATACCGGCTACGTCTTTGCCCCAACAATCGTAAACGGCGCGCTGGTCGTCGTTCCTGACAATGCCCATAACCTGAACGGCATGCCCAAGAGCACCGACCCCACAAGCGGAGCCGTTTCGAATTTCGGTGGTCCGAGCTTCTCTTCTTCAACCGGCGAAGGCATTATTCCTGGAACTAAGGCCGAGTACGAGAACGAGATGGTCTTCGGTGTCGAGCGTGAAATCAAGGGCGGGGTGGTGCTCAAGGCGCGCTACATTGATCGCAAACTGGCACGCATCATCGAGGACATTGGCTCGCAGTCGCCGGAAGGTTCGACGATTGGAAGCAATTACAACGGCGGCATCGCCAATCCGAACTCCAAGACGGATATCGCGGTCAACGAACAGGAAGTCACCTACACCTCCGCGCAGTGGGCCGCTGCCAACCCCAACGCGGGCCAAAAGGGCTGGATCTATCAGGCCCCGGTAACGGGTTGCACACCCCCGGTCGCGGCAGTGCCCCCAAGCCCCGGCAATCCCGGCAGCAAGGCCATCCCCAGCAATGACACCTACTACTCGGCTGGCGGCATCTTTGTCGATGGGAACAACACGCCTCTCGGTGGCGCCTGCTTCCTGAACCTGTCCACGATGGATGCCGGCCCGGGCGATGGTAAGCCGGACGGTTTTGTGGACCCTTCGCGCCACTACCAAGCCCTCGAACTGGAGATCGACAAGCGTTTCAGCAATCACTGGCTTGCGGCGGTCAACTATCGGTTCGCCAATCTCTGGGGCAACTATGAAGGCGCCTACCGCAATGACAACGGTCAGTCCGACCCTGGCATCAGCTCGTTGTTCGACTTTACGGCTGGCCAGTTGAACCTCCTGGGCGATCAATTCAGGCCGGGTTACCTGAGCACCGACCGGCGCGCGGTAGGCAACATGTTCCTGAGCTACACGGTTGGCGCGGATAGTCCGATCGTCCACTTTGCCAAGGGGCTTACGACCGGCATCGCTCTCCGCGGACAATCAGGCGTTCCTCTCAGCTTTCTGGGCGATCACCCGATCTATCTGAACCAGGGTGAGGTTCCGCTCGGTGGACGTGGCGCGGCGGGCCGCACTCCCGCATCTGCCCAACTCGACTTAAAGGGTGAATATGCTCTTCACCTCCACGAAGACAAGGTGCTGAAACTGGGCCTGGATGCAATCAATGTCTCCAACTCACAACCCATCGGAGGCAAGGTTCAGTACACGCAGCAGCCGGCAGCCGTCACCCCGGTCGTTGGGAATACGCCGAAACTGAACACGGACTACGGTCGCCCAACCAACTTCCAGGGACCGTTCTACGCCCGTGCAACCATCCGCTTCGAATTCTAGAAGTTGATAGAATATAACCAGAGGGGAGAGAGGCTCACTCTCTCCCCTTTTTATTTCATTCGGAGTCTTCTCGCTTGAATACGAAATTCTCCACCGCGTTCGCTCGTCTTCTGATTCTGTTCTGTCTCCTCCCCTTTCTGCATGCGGCCGACCGCTCCAAAGATCTCTCTCCGCGCTATCGCCACTGGCTCAACGAAGAGGTCACTTACATCATCGACAGCAGTGAGAAGAAGCAATTCCTGAGTTTAACCTCCGATGCTCAACGCGATAGCTTTATTGAGGCATTCTGGAAGATTCGCAATCCCGATCCAGGCTCCGAATCGAACAGCTACAGAGATGAGCATTATCGCCGCCTGGCCTATGCGAACGAGCACTACGGCAGCGTTGCGCGGCAGGATGGCTGGCGAAGCGATCAGGGACGCATCTATATCATCCTCGGTGCTCCCAAACAGGTAGTCTCCTACCTATCGGCTCGCAACGTGCGGCCCTTGCAGATCTGGTTCTATGAGTCTCCAAGCCGCGCCATGCCGCCTTACTTTAACATCGTGTTTTACAAACGAAGCCCCGGCGAACCCTTTGCGCTCTACTCTCCAAACCAGGATGGTCCAGCCCGTCTCGTTGCCACGCTCGAGGCAATGAACGATCAAAAGAAAAGCCTCGACATCCTGCGAAAATCCCTAGGAAACGAGGTCGCCACCACTGCCCTCACGCTCATTCCGGGAGAGTCGGTGAATTTCGACGACTACCAGCCCAATATGTCCTCAGATATGTTGCTGAGCACCATCGCTGGCCTGCCAGACAATCCCATTACCCAAGAGCAGCTCAATTTGAACCGCGCCCGCGAGCACGTCACCATGAGCCTGCTCATCGGCGAGCAGGAAGCGACAATCGGCTACAACGTGTTTCGCGATGCGCAGGGCCGCGCGACGCTCAACTACCTGCTGCGTGCGTCCATTCCCGATCCCGGCATCGTTGGAAAACGTCCGGACGGAAGCCTCTACTACGACCTCGACCTCCGCACCACGGTCCTGACCGCCGACAAGAAGCCTGTCTACGTACAGGAAGATCCCCTTACAGGCAATCTGACCCAGACCCAGGCGGAGGCGGCGAGAAAGAAACGCTTTGTCGCCGAGGCCCGAGTCCCCCTCGCGCCGGGAAACTACACGATTGTTGCGACGCTCACCAACAACGCGACGCACACAGCCTTGCGGCAACATGCCACTGTCACCGTGCCCGAAATAAAAAGCCAGAACCTTGCGCTCTCTGCCTTACTGGCCTACACAGCGCCTTCGCCCATCACTGACCCGCAGGGCAAGCTCCCCTTCAGCATCACAGGACTCCGCTTTACTCCGCTCGGCGCGCAGAATGCGTTCTTGCGTCAGGGAGATAAGCTCCCGCTGGTCTTCCAACTCTGGCTCGATCCAAAGACTGCCGATGCGCCGTCCACGCCGGAAAAAATCCACCTCCACTACGTCTTCGGGTCCATCGCCGCTGCTCACAGCGACGCCGCGCAGGACAATGAAGACGTGGATGCCGGCAACCGCGACCAGGCCGGTAATCTGCTCACCGGACACACCCTCGACACCTCAGCCTTGATGCCCGGAAGTTACAAAGTGGTTGTCAGCGCGAGCCGGGAAGGTGAACAAAGAACCGTGTACGCCACGCTGAATCTGCATGTAGGCCCAATAGCTGAGTTCGTTGATTCCTGGACGGCCTTTGGCCCCGCGGAACCCGGCGGAGAAGTAACGGACGACTTCAAGCGTGGTCTTTCAGCTGAGGCCCAGGGCTCGGATGATGAAGCTCTGGCCGCCTACAAGCGCGCCTTGGCGGAAGGCCCGTCCGACATGCGTCCCCTCGACAATTTGGCCGCTCTGCTCGCGCGCAAGGGAATGACCGACCAATTGGCGGCGTTAAGCCAGGCGCCGGTTCTCGCCAAGACCGCAGCCACCCCATCGACATTGCTCGCAATTGCCGCGGCCCTCACCAAAATCGGAAACCCCAAGGCCGTCGTGCACATGCTGGAGGCGCAGATTATTCTGCAGTCTCCGAGCGTCGATCTCTACAATGCCTTGGCAGACGCGTGCCAGGCGACCGGGAACACGAATCGGGCAAACGAGGTACGTACCCTCGCGGCCAATCTGAAGAAATAAAGGTGCGCCTGTACGAGGCGCAGAACGACCGTCGCTACTTCTTAGCCGAGACGCGCTTCACGGCTGCTTTCTTGGCGGGCGCCTTTTTCGCTGTCGTCTTCTTTGCTGCCGTCTTCTTCGCGGCCTTCTTCGGCTTGGCGGCAGCCACAGCCTTCTTTGCCGCCGGTTTCGCCTTCACCGCCGGCTTAGCCTTGCCGATCGCCTTCTTGCGGACCGCAATTGTCTTCTCCGCCAGCGCGGCCTTCAGCTCAGCGTCGAACTCCGCCGGTGTCAACGGCCGTGCCGACTTGCGCAGCCGCTCAATGTCATAGAACGCGCGCCGCTCGGCCAGAAACACGTGAACCACAAAGTCCACGTAATCGAGCAGAATCCAATCGCCCTTCCGCCGACCTTCGACCGAGTGCGCGTAGGCGCCGAACTCGCGCTTCAGCCGCGCCTCAATCTCATCGGCAATCGCGACAGCCTGGCGATCGTTGCTGGCGGACGTAACCAGGAAGAAGTCAGACAGCCCCGAGTCGATCGGGTCTAACTCGAGTATGCGGGTGTCCTGACCCTTCTTGTCTTCACAGACTGCGGCTGCGGCCTGTACGAGAATGCGCGTTTGCTGGTGCGCTTTAGATTCTGTCATTCGGTAGATATGCTCTCCAACCCCAATCGTATCTCTTCCTCACTGGCCCGGCAATCAAGATCGGCTCTATCGATACAACCCATGCGCCCTTATGTAGGCAGAAACCGCATCCGGCAGCAGCGCATGACCCGCTCCCAAGCCCCCATCAACGGTCCGCGCCGACTCCCGGATCTGCGATGCGCTAATCTCCACATCCAGCCCCGGCAGAAGGTAAAAGGCCGTACGCTGCCCGCTTGCATTCACAAGCGCATAGCACCGAACCTCAATCTCCGACGCTGGCAGCTCCGCGCAGACCGCCGTCTCCATCGTCAAACCCGCCGGCAGCAGAGCCTGCAGGTTGTTCAAGCCCTGTCCCGGACGCGAGGCCACAATCAAAGGCGCAACAAAAGGAATTTCAGCCGCCCGATGCCACTCACGCAGCCCGGCAAGCGAGTCGGCGCCCATCAAGCAATAAAGTCCGCACCCCGCCGGCAGCTCCGCCCGCATCCTCTCCAGAGTCTCCAGCGTGTAGTTGGGAGCACCTGTGGTCTTGGGCGCATCCGCAAGCGAAACCGTAAATCCCGGCTCTCCGGCAACCGCCAGCCGCGTCATTGCCAAGCGGTCTTCATAGCCAGCCGTCGAGCCAGCCGGTTTCAGCGGCTGCGCTCCCACCGGCGCAAACAGCACCGTATCCAGCCCCAGCGCCGCGCGGGTCGCGCGCGCCACAGCCAGATGGCCCAGATGCGGCGGGTCAAAGCTGCCGCCAAAAAATGCTACGCGACGGTCTCCGCTCTCGGTCTCGGTCTGGCTCATGCGTTCATCCTACCCTGCCCGGCGCGGGTCCATCGGCTAGAATCAAGCCAACAGCTATGCGCTTTCTCATTGCAATCTTAGCCTTCGCCGGCGTCGTGGTCTCCGCGCTCGCCCTTCAGGTTCACTACACCACCGGCACCGAGCCCTGTTCCATCAACGAGCGCTGGGATTGCGGCATTGTGAACCACAGTTCCTACGCAGAAATCGAACACATTCCGGTGGCAGCCCTCGGCATCGCAGGCTACCTGGCCTTGGCGCTGCTAGCCCTGGCCCGCCGACGCTCCTTGCTTCTGGCAGCCATGCTCGTCGGATTGGGGTTTGCTCTCTATCTCACCCATGTTGAAAAAGACATTCTGCAGGTCTGGTGTCTTTACTGCGTCATCTCCCAGGGAATCATCGTGCTCTTGACGCTGCTCAGCCTCGGCTGGCTGGTCGCCATGCAGGTGTCGAAGTTGCGCGGAAACAAGCCCGCCTGACTTCCGAATCGCCGCACTCAATCTCCCGCCCGTCCCGCGCTGATAAAATTGAAGTATCTCGATGATTAAAGAATGGTATGCACGCTGGATGTACGAGTGGGAAACGCGGCTGACCACGCGCGACGAAAACCGCGTGGTGCGTCCGCTCGAGTGGGGCTTCGAGTGGCTCACTCCCTTTCTTGAGAGCCACGGCTTCGCTTCCGCCCTGCCCGGCCCCGAGGTGCTCCACGACCAGGCCGCCGCCGAAGCCGCCATGGTTCGCATCAACCAACTCCTCATCCGCCACAGCGACCAGTTCTTCGGCTACGAACGGCCTACCGACTTCCGCCTTGAAGAGCGCCACCCGCGGCTATTTCCCACCAACGTCCGCCCGGAAACCCTCGCCCAGGACGCCGCAATCCGCCGCAAAGCTGCCGAGGGAAAACTCGAGCCCGCCCAGTTTCTGCGCTTCACTTCGCCCGAGAGTACGCCCTACCCGGAAAACGACCTGGTCAACGCCCGCTGGTATCCCGCCCCGGAGCATAAAGACCCCTCGCGCCCCAAACAAGCCATCGTGGTGCTCCCGCAGTGGAACTCCGACGGCTTCAGCCACAACTCCCTCTGCACCATCTTCAATAAAATGGGTATCTCGGCCTTGCGCCTCTCCATGCCCTACCACGACATCCGCCGTCCCGCCGAGCTCGAGCGTTCCGACTACGCCGTCAGCGCCAACATCGGCCGCACCCTCATGGCCTGCCGCCAGGCTGTCGTTGACATCCGCTGCTGCATCGACTGGCTCGAGGCGCAGGGCTACGAGCACTTCGGCGTCCTCGGAACCAGTCTCGGCTCCTGCTACGCCTACATGGCCACCGCCCACGATCCCCGCATCCGCGTCAACGCCTTCAACCACGCCTCCACGGCATTTGGCGACGTCGCCTGGGCAGGGCAAAGCACCCGCCACGTCCAGCAGGCTCTTGAAGAGGCCGGCCTCACGCAAGACCGCGTACGCGCTTTGTGGGCCGCCGTCAGCCCCTGCTATTACTACCCGAAGATCGTCGGCGAAGAAGCCGGTGGCCCGCGCAAGAAGGTCTTGCTCGTCTACGCCAACTACGACCTCACCTTCCCCAAGGAGTACTCGCTCAAGGTGGTCGATGCCTTCCGCCGTTACGGCCTCAACTTCGAGCCGCGCGTGCTCCCCTGCGGCCACTACACCACCGGCGAAACACCCTACAAGTTCATCGACGGCTGGTACATGGGCTCGTTTGTCTATCGGGCGTTCAAGGCCTTGCGCGAAGAGAAGGCCTCAGGCCTAACCGCCCCCGCTACATCTCCGCACGAAGCAGAAGTCGAAGAGCAAGCCGTCTCCAGCTAGCGCACCGCATTCAGATTCCGCGGCAGTCCACTACTCCGCACCCACCCGCGGATGCGCCGCCTTCCACGTGGCCTCCCGCTCTTGAATCGCTGCCAACTCATCCGCCGTAATATGGATTCCGATCATCTGCCGGTTAGCGGCATACTGCGCCTGCTTTGGCCCCTTCACCGCCGCCGCCAGATCCAGCCAGTAATAGGCCTCCACATAATTCTGCTCGACGCCCTGCCCCATCGAGTAGAGCGTCCCCAGTGTTCCCTGCGCGCCCACATCTCCCTGCTCGGCCGACTTCTGATACCAGGCCGCTGCCTGCGCCATGTCGCGCGGAAACCCCTTGCCACCATCGCGATAGAGCGCCGCCAGGTGAAGCTCCGCGTTTACATCGCCCTTCTCCGCCGCCTTCTGGTACCACTCCGCCGCCAGCTTGCTATCCCGCGCCACTCCGGTCCCCGCCGCGTAGCTCTCGCCCACAGCCACCTCAGCCGCCGCGTCCCCTGCATTCGCCCTCGCCAGCAAAGCCGCGTCAATCCCCGCCTGCTGCGAACCTGCCATCTGCCCCGCCGACAGCAGTGCCGACGCAATCATCGCCACCGCGACAACCCCAACCCATCGCGCGCCCACAATTTTCTCGATCATTTATCCGAAACAATAGCAGATTCCGCCCGGTACAAACCCACTCCCAACCTGCAACAGACTATTTGCCGCACCGCATCGCGTATTCAGAGATTCATCAATCCCGAAATGCCGTAAAATTCTCTTATGACCGATCGCATGTCTCTCACCCTCGCCCAGGCCGACCCCGAAGTCGCCGCCGCTGTTGACCACGAAACCCTCCGCCAGCACGAGGGGCTGGAGATGATTGCCAGCGAAAACTTCGTCTCCGAAGCAGTGCTCGAGGCGGCCGGTTCCGTCTTTACCAACAAATACGCCGAAGGCTACCCCGGCCGCCGCTATTACGGTGGCTGCGAATACGCCGACATCGTCGAAAATCTCGCCCGCGACCGCGCCAAGCAGATCTTTGGCAGCGAGCACGTCAACGTGCAGCCTCACTCCGGCTCCCAAGCCAACGCCTCGGCCTATGCTGCGGTCATCGAGGCTGGCGACACCATCCTCGGCCTCGACCTCGCTCACGGCGGCCACCTCACCCACGGACACAAGCTCAGCTTTAGCGGCAAGCTCTACCGCCCCACCTTCTACCACGTCCGCCGCGACACCGAGCTCATCGACTATGACGAGCTCGAAGAGATCGCCGTGCGCGAAAAGCCCAAGGTCATCATCGGCGGCGGCAGCGCCTATCCCCGCCTCTGGGACTTCGCCCGTATGCGCCAGATCGCCGACAAAGTCGGAGCCTATTACATCTTCGACATGGCCCACATCGCCGGCCTCGTCGCTGGCGGCGTTCATCCTTCGCCCGTGCCGCATGCACACATCACCACCACCACCACGCACAAAACATTGCGCGGCCCCCGCTCCGGCCTCATCCTCTGCGGTCAGGCGCTCGCCGCCGCCGTCGACAAAGCCGTCTTCCCCGGACAGCAGGGCGGCCCGCTCGTGCACATCGTCGCCGCCAAGGCGGTTGCCTTCGCCGAAGCATTGCGTCCGGAGTTCCGCACCTACGCTGCGCAAATCGTAGCCAATGCACAAGTGCTTGCGAAGGGCCTGCAAGAGGCCGGCTTCCGCATCGTCTCCGGAGGCACCGACAATCACCTTATGCTCGTTGATGTCTTCCAGAAAGGCATCCTCGGTTCTGAAGCCGAGCTCGCCCTCGGCAAGGCCGGCATTACCGTCAACAAGAACTCCATTCCCTACGACACCAATCCTCCGCTCAAGCCCTCCGGCATTCGCGTCGGCACGCCCGCGCTCACCACGCGCGGCATGAAGGAACCCGAGATGCGCATCATCGCCGCCTGGATCGCCAAGGCCCTCGAACTGCGCAACGACGATGCAGCCCTCGATCGCATTCGCGGAGAAGTCGCCGAGCTGGCCAACCACTTCCCCCTCTACGCCTGGCGCCGCGCCTCGGTAGCAGTCGCCAGCTAGCGCCAATCTATTTCTACAGTAGTTTTTCCAGGAACTCGGTTCCACTTATCAAACATACAAAAGGGACAGCCTCCATCGGGCCGTCCCTTTTGTGTGTCCTCGACCGTACTTTTGAAGATAAGACTGCTAGTACCGTGACCGCTTGATTTAGTAATCGTGGCCACCAACTTCGGGTGCCCCAGGTCCCGCTTTTGGGACCTGGGATAGGACAAATTTATCCAGTCACGGTACTGGCAAGCCACAATCAGGTATTTTATAAGTGAGCGTCACTAACTAAATTGCGCTTTTGCAAGCCCAATCCCTTCTCTTTAGGCTGTAAGGTCATCCACTTATCATCCACCTGTTCGTCATTTTGAGTCATCTTCAAAACTGTGCAAAAGTAGCTTTCTAAGTTATTCTTGTCTTATGGCTACTGACTCTATCCTCTCCCAAATTGACGCGGAAATCGCGCGTCTCAAGCAAGTTCGCTCTCTCCTTTCCGGCCTCGGAACCATTGAGGTGGCCGTCGCTGAACCAGTAGCAAAGAAGGCCCCTGCAAAGGCTGCGAGAAAGAAGAAGCGGGTACTCAGCCCCGAAGCCCGCAAGCGGATTGGCGATGCGCAGCGCAAGCGCTGGGCCGCCCAAAAGGCCAAGACCAAGAGCAAATAAGAACCGTAATAGATATCACTCTATCTTCATCGCGTCGCACCTGGTTCGCCCATGAACCAGGAACGCAACGCAAGCAAACAGGCTCCCTGCTCTCGCTACGGCGCATAGTTGCACGGTGGATGACAACGATCCTCGATTGTCATCCTGCCGCGCTGGTATTGTATCTATGCACGGCACAACAATCACCATCGTACAGCTAACTATCTTGATCGCGCCGCGGACCTGGCTCTATCCAATTCCCGTCATCACCAGCATGCGCGGTTCCGTCATCTCTTCCATCGCGAAGCGGATACCTTCACGCCCCAGCCCTGATTCTTTCACTCCGCCGTAAGGCATCGGATCGAGTCGCCAGTTCGGTGAGTCGCCTACAATCAGCGCGCCCACTTCAAGCTCGCGATACGCTGTCAAAATCCTCCCTGCGTCGCGCGTCAGCAGCCCAGCCTGCAATCCATATTTCGAGTGGTTCACCTCGGCCAGCGCTTCTTCAAAGTCATCGTAGGGCTCAATCGCGACAACCGGCCCGAAGACCTCTTCGTCGCGTACCTTCATGCCGGGCTTGGTTCCTGTCAGGATCGCCGGTGTCACCATCGAGCCATTGCGCTCGCCGCCTGCAACCAGCTTGGCTCCGCCTGCCACGGCCTCACTTATCCACATCTCCACGCGCTCGGCTTCGCTCTGCCGGATCAGTGGACCTATCTCCGTCGCTTCATCCGACGGATTGCCCGGCACCAGCTTCGCCGCACTCTCCACTACCTTCCACAAAAAAGTCTGGAAGATCTTCCGGTCCACAAACACGCGCTGCACGCTGATGCACGACTGCCCCGCGAATCCGAAGGCTCCATGCGTGGTGCGTATCGCCGCCTCATCCAGATCCGGCCAGTCCTCGTGCACAATCAGCGCCGCGTTGCCGCCCAGCTCCAGCAGCACGCGCTTGCGCCCGGAGTGCGCCTTCAGCTCCCAGCCCACTTTCGACGAGCCCGTAAAGCTCACCAGCTTCACCCGGTCTTCCTTCTCGGCAAGCCACGCAGTGTCGGCATTGTTCAGCGTCAACACCGCCAGCGCCTCATCAGGCCAGCCCGCCTTCAGAATCACCTCGCCCAGCGCCAGCGCGGTAAAAGGTGTCTGCGGCGCCGGCTTCAGAATCACCGGACAGCCCGCCGCCAGCGCCGGCGCCACCTTGTGCGCCACCAGGTTCAACGGAAAATTAAACGCCGTAATCGCCAACACCGGCCCTACCGGAAAACGCTGTAACAGTCCCCAGCTGCCCTCGTTGCCTTCCGTCAAATCCATCGGAAGACTTTCGCCGCCCAGCCGTGTCGCCTCTTCGGATGCGGTCTTGAACGTAACCACGGCGCGATCCACCTCGCCCCGCGCCTGCCGCACCGGCTTGCCCGTCTCGGCAACAATCAGTTGCGCAAACCGCTCCTTCTGTTCAATCAGCGCCGCGGCCACGTCTTCAAGTATCTCTTTCCGTTTCCAGCGCGGCAGCGCGCGCGTGCGGCGCAGGCTCGCCACGGCGTGGTTCACGGCCTGGCGCGCATCGGCTCTGGTCGCCACGGTCACTCGCCCCACCAGTCCCTGGTCCCACGGAGAACGCACTTCCAGCGCTTCCCCGTCGATCCATTCCTTGCCGCACATTAGAAATCCCGTCTGTGTTCCCGGCCGCATCTTCATGGTCTTCTGTGCTCCTGTTCCGTCTCTTCACTCCATGGTACAAGCGCTGGCCGCGCGCGCGTATCGCCATCAAAACTCTCTGCCCGCCAGGCCCACCATGAAACTCTCATGAACTTTTTCCCATTCGGCCGCCGCGTTTCCCGCGCAATACGAAAGAACGCAGACTCCCGACCTTCCCTGGAAGTCTGTACTCTGAACCGCCCGTACTCTGGCCTTCCATTGTTACCGAGCCGCGCGCCTCTTCTGCCCCCTGCGGTAAACTCCTCCCATGATCAACAACGGCCGCAGCCGCAAACTCCCCTTCGACCCCGCCGAAGCGGTAGCCCATCTCAAAGCCGCCGACCCCAAACTCGCCCTCCTCATCGACCGCGCCGGCCCCTTCACGCTCCGCCTCGACCCCGCGCCCTCGCCCTTCGAATCGCTCATCGAGTCCATCCTCTATCAGCAGTTGCACGGCAAGGCCGCAGCCACCATCCACCGCCGCGTCCGCGAGTACTTCGGCGGCGACCCCGCCCCCCAACTCCTTCTCGACACGCCCGACGAACCCCTCCGCGCCGCCGGCGTTTCCGGAAACAAAATCAAGGCTCTCCACGACCTCGCCGCCCGCGCCCTCGACGGCACCGTCCCCACCCACGCCGCTATCCGCAAAATGTCCGACGCTGAAATCCTCGAGCGCCTCACCGCCGTGCGCGGCATCGGCCCCTGGACCGTCGAAATGCTCCTCATCTTTCGCATGGGCCGCCCTGACGTCCTGCCCGTATCCGACTACGGTGTCCGCAAAGGTTTCGCCCTTACCTTCCAGCGCGTGCCCAAAACACGCCCTCTTGCCGCCGAAGACCTGCCCAAACCTGAGGTCCTTCTCAAAAGGGGAAAACGCTGGGCGCCGTTCCGTTCCGTGGCCAGTTGGTACCTGTGGCGTGCCTGCGATTTAGCCAAAGGCACCCCTCTCGCCGGTCGGTCGAGCCTACAATAACCAGAGCGGGCGGTTCGTTCTGCAATGCCGATCCGCGATGGGAAACTTCATGGCCGCCACCAAACGCTTCGTCTGCATTCATGGTCACTTTTACCAGCCCCCGCGTGAAAACCCATGGCTGGAGACGGTCGAAATTCAGGACACAGCCGCGCCCTATCACGACTGGAACGAGCGCATCTGCTCGGAGTGTTACGCCCCCAACGGCGCCGCCCGCATCGTCAACATCAAGAACCACATCACCCGCATCGTCAACAACTACGCACGCATCAGCTTCAACTTCGGTCCCACCCTCCTCAGTTGGCTCAGGGAAAACGCGCCTCGCACCCATCGCATGATTCTTGACGGCGAGCGCCGCAGCCGCAAATCCTACCACGATCACAGCTCCGCCATGGCGCAGGTTTACAACCACATGATTATGCCCCTGGCCGGACGCCGCGACCGCATCACCCAAATCCGCTGGGGCATCGCCGACTACGAAAGCAACTACGGCGTCCCGCCCGAAGGAATGTGGCTTGCCGAGACCGCGGCCGACGCAGACTCCCTCGAACTGCTCGCCCAGCACGGCATCAAATTCACGCTCCTCGCGCCTCACCAGTGCAAGCGCATTCGCCCGCTCAAAGACGCCGCCGACAACGACAGCACCCCTTGGACCGACACTCCCGACGCCAGCGTCGACACCACCCACCCTTATTTGGTGCGCTTCAAGTCCGGTGTCTCCATCGCCGTGTTCTTCTACAACGGCCCCGCCTCGCGCGCCATCGCGTTTGAAGGTCTTCTCAACTCCGGCGAAAACTTCGCCGCCCGCCTCAAGTCCGGTTTCAAAGACACCGCCCAGCCGCAGTTGGTCCACGTCGCCACCGATGGCGAGTCCTACGGCCACCATCACAGGCACGGTGAAATGGCTCTCGCCTACGCCCTGCGCCTGCTTGAAGCCGACAAAACCGTCAAGCTCACCAACTACGCCAGCTTCCTTGAGCAGTTCCCCCCTGAGTACGAGTGCGAAATCGTCGACAACACCTCCTGGAGCTGCGCCCATGGCATTGAGCGCTGGCGCTCCAACTGCGGCTGCAACGGCGGCAAGCCTGGCTTCAATCAGCAGTGGCGCGCCCCGCTCCGCCAGGCCCTCGATGAACTCCGCGATGCCCTGACCCCGCTCACCGAGCAGGAGGGCGCCATGCTCTTCCGCAATGTCTGGGAGGCGCGTGACGGTTACATCAGCGTCGTCCTCGACCGCAGCGAGGATTCCATCGCGCGCTTCTTCAGCATCCATGCCAGCCACACGCTCTCTGGCGAAGAGAGCGTCCGCGCCCTCGAGCTGATGGAAATGCAGCGTCATGCCCAGCTCATGTACACCAGTTGCGGCTGGTTCTTCGACGACATCTCCGGCATAGAAACCGTGCAGATCATCGCCTACGCCGCGCGCGTGCTCCAACTGGCGCGGGGCCTCTTTGCGGAACAGGCCGCCTCGCTTGAGCCCAATTTTCTCGCCCGCCTCGCTGAAGCCCACTCCAACGTACCCAGCGCCGGCGACGGCGCGCAAATCTACAAGAAGTGCGTCGACACCATGGAACTGCAACTGGAGCAGGTCGCGGCTCACTACGCTATCAGTTCCGTCTTCTCTTCCTTTGCCGAGGAGACGGACCTCTTCTGCTTCCACGTCCGCCGCGTCTCCTACGACATCGCAACCTCCGGCCGCGGACGCCTCGCCATGGGCCGCGCCCACATCGCCAGTGCCATCACCGGCCAAAGCCAGACCTTCTCCTTTGCGGTTCTCCACTTCGGAGACCAGAACATCACCGCAGCCGTCAAGCCCTACAGCGATGCCGACGCCGCTGGCTTCGAGGCCTTTGCCGCCCAGGCCACCACTGAAGTCCAAAGCGCCGACTTCCCTGAAGTCATTCGCCTGCTCGATCACTACTACGGCCGTGCCGACTACTCGCTCACCTCGCTCTTCACTGACGAGCAGCGCCGCATCGTGCAGCTCATCCTCAACTCCACGCTCTGGGACATCGAAAACTCCCTCACCACCATCTACCAGGACCACGCCAGCCTGCTCCACTATCTCTCCCAGGCCGGCCTGCCCAAGCCCCCCGCGCTCACTCTAGCCGCAGGATTTGCCGTAAACGCCGGCCTCCGCCGCGCTCTGGAAAGCGATCCCATCGACCAGGCCCAACTGCGTTCTTTTCTCTCCCTCGCCAAGGCTGACCAGGTCCCGCTCGACACGGCCACCCTCTCTTACATCGCCGATCAGCGCATGAAGCGCACCATGGTCGAGTTGCAGATGTCCTCTGGCTCTCTCGAGATGCTGGAACGCGCCCTCGCCCTGGCCCGCACCCTCGTCGAGCTTCCCTTCGAGCCCAATCTCTGGCAGGCCCAAAACATCTGGTATGAGATCCTCCGCACCTCCACCTACGCCCTCACTGCATTGGCCGCCGAAGACCGTCCCCGTTGGGAGAAAAACTTCAACGAACTCGGTGCCTGCCTCTCCATCGACACCGATTCCATCCGCGCCGACGACAAATCCGTCACCACCACCGGAGACTGACAGCAGTAATCGGCCCCTCAGAAAATCGGGTGTCTACCCGCCCGCCATCGAATCAACTGCGGGTGCCCCAGGTCCCGATTCTGGGACCTGGGATCGCATGAATCCAAAGCTCAAGGTTATGCGGTCAGAGACCCACGTCTCGCTCTTGAGACCTGGGAGTCGACCAACTTCCATCCATCATGCCGTCCTGATTCGCTCCTGGAGGGAGCCGTCGAGAATAGCCCAGAACAAGCGGAGCGGGGTCCCCAGCGACAGGTCTTCGTCGCTGGGGTGGCAAGCGGGGTGGCAAGCGCAGTCCTGGGAAAACAGCCCGATCCGATTCAACAAGCCCCGTAGAGGCGACCGAATTCCGCGAACGACCTTCTCCCGGAACGCACGCCCAAACCTACCCCCCCAGCTTCCCATCCTTCAGCACAAACCGCTCCCCGCGCCACACAATCGTATTCCCCGCAAACCCCGCCACCCAAACCCCCATCGCCACCACGTCGCGCAGCGGCAGCAGCCATAGGCTGGGCAGAACCTGGTGATCCCCCAGCACCTCAGCCCCCACGGCCATCGCCTGCGCCAGCCGCAAAAAGAAGCTCAACCCCAGCAGCCACAAACTCACCGGGCTCAACCCGCTCGCCACCAGATTCAAGAGCGACCACCCGAATCCGTACGTCACCATCAGTCCCAGGTAGCCTCCCGGTCGCGCATCCCTTACCGTCCGCGCCCACCGCAACTGGTGATCGATGAAATCCCTCCAGCGGTAAGCCGGAATCCCCGTCTCCACCACCTCGCCGCAGACCGCCACGCGGTAGCCGGCCTTCGCCACGCGCGCGCCCATCTCATAGTCGTCAGCCAGATGGTCCACCAGCGCCCGCAACCCGCCGGCCTTTGTGAGCGCCTCGCGCCGCACCGCCAGCGTCGACCCAAGCCCGTAGTGCAGCCCGCCCTCAATCAACTTTGAAAGCAACACCCCGGCCATAAAATCCGTAGCAATGCCCAGCGCCTCCAGCCGCGACCCCAGCGTCCCATGCGAGCGCCCCCGATACAGCGCCGTCACCAGCCCTACTTGCTTCGATCCCAGGCTGCGAGCCTCAGAACCAGCCGAAACACTCGTTCCAGTGAAGGGTACGGGCTTTAGCCCGTACGTTACCTCCGCAATAGAATCATGGGCTTTAGCCCCTGAGGCTTGAGGGGTCGGCGCAAAGCACCCCATCACCCGCTCCAGATAGCGCGGCGTCACCGTAATGTCCGAGTCGTTGATCAGCAGAAATTCGTGCCGTGCGTGCGCTTCGAGCTGCACCAGCGTACTTACCTTGCCATTAGTCCCCAGCCTCTCCGGGCACGCAATCAGCCGGATCGCTCGCTCCGGAAACTCAGCCTTCAACTGCTCCACAGCCGCGACAGCCGGGTCGTCCAGCGATGAAACCCCGAACAGCAGTTCGAACTCGCCCGCGTAGTTCTGCCGGCAATGGCTGCGGAAGGCGTCCAGCATGCCGGGGTCCAGCCCCTTCAGCGATTTCAGAACGCTCACGCCGGGCGCAAACTTGGCCAGCCCCGCGCGCCGCTCGCGCAGGTACACCCGCGCCGCCACTATCGACGCCAGAAAATACCCCATCCCGGCCACGGTCAGCGCCGTAGTCACCGTCTCCAAAGCCAGAGCTAAACCATGCGGCATCACAAGGCTGAGAATACAGCTTTCAGCTTTCAGATGTTCACTGTCCACTGTCTTTATTCGTACCGGAGAGCCTCAATCGGATCCAGATTCGCCGCCTTCCACGCCGGATAAATCCCAAACAGCAACCCGATCGCGCACGACACTCCAAACCCGATCATCACCCACATCGTCGAGAGCGTAGCCGGCAATCCGATGGGCAAAAAGTAGACGATCCACGTAATGATCGCGCCCACCAGAACGCCCACCGCGCCGCCCAGCGCGCACAGCGTAATTGCCTCCGTCGTGAATTGAGTAAGGATGGTTCGCCGGGTCGCGCCAATCGCCTTGCGGATGCCGATCTCGCGCGTCCGTTCCGTCACGCTTACCAGCATGATGTTCATCACGCCCACGCCGCCCACCATCAGCCCCACGCTCGAGACGGCAATCATGAACGCCACCAGCCCGCCCGTAATCTGCCCCCAGAGCTCCGTCAGCGAGTCCGGCCCGAAGATGTCGAAGTTATCGTCGGCCTGCGTCTTCACATGGCGCCGGATGCGTAGCAACTCGCGTATCTCTTCCTCCGCAAGCGCCTTGTTTTTCGGGTCGTCGTACTTCGCGTTGATTACTAAATCTAAGACTTCCGGATGCATGTCATGGAACGAGCCCAACGGGAAAAGAATCGAATTGTCCCTGGGGTTCTTGCCGCTCCCAAACGGCTGCTTGCGCTTGTCCATCACGCCGATCACGGTATAGAGGCCGGTCTCCACGTTTACTTCCTTGCCGATCGGATCCTCGCCTCCGGAAAAAAGTTCATCTGCTGTGTCGTGTCCGAGCACGCATACCTTGGCGTGGCTCTGGTCCTCCCCGTCGGTAAAAAACCGCCCCGTCTGCAACGTCGTATTCGTCACATCCGCCACCTGGGCCGTATGGCCCTCCAGGATGGAGCCGGCAACCTTGCGGCCCTCGTACTTTACGCTCACCTCGCCGACGGAGAAAGACCTCATGTAGGTCTGGCTCGCATCCGCGGCCACCACGTGAGGCAGATCGCGAACCGCCAGCGTGTCGCCCAGCGTCAGCTTCTTGCGCGTAAGTTGTTCGCTGGTCAGCTTCTGCGGTCCGAACGGCAGGTGGTAGATCCAGAAAACATTCGTACCCAGCGAATCGGCAAAGTCGGTCACGCGGTTATTGATTCCGTTGATGATCGATGAGATCGTAATCACCGTCGTCACGCCGATCACGATGCCCAGGATCGTCAATCCCGAGCGCATTTTGTTGGCCCTCAATGTATCCAGGGCCATCTTCACCGATTCGCCAGTTTGTCCTTGCGCCATAGTGCAGCTCCTGGCTGCTAGCTTCCAACTGCTCTTACAATTCAGCCCTCAACGCCACCACCGGGTCTAACTTTGCCGCCTTGCTCGCCGGATAAACCCCGAAAAAGATCCCCGTAGCCCCAGCGACAAAAAGCGCCAGCAGTACACTCCACAACTGCACATTGGTCGGAAATCCGATAATCAGCGTAATCAGCTTCGCCGCCACCACGCCGCACAGTACCCCAATCACTCCGCCCGTCAGAGCCATGGTCGCGCTTTCAATCAGAAACTGCAGCAGCACATCGCGCTGCCGAGCGCCCAGTGCTTTCCGCACGCCGATCTCCCGCGTCCGCTCCGTCACGCTCACCAGCATGATGTTCATAATCACAATGCCGCCCACCACCAGCGAGATCGAAGCAATGCCCACCACTACGTCGAAAAAGATTGCTGTGAATTGCTTCCATAGGTCCATGAACGTATCGTTGGTCTCCAACTCGAAGTCATCTTCAGCGCCCGGAGCGTTATGCCGGCGGGCGCGCATCAACACCCGCACATCGTCCTCGGCACGCACCATCGTTGCCGCATCGCCTTTGGCGCGGGCATAAATGTCAATCGAATCGTTGTAGCCGTAGGTCTGCTGGTATGTCGTAAGCGGCACGGCCACCCAATTGTCCTGCGACTGCCCAAACGCCTTGCCCAGCCGTGCCCCAACGCCCACAATCGTGTAGGGAATCCCGTCTACGCGGATCTCCTTGCCGATGGGATCGCCCTGCCCCAGCAGGTTGTCCACAATGTCGTACCCCACAATCACGTTATGCGCCCCGTGGTCGTCATCGGCTGGGGTAAACCCGCGCCCGAGCGCGATTTCGGTGTTATTCAGCGCCAGCATCGTCCAGGTGAGTCCGTGCATCGTGGTTCCCGAAGTCGATTGCCCATTGAAGACCACGCCCGTCGAACGGTCAAGCGTTGCGCCCACTTCCGTGCACTCGCTGCAATTGTCCCGCACCGCCTCGTAGTCCTCGATACGCACAATCTTGCGCTTCTGATACTTGAAATACTCTTGCGGTCCCATGATCACACTCGGTGCCCGGGAAATCGTAAACACGTCGGCGCCGTGGCTCGACAGCTTGTTCGCCACGTACATGTTTGCCCCGTTCACCATTGTGATCACCATGATCACTGAGGACACGCCCATCACCACGCCGATCAGCGTCAGCACCGTGCGCATCTTGTTGCCCCACAGCGATTGCAGCGCGAGTTTGATTGCCTCAGTGAATAGCATCGTCCCGCTTTCCTTGCCCACCCCGCATTGCCCGCCGCTCAAAAACGGCTATGCAATCAACTTCAGGCGCGCCACCAGGTTTTATCCTGGTCCCCCCAGTGTACGAAATCTCCGCCCTCTGCATCTCAGGTCAAAAGCACAGAAATCCTCGCTAATGTCTATCAAGGATACGCACGCCACCCGCCGCCAGTTCCAGCACGCATTGCGTGCCCCGTCCTACCGCCGTTTTCATTGTGGCAGGGATGAAAAGACACTCGTCAATCAGTCTTCCCGTAGGACGCAGCCGTCACCCGAATCCCGTCTGCATACGGCGTTCCCGAAAATCCAAAAGCCTTCGCGTATTTCGATGAATCGAACAGATAGGGCGAATCGTTTTGGTAAAGCATCTCATACACTTCACCCACCATCGGTTTGAACCATCCGAAGATGCGAACCATCGGCCTGCTCAGCACGCGGTATTTAGGGGGCACGCCCATCGCATCTGCTGCGTTGGTAATGAACTGCTTCCCGGTGAGAGCATGCGGAGCCGTCGGCAAATGCCACGTCTGATTCCAAGCTGGTTCACTCGCAGCCAGCGTTAGCAAAGCTTTCGCGGCATCCGGCGTATAGGTGTAGGAGTGCGGCAGGGAATCATCTGCCAGGCACATTGCGACCTGCTTCTTGCTCATGGGCTCGAAGACCAGCACGTTCGGTATGCCGGACTTTGCGTTCGGCCCGTAGAAATCCGCTGCGCGCGCAATCATGGCAGTGAGGCCGCCAACCTTCCACTCGTTGATGAGGGTGGTTGCAATCCGCGCGCGGATTTCTCCCTTCCTGCTGCACGGATTGAACGGCGTATCTTCTGTCATGGCGCCGGCCACCCTGCCGTACATGTACACGTTGTCAAAGAAGATGAGTCCTACGCCCGCGCGCTTGCACGCCTCGATGGTATTGGCCATGATGCGTGGCCACTGGTCCGCCCACACCTTGTGGTCGTATTGCAGGCCTGCAAGCAAATAAACGACACTGGAGCCCGCCACGGCCCGGATAGTCTGGTCTTGTTGGGTGAGGTCGGCAGAGACAACCTGGGCCGCGCCGGGCATTGAGGCAGGATGCCGGCCCACAAGCCTGAACGGCTGTTTGCGGTCTGAAAGCAGCTTGACCAGTTCGTTGCTGATTGCGCCTCCGGCACCGAGAATCGTAATCATGGGGAATTCTCCTTCCAAGTTGAGCGATCACAGCTAACAGCTAGAAGCTACATCATCTGCCCGAACTCCCAAACCCCTTCGCCGCGCGCGCCGACTCTTCCAGACTTTCCACTTCTTCCACGTCCCCCGTCAGCACCGGCACCGGAATCATCTGTGCGATCTTCTCCCCAGCCTTCAGCTCCAAAACCGTCTCGCCCAGGTTGGTCATCAGCACCAGAATCTCTCCCCGGTACCCCGCATCGATCACCCCGCCCGTAGTCGCAATTCCGCGTGCAGCCATCGACGACCGGTCCCGCACCAGCAGTCCCAGCGGAGTCCCCGTCGCAGGCTCACGAGCCTCGACAGCAATCCCCGTCCTTACCCGCACCGTTTTTCGCGGACCAAGCACCGCGCTTTCCAGCGCAAACAGGTCGTACCCCAAATCCTCGCCCGGATGCGCCACCACCGGCGCCCGCGCCCCCACTTCCAACAGCTTCACTCTCAACATGAATTGATCGTAACGGAGCGGAGTTAGCGGCGCTAGCGGAGTTGGCGGAGTTAGCCTTGCCGGCTGCATCGCCAAGGCTAACTCCGCTAACCGGTGCGCAGCACCGCTAACACGCGCCCCAGCGCGGCTAACCCCGCTAAAAAATGGTGAGCCCCGGCCGGGAACTTCCCAGTCGGGGCTCTCATTTTCGGCAAAAGGACCTATAAGCCGAATTCTGTCGTGTGCGGTCATTCCTCTAGACGCCGCGTCGCCGCGGACGTTCATCAGCGACCTACCCGGAGGTTTCGGCAATTTCCAGAGCCGCCTTGCCGCATCGGGCCGATGCAGAGCGCCGCCTGACTCCTGGCAGCGCTTCCCTCCCTATTTGGTCTTGCTCCGTGTGGGGTTTACCCTGCCTCCGGCTTTACAGTCGGAGCGGTGCGCTCTTGCCGCACCTTTTCACCCTTACCCCGGCGCTGGAGTTATCGCAACGGCGAGCGTACCCGGCAAGCCGGGTCAACTCGGGTATTGCGTTTCCAGGGATGCCCTCGAGCCGTTAGGCCAAAGGGGTAACCGAGGCGGTATCTTTTCTGTGGCACTGGCCGTCCATGGGTTTTGACGCCCACGTCCCGGACGTTATCCGGCACACTGCCCTGCGGAGTTCGGACTTTCCTCCCCCGGAGAACTCACTCGCGTGACCCTCCGGCAGCGACCGCCCGGTCCTCCTGCCAGTCCCAAGTGTACCGCGAAACCGGCCTCGCACCGCATCCGCCCTCCCATGCGCCCTTCGCGCTCACTCTACAATCAAGACAGCCATGATTCAGTACCTCTATCTCGGCCGCGTACCCTACGACGAAGCCCTCCGCCTCCAATCCGAGCTGGTCGACCTCCGTCTCCAGGGCCGCATCGACAACGTCCTGCTCCTCCTCGAACACCCTCCCGTCCTCACCCTGGGCCGCAACGCCCACCGTTCCAACATCCTGGCCTCCGACGAACTCCTCGCCAGCCGCGGCATCACCCTTCACGAGATCAACCGTGGCGGCGATGTCACCTACCACGGTCCCGGCCAACTCGTCGGCTACCCCATCTTCGACCTCCGCAGCCTGCGCAACCCCAACGGAGGCCGTCTCGGCCCGGTCGACTTCGTCCGCATGATGGAAGAAGCCCTCATCCGCCTCTGTGCCGTCTTTGCCGTCCCCGCCGGACGCATCCCCAGCTTAACCGGCGTCTGGTGCGGCCTTCCCCAGGAAGAAAACTCAACCAAAGCTTTGCCGCCCGCAGGGCTAGGCCGCAAGATCGCCGCCATCGGCATTCACGTCTCCCGCGGCATTACCTCTCATGGTTTCGCTTTCAACCTGACCACCGATCTACGCGACTTCAAGCTCATCAATCCCTGCGGCATCACAGACCGCCCCGTCACCAGCCTGAAAAACGAGATGCAGGCCCGCGAAGGATCCAAGCCAGCCGAACTGCCCACTCTCGAATCCCTGGCCCATCAGGCCGCCCACCAATTCGGCCAGGTCTTCGGCCAGCAGGTGCTTGCCTTCGAAAGCCTCGCAGCCCTCCGCGCCCAAGCCGCCGCCGCAAAAGAACCAACCTTCCCAGCGCAAGATACACCCCTCCAGCTTCCCCCCGAGGTCAAACGGCTCATGCACACAAAGGATCGTCCCACTCCGGCCTGAGAGCCCAAAAAGCCGCCGCCATTTATAATCCGGCAGGAGCCGCCCGTAAAAGCGCATCCCCGAATCGCGGAGAGAAGGACTCATGCCAACCGACGTAATCATGCCCCAGATGGGCGAGTCGATCGTTGAAGGCACCATCACCAAATGGCTCAAGAAGCCAGGCGACCGCGTCGAGAAAGACGAGCCGCTCTTCGAAATCTCCACCGACAAGGTCGACGCCGAGATCCCTTCGCCCGCCGCCGGAATCCTTAGCGAAATCAAAGTACCCGAAGGCGCCACTGTCGGCATCAACACCGTAGTCGCGGTCATCGGCGGCGCAGCCCCAGTCTCAGCCGAACCCACTGCCCCGACACTCGCGCCAGAGACTTCTCCCGCGCCCGCCACAGCCGGAACCGATGTCGTAATGCCTCAGATGGGCGAGTCCATCGTCGAAGGCACCATCACCAAATGGCTCAAAAAGGTTGGCGACCAGGTCGAAAAAGACGAGCCGCTCTTTGAAATCTCTACTGACAAGGTAGACGCGGAGATCCCCGCCCCCGTCGCCGGCCCGCTTACCCAGATCAAGGTCCCTGAAGGCGCCACCGTCGAAATAAACACTGTCGTAGCAGTCATCGGCGGCTCAATCCCATCGGCACCCACCGCCATCCCCACAGCTACACAGGCTTCCGCACCCGCTCCCAAAGCGCAGCAAGCCGCCCCGCCCGCGCCCTCTGTCCACGCCGGCCTTCCTCTCCGCTCCTCGCCTCTGGTCCGCCGCATTGCCAAAGAGAACAGCCTCGACCTAAGACAGATCTCCGGCACCGGCGCCAACGGCCGCATCACAAAGGAAGACATCCTCCACCACCTCAGCCAGTACGGCCCCGGTGGCGCACCGCAGAACTCAACCGAAGTCTCCGCCGCACCGCAGGTGCCAGGCGATCTTGTCCCCATGACCAAAATGCGCGCCATCATCGCCCAGCGCATGGTCGAGAGCGTCCGCACCAGCCCTCACGTCCACACCGTCTACAAGATCGACATGACCCGCGTCGTCCGCCTCCGCCAGCGCGAAAAGGCCGCCTTCGCCGAGCGCAACGGCATCAACCTCACCTACATGCCCTTCATCGCCACCGCCGCCATCGAGGCACTGCGCCGCTTCCCCATCGTCAACGCCTCACTTGAAGGCAGCTCTATCCGTTACCACCAGAACATCAACCTCGGCATCGCCGTCGCCCTCGAGTGGGGCCTGATCGTGCCCGTCATCCGCCAGGCCGAGCAGCGCAGCTTCGTCGATCTGGCCCGCTCCATCGCCGACCTCGCCCTCCGCGCCCGCACCAAGAAGCTCATGCCCGACGAAATCTCCGGCTCCACCTTCACGCTCACCAACTCCGGCGTCTTCGGCGGCGAGTTCGGCACCCCCAT
>CAYQOQ010000013.1:0-51655 GCA_964419175.1 uncultured Occallatibacter sp. | reverse complement strand
GGCCGGTTCGCGCAAAAGGAGATCGACCACAAGGTCTTCGGCGATGGCGGCCTCTTCGCCTATCTAGGCACCCGCGACCTGGAAGAAGTCGAGCGCCGTATCGATGCAGGCGACAGCGCAGCCGCTCAGGTCTTCGACGCCATGGTCTACCAGATCGCCAAGGAAGCCGGTTCCATGGCCGCCGTCCTCGAAGGCAAAGTAGACGCCCTGCTGCTCACCGGCGGCATGGCCCACTCCGAGCGTCTCGTCGCGCGTCTCCGCGCCTATCTCGATTGGATCGCTCCCATCCGCGTCTATCCCGGCGAAGACGAATTGCAGGCTCTCGCCGAAGGCGTCTTCCGCGTCCTCGACGGCGAAGAAAAACCCAAGCGCCTTTGGGAAGAAGGCCGCAACCCCGCTGCGCCCCCCGCGCCACGCAAGCCGCTGGTCATCGGCATGGAGTAGAGCTTAGGTCAGAATGTCGTAGATGCCCTCGAACCCGACCGCCTTATACTAAGTCCCGAGAGGAAACTTCATGAAACAAATGATGGCCGTTGCTGGGCTGATCATGACGTGCGCTTCTTTTGCTTCAGCACAGAAATTGAACGTGAAGATAATTGATAGACAGGACAAAGAAGATAGTTATGACTACGTTGCCGTATACAACAACACAGCAGTAGGAAAATCCTTCAAGGTCCACGGAGCCACATTCACGCTACAACTTCCCGACGGCAGATTGGCAATTGTCAACTGCGAAGGCAAGTTTGCGGAGCACATGACTGGTCCCGCTGGTAATCGAAGGAGCTGCCGCGTCCCCTTGGTAGAAAGTATTGAAGCCGACTTCCATGGAGACAACGCGAAACTGATCTGGTCCGTAAGTTTAGATGGCAAGAAAATGCAGTCGGAAACCTACAAGATACTCGGCGTCTTGGATAAGCCAAACAGCAACTAGGTAGAGAAAACAACGGCCTCAACTTCAAGACCGAAAGATGCGCCGAAACAAATCCGTTCGCGCCACCGTTTACCATCAACCCATGCCGTTGGTTCAGGTCAACTCGGTCTCCAAGAGCTACCCCCGCCGCGCCGGCCTGCTGCGCACCGAACTCCAGACCGTCGTCGACAGCGTCTCCCTTTCCATCGAATCCGGCGAAACCCTCGGCTTGGTCGGCGAGTCCGGCTCCGGCAAAACCACCCTAGCGCGCATGATCCTCGGCCTCGTCAAGCCCACCAGCGGCACTGTCCTCGTCGACGGAATCGACATCGCGCAGGCCTCAGCCGACGAGCTCCACCGTCTTCGCCGCCAGATGCAGCCCGTCTTTCAGGACCCCTACGCCGCCCTCAATCCCCGCATGAATGTGCTTGAAATTGTCACCGAGCCACTGGTCATCCACAGCCGCGACGCCGGCCTCGCAATCGGGAAGGGAATCCGCCAGCGCCGCACCGCACTGCGCTCGAAGGCCATCGAGCTGCTCGTCGAAGTCGGCCTCGACGAGTCCGCTCTCGCCCGTCATCCCCACGAGTTTTCCGGCGGCCAGCGCCAACGCATCAACATCGCCCGCGCACTCGCCCTTCGCCCGCGCCTTCTAATCCTCGACGAACCAGTCTCGGCTCTCGATGTCAGCGTAGGCGCGCAGATCGTCAATCTGCTTCGCCGTCTGCAGAGCGAATACGCGTTGACCTATCTCTTCATCTCCCACTCCATGCCCCTGGTGCGCTATTTGAGCACGCGCATCGCAGTCATGGAGCACGGACGTCTGGTCGAGATCGGCGAGGCCGAAGCCCTCTGCGCCCATCCTTGCGAAGCCTACACGCGCCAGTTGATCGCCGCCACGCCGGAGCTACCCGTCAGCGCGGCCTGAGAACACTCGGCCTGATCGCTCGAAGTCAACCCAGCGCTACTTAGGCTGCGAGGGTGTTGCCTGTGCCGCTGGGGACGGAGCAACCGCCGGATGTCCGGCCGGCATCCCCGCTGCCCCACCGGCGCCAGCATGATTCGGCGGCATCTGCAAGTCGGTCACGTCCAGCAGTTCCACATCGAAGATCAGGTCCGACTTCGCCGGAATTCCTGGATGCTCCGCATCGGGTCCCGGACGCCCGTGCGCCCCGTAGGCCAGTTGCCAGGGAATAAACAGCCGCCGCTTGCCGCCAATCCGCATGCCGCTGAAGCCCTGATCCCACCCTGGAATCAGCCGCCCGAAGCCTTGCGGAAAGGTGAAGGGCACTTGCTCGCCCAACTTCGGCTTGCCATCGTCGCCCAGCACCGGCTTTCCGTCTTTGTCCAGCACAGGATCGCGGTGGTCAAACGACGAGTCGAACTTGTGTCCGTCGTCGGCGCGCCCGTTGGCCCCAAACCAGCCCGTGTATTGCACCTTGTACATCTTGTTCGGCTCGGCCTCGGCGCCGGTCCCTACCTTGATGTCCAGATAGCGCAAGGAGAACGCCACCTTCGGAATGCCCGGCGCGGGTGGAATGCCGGCCGGCAGTCTTGAGGCTGTTGCCGCAGGCCTGGCTGCCGTTGCGACAGGCTTGGGATGGGTTTGGGCACTTGCGGCAGCCGTTGCCGCGGCCATCAACAGAACCAGCACGGTATCTTTCATTGCTCGATCACGCTCCAGAAAAACACTTCACAGCAGTGTATCAACCGCGCATCGCATGCCCACTTGCTCCTGAGCAAATGCCAAACTATGCCGCCGCGATTGAAAATCTCTGACCTGAAAAACTAAATTTCGGTGAAGGGTACGGGCTTCAGCCCATACATAAAATCGGCAAAAATGCATAGGGCTTTACAGGCTGCGGAAAAACTCCACCCGGCGGTAGGCCGGGGATTTATCCCCGGTATAAATGCAATGGAATGAATGGGGCTTTAGCCCCTGAGGTATGCTTTTCGGGCCTTTCATCCAAGATGAGGCCTTCTTCCGCAGCCTCTTTAGCCCCTGAGGGACGTTCCTTTTCCTCATCCCCAACATCTTTCCAGAGTTTGGGGACAGATGTTCAGAAACTGCGCAAAATAATGCGGAACGCCGGTGACACCCTACAGCCGCAATGCTGGACTCGTAATCCGTGAAGCAGAGCGTTCTGCGTTTCGCGCTATTTCGGTTGCGCCGGAGCCGCCGGCCTCTCCTCCGTTGCCGGGTGCGCCATGCCGCCCGGCATCCCATGCACTCCGCTCATCGGCGGATGATTCGCTGGCACCGTCAGATCGGAAACATCCAGCAGATCCACATCGAAGATCAAATCGGACTTCGGCGGAATCCCCGGATGCGCCGCATCGGGGCCCTCGCGTCCCGTCGCCCCGTAGGCCAGTTGCCAGGGAATAAAGATCCGCCGCTTGCCGCCAATCTTCATGCCTGTGAAGCCCTGGTCAAAGCCAGGAATCGCGCGGCCCATGCCCTGTACAAACGTGATGGGTTGCGGCTCGCTCTGCTTCACGTTGCCGTTGGCATCCCGCTCCATCTTGCCGTCTTTATCCTTAATGGGCGGCCCGGGGTGGTCGTAGGAGGAGTCGAATTTCCGCCCATCGTCTGCGCGCCCGTTCACCCCCAGCCAGCCGGTGTAGTGAACCCTGTACACCCTGCCCGGTTCGGCCTCTTCGCCGCTGCCGATCGCGATCTCCTGATAGCGCAGCGCAAAGGCCACCTTCGTTGGACCCTTCACCACCGGCAAGCCCGCAGGCAGCTTGATGCCCGTGGAAGTGGCTGTCGTTTTCGAAGCAGTCGCAACCGGCTTGGCAGCAGTCGCCACGCGGGTTGCCGGTTTGGCCGCAGTTTGTGCAGTCGCGGCAACTGTGCCTGCCGCCATCAACAGAATCAATGCAACACGTCTCATCGTTTTCCTCATCTCCAACCTGCTTCTTCACGCGAGTCTATCAGGCGCCGCGGTCGCATTTCTTCCCCTTGCGGGAACAGTTTGTCACCGCGTGGTGTCTACATCAGCACAGTGGTTCTGAACGGGATGAATGGCGGACCTTGAGGTTCCTCTCCACGCGGATGGGTTGCGTGGTGCGGCAGGGCAGTTGCGCCTCAAAAAGACTTCTGTCTCCCGGGTGGCGCCGCTGAATTGATGTTGGGGAGGCAGGCCATGTTTGAAGACTCCACGTTCGAATCCACAGGCAGAATCCATACACGCAGCCGCAGTTGGATGATCGCGACCTGCGCCTTCAATGGATTCACTCTCCTCTTACTGATCCTGATTCCTCTCATCTATCCCGAGGCGTTGCCACGCATGGCAATGGCGTTCCTCATGGAAGCGCCGCCCGCTCCGGTGCCTGAAACCAAGCCTCCCGTGCGTGTAGAACACGTGACCCAGGTGCAGACCCAGATTCGCGCAGGGCAGATCTTCGCGCCGACCGTGATTCCATCCAAGCCCTTTATCCCCGCGGGCCCCGAGGTGCTCACACACGTGACGATCGCCGACGCGGACTTGGGCGACGGCAAGCCCGACGGTCCGAACAATCCATTTGGTGATCCAAGCCAGCGTCCTGTAGTGCGCCAGCGGGTTACAGGCCCCGTGCGCGTCTCGGGCATGGTTGTCGAGGGCCTGCTGATCCGCAAGACCATCCCTGTCTATCCGCCCATTGCCAAGGCAAGCAGAACACAGGGGACCGTGGTGCTGCAGGCCAATATCTCGCGCAATGGAACCATTGAGAATCTGCGCGTGGTCAGCGGATCGCCCATGTTGCAGCAGGCGGCAATCGACGCCGTCAAGACCTGGCTCTATCGACCGTATTTGCTCAGCGGCGAGCCTGTCGAAGTCGAGACCACGGTGAATGTGGTCTTCACCCTGCAGCAGTGAGTCAAGACCCGCTCAACACGCTTACGCGCCCGCCTGGAGTTTGTCTCGGGTGATGTCGTTCCATGTGGCGATGGCTTCCGGGATAGGCGGGCTCAGCGTTCCCGGAGCCACCGCTTCCATCACCTGCTGCGGATCGACGACGCCGTTCGAGTCGCGGAGCACCCCTTTGATCCAGCCGATCGCCGCCAGTCCTTCGCGGCCGGTGAAAGTCTGTTCGATGTAGAACCAGCGCTCATCCCAGCAAACCATGCGGGAGGCAAGCGTGTAGCTGGAAAACAACGGTAGTGAGCGGCGATAAGTGAGCCAGGCGGCGCCTACCAGCGGCTGCCATCGCGAGCGCAGGATGTGTTCCAGAAGACGCGTCCGGGCCAGAAAGTGCGTGCGCGCGTAGTCCATCACGCTCAGGTAGCGGGCGTTGTTCATGTGGAAATTGATGTCGATGTCCGTAGGCAGGACGCGCAGGTGGAGACAATCTTCTTCCAGCACGCCCAGTGGCGGCAGCGGGCGTATGTGCTGGCGAATGGCGAGTGCAGGTATGCGAACGAAGCTGATGAAATGAGACAAGCGGCGCTCCGGTATAAGTTCGGTTCAAGTGTAGATGAATGCGCCGGGCGACGTCTGTGCGGAGACTCTGGTGTATGCCGTCCCACTCCTTGCGCTAATGAATATATCTGCACGCAGCTTTGCAGCAAGAACATTAATGCGGCAACACAGTACTGGCGCGTTCCAAGCCCCATCGGCGAGAATCTCTCTGTCATGAAAAAACTCAATCGTCGCCAATTCTTTTCCACCGCCACCGCCGCCACCGTTGCCCTTGTTGCCGGATCGCGCCTCGCCGCGGCCGCCCCGAATGCCGCCGGAACCCGCCATAGGCGCGTCTTCATCGGATCAGGCGGGCAAAACGGAATCCTGGCCTACGACTGGAACCCGGTAAGCGGCGAACTAACGGCTGCCGGAGTAGCCGCCAAGGTTCCAAAGGTCGCCTGGCTGGCGTTCTCGAACGAACATCAGTTTGTTTACTCGGCCTCTGAACTCGACCTGTTCAACGGCAAGCCGACCGGCGAGGTGGCCAGCTTTCGCGTCGAGGGCGGGGAGCTGCATCCGCTCTCGGCCGAGAACTCGGCCGGCGTGGGGACCTGCCATCTAGCCGTCGATCACACCAGCAAGATGCTGATCGCCGCCGATTATGTGGGCGGCAGCGCGGCCAGCTTCAAGATCAGCGACGGCCGGCTCAGCAAGGCCGTGTGGACCGAGACCTACACCTTTCACGGGCCCAATGCGGATCGGCAACAATCGGCGCACGCGCACTTCGCGTCGTTCTCGCCAGACAACCGCTTCGCCTATATCAACGACTTGGGCGGGGACTGCATCCACATCTACAAGCCGGACACAGCAACGGCCGCAATGACGCCCGCCGGAACGTACAAAGGCGCGCCGGGCTCAGGTCCGCGCACGCTCCACTTTCATCCCAACGGCCGCACGGCGTATTGCATGAACGAGCTTGCCTCAACGGTCGACGTGCTGGAGTGGAGCAAGACAGACGGAAGCCTGACGCTGGTGAAACGTATCGAACTGCTCCCGAAGGGTTACACCGGCCCCACGCGCGGCTGCGATACGGTCATCTCGCAAGATGGGCGTTTCGTTTACTTCGCGAATCGCGACAACGACTTTCTCTACACATTCAAGGCCGATCCGCAGACCGGAACCCTGACGCCGATGAAGCGGTCCAACTGCGGAGGCAAGACGCCGCGGAACTTTGTGATGGATACCTCTGAGCGTTGGATGCTGGTCGCGAATCAGGACTCGAATTTGATCAGCGTATTCGCACGCAATCCCGAGACAGGAGTTCTGGCGGGAGAGGGCAAGAGCGTCGCTGCCGATGCGCCGATGCGAATCCTGTTCACTTAGAAGAGTTTCACTATGGGAGTAGAGCAGTTTTGAAGGGCACGGGCTTTAGCCCGTACGTTCTGTTCAGCAATAAGAAAGCGGGCTTTACAGGCTGCGGAAAAACTCCTCCCGGTGAAGGGTACGGGCTTCAGCCCGTACATAAACCCTGCAAAATAAGTTGGGCTTTAGCCCCTGAGGGATGCGTTTGAGGCTCCTTTGCTCTAAATCATGCCTTTTTCCGCAGCCTCTTTAGCCCTCGAGGGATGTCTCTTCTTCGAATTCAGTCCATCCACGACATCGGCAAAATGACCCATTTGCGGCGGACTATACTAGCAGCCCGCGAGCGCCGGTGTGCCGACAGGGGGGCGCGGCTCTATCACCGGGGAATCTTCTTCCGCCGGCTCCGCTTCAACCGGCACATGCGCCAGCTCCCACGCTGAGCGGTCCTTGATGAGCCGCGAAACCAGAGCCGTATGCATGGCGTGTCCCGCGCGCTCGGCAACCACGTGGCCTTCGATGCGCCGACCGACCAGGGCCAGGTCGCCAATCAAATCCAGAACCTTGTGGCGCACATACTCATCGGCAAAGCGCAGCGGCCCGTTCTCCGGGCCGTGCGCCGTCAGAACGATGGCATTCTCAGGACCTGCGCCGCGAATCAGACCCATGTCCCGCAGGCGCTGCTCGTCGGCCTTGTAGCCAAAGGTGCGGGCGGCGGCAATGGTAGAGCCATAAGTCTCTGCAGCCAAGTCGACGCAGGCTGTCTGCCGGCCGATCGGGGCGGGGAAGTCGATCGTGTAGTCGATCCGGTAGCCCGCGCCCGGATACACGCCGATAAACTTGTTTCCCTCGCGCACCTCGACTGGATGCAGAACGCGAATGGTCTCGCGGCGGCGGCGCTGCGTGCGAATGCCGGCGTGAAGAATGGCCTCGACATACGGCAGCGCGCTTCCGTCCAGAATCGGCAGTTCCAGGTTGTCCAGCTCGACAATGACGTTGTCGACGCCCATGCCGATCAAGGCGGAGAGAAGATGTTCGGTAGTGGAGATCAGCACGCCCTGCCGCATCAGGCTAGTCGCGTAGCTGACCTTGGCGACGTTGCGCCCAGTGGCGGGAATTTCAAAGTTGTCCAAGTCGGTACGCCGAAAAACGATCCCCGATCCGCCGGCCGCGGGCAGCAGCCGCATCGTGACCGGTGCACCCGAATGGAGCCCAACGCCTGTAAACTCGATTTGCTCAGCGATGGTCTGTTCCAGGTGTGCGAGATGAGCCAAAATGATTTCTCCAACCGTCCAAGCATTGCGTACCCGTAAGACTAGACCCGCGAGGCAAAGCCTGTACTGTGGCATTTTTGCCACATTCTGCGGACAATAGGCAACCGCTTGCGTTAAAATCCAGAGCGGATCACCTCTCCAAGTGCCGTAGAATCAGGGTTTCTTCGGTTTTGCACCTTGCGATTGCGGCCTGGTCCACCAGGTTAAAAGAAAGGTTCACTTTATGCAGACACAACCCGATTCTGCTGTTCCCATGCGCGCCCTGCTGGCTGGCGCGCGGCGCAAACAGAGTGCGCTGCTCCACCTCGCGCAGCAATTGGTGGCGGCCGAATCGCCTTCCGACGGCAAGGCTGCCGTGGACGTATGCGTTGCGCTCGTTGCGGCCCACGCTAAGGCCTTGGGTGGCCGCGTCAAGCTCCATCGCCAGCGCGCATTCGGCGATCTGCTCGAAGCACGCTTCGGGCCAAAATTCCGCGGTGGCTTGAAGCAGCCGGTTCTTTTGCTAGGCCATCTCGACACTGTCTGGCCGCTGGGAACGCTGAAGACGATGCCCTGCCGCTTGAGTGGCGGGCGGCTGTCGGGTCCCGGCACTCTCGACATGAAGGCCGGCGTTGCCATGGCGTTGACGGCTCTAGAGATGCTTGTGGAGACCGGCTCGCTGGAGCAGGAAATCGTCTTGCTGCTCAATAGCGACGAGGAGGTGGGCAGCCCCGTGTCGCGTCCCATCACGGAGCGGCTGGCGGCCGAGTGCGGCGCAGTCTACGTGATGGAACCCGCGCAGGGGCTTGCCTGCAAGACCGCCCGCAAGGGCACCGGCGATTGGCGAATCGACATCGCGGGAGTTGCCGCGCACACCGGCGTGGATTTCGAAAAAGGCGCAAGTGCGCTGCGCGAGCTGGCGCATGTGATCGAGACGGTAAGCGGCTGGACCGACTTGAAGCGCGGCCTCACGGTGAGCGTGGGTGTCGCAGGCGGCGGCAGCAAAACGAACGTGATCCCCGCCGAAGCCTGGGCCGAAGTCGACGTGCGCATCGCCCGTAAGGCGGACGGCCCGCGCATCGAGCGCAAGTTTGCCAAGCTCAAGGTGTCCGACAAGCGCTGTACCCTCACCGTCACAGGCGGCATCAACCGCCCTCCCATGGAGCGCCTGCGCGGAACTGTCCACCTCTACCAGCGAGCCAGAGCACTGGCCGCCGATCTGGGTTTTGTTCTGGAAGAGGCCTCAACCGGCGGAGCCTCGGACGGAAATTTCACCGCCGCCCTCGGAGTGCCGACGCTCGACGGCTTGGGCGCGGTCGGCGAAGGAGCCCATGCCCGCCACGAGTCCATTGTGGTCGAGCATCTGGCCCCCCGGACTGCGCTGCTTGCAGCGTTGCTGGCGAGCTGAGCAAGCTCATCTACGCCAGCGGGCAAGCCGCCGTCATCCGCTGTATGCCAAAAACGCAACGGGGGCGCTTTCACCTGCTGAAAGCGCCCCGCTCCTGTTGAACTAACTTGTAACTTACTCCGGCAGCGTCACCGTGCCCTTTACAGTAAAACTCCCCGTCACCACCGGCGCTCCTGTATTCGGTTGCCCGCCGCCCACAGACACGGTATAAGCGCCCTCGGCCACAATCGGATCTCCGGCTTCTGTCACCATGCTCAGGTCGCGCGACGTCAACTCAAAACGCACTTTCTCTGACGCCCCAGCTTCCAGATGCACGCGCTGGAAACCACGCAACGCCTTCAGCGGTGCCCCCGCAACCTTCGGGAAACTCAGATAAAGCTGTGCAACCTCGTCGCCCGCCTTGCTGCCCGTGTTAGTCACAGTAACTTCCGCGGTCAACGGCTTTCCTGCCTCTATCAACGTCGGGACGCTAAGTCCGCCATAACTGAAGGTTGTATAACTCAACCCATACCCGAACGGATAGAGCGGAGTCCCTTCAAAGTACCGGTAAGTCCGTCCCTTCATCGCGTAATCCTCGAAGGGCGGTAACTGATCCACGCCGGTATAGAAAGTTACCGGCAACCTTCCCGCCGGATTGTTCGTGCCAGAGAGCGTCTGCGCCACCGCGGTTCCACCCTCTTCGCCCGGATACCATGCATCGAGAATCGCGTTCGCATGTTCCTTGGCCCAGTTCACCGCCAGCGCGCTGCCGTTGGTCAGCACCACCACCACCGGCTTGCCCGCTTCCGCCACGGCCTTCAGCAAATCCTCTTCAGGCTTGGGCAAATCGAGACTTGTACGGTCGCCGCCCAGGAAGCCAGCCTCGTTCACCGTCATCTCCTCGCCTTCCAGTTCGCTCGTGATGCCCACCACCGCCACAACAACATCGGCATTCTTCGCCGCCGCCACCGCTGCCGGACTGATGCTGCGATCAATCTTGGCCCACACCAGCTTCAGATGCGGAGCAGCGTTGCTGGTGCGGCCGTACTCCACGACCATTTGGTAGGGTTTGCCGGCTTCCAGATGCACGCGGCCAGTCAGCGCTTCCAGTCCGTGCGGATAGTTCGCGCTGGTCACGCGCTTGCCGTCCAGCAACAAGTGAATGAAGCCGTCGGTTTCAATTCCAAGGTTGTAGTCGCCCGTCTCCTTTGGCGTGAGCGTCGCTTCCCACTTCACCGTGAGCGGCTGCACGTTGGCAATGCCGCCAGGCAATGGCTGCGCGGCAATATCGACCCCAGGTTCGATGCGTGTGGCAAGCGGAGCAGCGGCTGCCTGGTTGCTCTTGGCGATTTCTTCTGACACGATGTCCTGCTTCAGATACGTAGCCTTCACGCCCGGCTTGCCTCCGGTCGTCAGCAACTCAGCCGGCACCGCCCATGTCTGCTTGCTCAGGAATCCCGTGCCCGGCACGTAGTTGATCGTCGCGCCCGGAAACTCCTTCTTCAGTCCTTCCAGAATCGAAACCGTGTGCGTAGGAATTCCGTTGTAGTTGCCCAGCAGAACGTGCGTCTGATCCGCCAATGGCCCCACCACCGCAATCTTCACGCCCTGCTTCTTCAGCGGCAACACGCCGTCGTTCTTCAGCAGCACCATCGACTCGTTGGCCAGCTTCAACGCCAGTGCCCGATGCTCGGCGCTATTCAGCAGCTTCTCGTCAATCTTCGTGTACGGCACCATCTCCGGCGGATCGAACATGCCCAGCTTCATCTGCGCTGTAAACAGCCGCACCAGCGCTACGTCGATCTCGCTTTCCTTCAGCGATCCCTGCTTCACCGCGTCGATATATGGCTTGTAATCGTGATCGTCGTGCACCTTGGCTCTGAAGTCGATGCACTCGTTGTCCATGCCGCGCTGCAAACTGATTGCCGAGCCCTCCGGCTGTGTTGGCTTGTAGTGGTGGCCGTCCACAATGTTCCGCACCGCACCGCAATCCGACACCACGTATCCCTGGAAGCCCCACTTGCCGCGCAACTGATCCTGTAGTAGAAACTCATTTGCGCACGCCGGCTGCCCGTTGATGCTGTTGTAAGCGCACATCACCGAATCCGCCTTGGCTTCAGTCACCGTGGCGCGAAACGCCGGCAGATAAGTATCCATCTCGTCGTGTTTGCTCACCGTTACATCGGCCTTGTGCCGCGTCGTCTCCGGCCCACTGTGTACCGCAAAGTGCTTCGGCGTCGAAATCACGCGATAGTATTTCGGATCGTCGCCCTGCATGCCGGTTACAAAATTCACGCCCATCCGCGCCGTCAGAAACGGATCTTCGCCATACGTCTCCTGCCCGCGGCCCCAGCGCGGATCGCGAAAGATATTAATGTTCGGCGCCCAGAAATCCAGCCCTTCAAAAATATCGCTATGCCCTGCGCGCACATCCTGTGCATGCTTGATGCGCCCTTCCGTGCTGATCGCAACAGCCATCGTGTGGATTGCCGGTGCGTCAAACGTAGCCGCCAATCCTACCGGCTCTGGGAACTCCGTAGTCCCGTCCACGGCCACACCGTGCAGCGACTCGCTCCACCAGTCATACGCCGGAACGCCCAGCCGTGGAATCGCGCGCGCCTGGTTCACCAGTTGCGTCGCCTTCTCCTCCAGCGTCATCCTGTGCACCAGGTCCGCCGCCCGCTGTTCCGCCGGCAAACTGGGGTTCAGGTATGTCGGTTTCTGCGCGTCCTGCGCTCCTGCCATCCACGCCGCACCGCAGCACAGCAATCCCACAGCCACTATCCGCATTCCAAAACTTTTCATCGTTTCCCTCGCAGGCGATTCGGCTTGCTCCAAGGCACTTCTCGCCCAGAAAAATGCAGCCCACCCGCCGCGCCAACTCTAATGCGCTCAGGAAACCCATGTCAAGCTCAGGATCTTCTGGAAAATCGCTTTATGCGGACATTTCGTGCTCGTCTCCGGCGCGTCCGCAAGCGGGTTCCTGCTTTCTCGCCTCTTAGCGCTCATTTCCGTGTAACCTTTCTACGTCCTCTCTCGTAAGTCTGGATAGAAGGGGCAAGCGGATGAGCAACGGATCGAGCGGCGTCCTGGCTAGCGAATTCGATCTTCTCGATCAATTTCGCCAAGGCGATCTCGATGCCTTCGAAGCGCTCTACCGCCTCCACCAGCGCGCCGTTTACGGCTGGATTCTGCGCATCGTCCGCAACCCTTCAGCAGCCGAAGACCTCACCGTAGAAACCTTCTGGCGCATCTATCAGGCTCGCGCCCGTTTTGATGCGTCGCGCTTGTTCGAGCCCTGGGCCCGTCGCATCGCCACGCGCGCCGCATTGGATTGGCTCCGCACCCGGCGCTCCGACGGCGAGCTAACCGACGACGTGCTCGCAGCGCAGGCTACATCGTCCACCGATCCCGGCGTCACGGCCGAGATCCGTGCAAAAACCGCGCAGGCCTTTGCGCGCCTGCCGCCTGGGCTGCGCATCGCCGCAATCCTCGCCGTAGTCGAGCAGCAGCCGCACAAAGAGGTGGCAGAGGCGCTAGGAATTTCAGTGACAGCCGTAAAGCTGCGCGTCTTTCGCGCCCTTCGCTTGCTCAGAAAAGATCTTGAAAGGCAGGGAATTACACCATGAGTGCCCACCATGAAGATCGCATCCAACATCTGCTTCGCCAGGCCCTACCGCCCGTCGCAGCTCAACCCGAGCCAAATCACGACCTCTGGCCCGCCGTACTCCGCCGTCTCGACCAGCAGCCGGCAGCGCAACCGCAATCGAAGTGGGTCTGGTTCGACGGCGCTCTGCTCGCCGCCCTCGCCGTCATGATCGCCGCATTCCCCGTGTCGATCCCACTGCTTCTCTACTACTTGTGAGCAACGAACCATGAACAGCGAACTCGAACAGGAGAACCCCATGAACCCGCATCCCTACCTTCGCGCTTATCTCGCAGGAATCTTCGTCCCCACGTTGGTGCTGCCGTTGATCCTCGTCGGTTTCATTACCGTGCGCATCATCCTCGCGCTTCCCATCCCCATCGAGCGCGTCATCATCTTTCCCATGGCGGTTGTGCCCTCGATCTTCGGCCTTTGGAACATGCTCTATCTCTGGTCGCACCCGCGCACTCATCTGCCCATCGGCATTCATGGCGCCATCCTGCCTTTTCTCGGCGCGCCCATCGGAGCCCTGGGGGCCAGTTCACTCGGCATGTTGCAACTCGGCGCCGGCGGCATCACCTGGTTCCAGGCCTGCCACATCCCCTACGCCCTTATAGGCGTAGTTTTCCTGGCCGCTGTCGCAGGCTATTACCTTGTCTGGAAGTACATCGTGAGCTTCGCAAATCGCGTGCTGGGCATCGCGTAAAGAGCCAGCTTCTAGCTGCTAGCTAAAAGCTGTTCTTACCCCTACTTGCCCGTCTCGTAGAAATCGTCAAGTCCGGCGCGATGTGCGTGCGCCGCCATTGTGGATTGGATCTCCAGCGCCAGCGCCAGCGCATTCCGTCCCTGCCGCGCCGTCACTCTTGGCTCGCGCCGCGTCCGCACCGAATCCAGAAACGACTGTATCTCCAGCTTCAGCGGCTCGCCCGGCGTAACCTCCGGCTTCACGAAAGACAGTCCCGGCGCAGGTCCTGCAGCGGAAAAGCCGAGTTTGGCCAGAATCGCCGGATCGACCAAGCCCGTAGCGGTGACCTTCGCGATCACCTCCGCGTCAATCTTTCCCGCTGTGATGGCCGCGACAACGTCCTTGGGAAGCGCGGCTGCCAGCGCAGCCAGCTTGCCGGGACTCAGTCCCGCGGCCATCGCCTTTTGAACAAGCGAGGCGATTCCGGCAGGTTGCGCGCCTCCCGCATCCCCGTCCATGCGAATCACCAGCAAGTCCTGGCGTGCATAGTCGATCGACACATACTGGCGCGGCTCAAAGAAACGCAGCTTCCTCACCCTCTCGGTCGAAACCCGCGAAGCCGTAAAGTTCGCCACGCACCCCGATTCGAACTCCACCCTCACATTCGCAATGTCCACCTTCGGTGACAGGATCGGCAGCCCCACCGCGCGCACCTCGCGCACCTCTGAACGCGCAAAGGTCAGCACGATGTCCAGATCGTGGATCATCAGATCCAGCACCACATCCACATCCAGCGCCCGCGGAGTAAAAATCGACAACCGGTGCGACTCGAAAAACATCGGCCGCCTCAGCTTCGGCTCTACAGCCAGCACTGCAGGATTGAACCGCTCCAAATGCCCCGGCTGGACAATGAGCCGATCCTTCCCGCTTGCGCCCCTGTCCGCCCGTTCAATCAGATCGTCGGCTTCTTTGAGCGTCGCCGCCAGCGGCTTTTCCACCAGCAGATCCAGTCCCGCATCCAGCAGCGCCGCAGCCACCGCGTGATGGTGCACTGTCGGCACCGCCACCGTCGCCGCATCCAGCTTCAGATCGGCCCGCAGCAATTCATCCACGGTCGCAAATACAGGAATCCCATACTTCGCCGCCGTCTCGGCAGCGCGTGCCGCATCCGGCTCCAGGGCCGCCACCAGAGCCACGTCCTGCCCAGCGGTTTCCAAATCGCGATACACGCGCAGGTGGTTGCGTCCGAACGCACCAGCCCCCGCCACGGCAACCCGCAAAATGTCTCCGCTTGCTATCGTGCTACCTCGGCCCCCGGCCCTTTGCCTTCCACGGCCTTCAGGCAGCGGCTATAGAGTTCCAGCAGTTGCGTCACATGTTCTTCCGGCTTGGGCGCGGCTGTTCCCGTAAACCCTGTTGAAGGCGCGGCAGGCTTGCCCACCCCCGCCGTAGCTGCCACAAACTTCAGCAGATCCAGTGCAATATCTTCATTCCGCCGGAATCCTAACCCAGCGCTGTTCAATGCATCCATCCTGATCAATCTCCAACAAAGATGCTAGCAGATTGAGGTTTGCCGGCGGGTGCCCCAGGTGCCGGGAGAAGCGAGCACAACCACTGAAGATGGGTGTCCCAGGTCCGGGGTCCCCAAGGACTGGTCTTCGTCCTTGGGGTGGAGGTGCCTCGCTTTTGGGCACCTGGGATCGAGTCACAAATCCCAGGTGCCTTCTCGGGACACCGTTTTTGTGATTAGCGTGGGTTTCGATACAGCCTCTTTCGCGATACCCTGAAGCAGTATGCGTACCGCCTACATCGGCCTCGGAGCCAACCTCCCCAGCCCCGCCGGTCCCCCCGAGGCCACGCTTGCCGCCGCTGCCGCGCGTCTTGAATCCCTGGGCCGCATCGCCGCCCGCTCCTCGCTCTACTCCACCACACCGGTCGGCTTCGCCGAGCAGCCCCGCTTCCTCAACGCCGCCGCCGCTCTTGAAACCAACCTCACCCCCTTCGAACTGCTCGGCGCTCTGCTCCTCATCGAGCAGGACTTCGGCCGCAACCGCACCTACAGCCCCCTCAACGGCCCCCGCACCCTCGACCTCGACATTCTTCTCTACGCCAATTTCGTCATCGGCGGCTCCAACCTCATCCTCCCCCACGCCCGCCTCGCCGAACGCGCCTTCGTCCTCGTCCCCCTCAACCAGATCGCTCCCCACGCCGTCGATCCCCGCACCGGAAACACCGTGTCCCAGCTGCTCAAAGCCCTTGTCCCCACCCCCGGCAACGACACCAGCGCCGTCCTCCCTTTCGAAAGCGATCTCTGGCGCACCAGCGTAGATTCCGCGGATACCGGCTCCGGCCCCACCCCATCCCGCTAGAATCATTCAGTGAGTTCCCCTCTAGAAATCCTCGCGGAAACAACCGCCGGCGGCCGCCGCGCCCAGCTCCATCTCCCCCATCGCACCATCCAGACCCCTGTCTTCATGCCCGTCGGCACCGCCGGCACAGTCAAAGCCGTCCCTCAGGACACGCTCGAATCCCTGGGCGCGGAAATCATCCTCGGCAACACCTATCACCTCTATCTGCGTCCCGGACACGAGCTCATCCGCCGTCTCGGCGGCCTTCATCGTTTCATCAGTTGGCCCCGCGCCATGCTCACCGACTCAGGCGGCTTCCAGGTCTTCTCCCTCAGCGCCCTCCGCAAAGTTACGGACGATGGCGTCCGCTTCCGCTCGCATCTCGACGGCAGCAGCCACTTCTTCACTCCCGAGCACTCCATGGACGTGCAGATCGCCCTTGGCGCGGACATCGCCATGGCCTTCGACGAGTGCACCGAGTACCCCGCCACCCGCTCCCGCGCCGAAGAAAGCCTGCGCCTCACCATGGCCTGGGCCCGCCGCTCCCTCGACCACTTCCGCGCCCATCGCCACGAAGTTCCCTGGCACGATGAACTCCAGGTGAGCGAGGAATCGCGGATGCAAGAAAAACTCTGGGTGCCCCAGGTCCCGATTTTGGGACCTGGGATGTGTACAGAGGACCGATCCGCGGGAGCCCGCAATCAGAATCTATTCGGCATCGTCCAGGGCGGCATGTACACCGACCTCCGCCGTCAGTGCGCCGAGCGTCTCGTCGAAATGGACTTCGACGGCTACGCCATCGGCGGCCTCAGCGTTGGCGAACCCCGCGAGCTCACCCTCGAAATGATCGCCGAGGTCCTGCCCCTGCTCCCCAAAGACAAGCCGCGTTACGTCATGGGTGTCGGCTATCCCGATGAGATCGAGCAGTACGCACGCATGGGCGTCGATATGATGGATTGCGTCCTGCCCACCCGTGCCGCTCGCCACGGCCTGCTCTTCACCAGCGAAGGCCGCCTCAACATCAAGGCAAAAAGATTTGCAGAAGACCAGGCCCCGCCCGACCCCGCCTGCAGTTGCATGGTCTGCCGCCGCTACACTCGCGCCTATCTCCGCCATCTCATGCAGTCCGGCGAGGCGCTCTCCGGAATCCTCAACTCCATCCACAACCTTGCCTACTATCTAGGCATCATGGAGCGCGTCCGAGCCAGCCTCAATGAAAGCCCAAACCCACCAGCAGGGAACTGAGAACTAGTGTCCTGTCTCCGAAGTTCATATCAAAATCGACTGTCATCCTGAGCGAGTTTTGGTGCGCTTTTTGCGCCAAAACGAGTCGAAGGACCTGCGGTTCGGGTGTCCGCCTTATGACACGAGCTTCTGACTCTCCACACTAGCCCCTACGTCCCTGGTCCCTCAGTCCCTGTCTTACATCGCCCCACCCAGCAACTGCTTCAGCGCCGCCACATACTCGCCCAGCGCCGCGCGTCCGGCCTCCGTCATCCGATAAAGCGTCTGCGGCTTGCGCTGCACAAACCGCTTCTCCACCACCACGTACCCCGCCTCTTCCAGCTTCAGCAACTGCGCCCCCAGGTTCCCATCTGTCGACCCGGTCTTGGCCCGCAGCCACGTAAACTCCGCCTCTTCCACTCCCACCAGCAGCGACAGCAGAGCCAGGCGCAGCTTCCCGTGAATCACAGGATTCAGCTCCGGCAGCTCACCCATTTGTCGCCCCCGCACTCGCGTTGTGCAACCGCCGCCGCCGCGCTTCGCAGATCATCGCGTAAATACCAAACACGATCTGCGCGAAGAAAATCGCCGCCAGAAACACAATCGTGCACTGGTCTTCCGTGCCGAAACACGCCGCCACCGCCGCCGCCCACCACACCACCGCACAGGCAAACTGAGCCTTCCATTTCAAAACCATGCTCGAAGTAGCATTCGCCATTCCCAGCATCGCCCCAACAATCGCAACAAAGACATGCGTCTCAAACCTGTGGCTGAAGCCCATCGCCATGAACAGCACAAACATTGAAATCCCCAGCGCAATCCAGATTGCCCCGATCGCCCTGCCCATCGTCGTCTCTGGCCTTCTGCCCGCCTGCCGAGATGCCAGCATGCCCGTAAGCATCCCTGCGGCAATCATTGTCACCGGCCAGGCCCACTTGCCGCTTCCCCACGTAGCCCACGCAATGGCCACGTAGTAGGCCACTCCCCAAAGCACAAACGTCCAGCCCCAACTCTCCGTCGTCCGCCGCCCCTCGGCGATCATGCTCTCGATCAGGCTCAGCCTGTCGTGCAACTCTTGCCGCTCATAGTTCTCCGTCATCTCACCCTCCCGGAACGATCTTCGATGCTGCTTTCACTTAGCCCCGCATTCCTTGATGAAGAGTACTCTATAAAATAGAGTAATAAAAGTCAAGCTAATTCTTCAAATCTTCTTTCCGACCTAAACCATCACCATCCCCGGCTCCCGTCGATAGCCCTCCAACTCCCCGCGAACCCGCCCCACCAGCCCCTCCCAGTCGCCCGGCGTCTTCTGCCGCATCAGCCGCGCCGTCGGATACCAAGGGGTCGTCTCCCGCCCCTGCAGCCACCGCCAGTCGCCCAGGTGAGGCAGCAGAATCCACACCGGTTTGCCCATCGCCCCGGCCAGATGTGCAATCGACGTATCGGTCGTAATCACCAGGTCCAGCGTCGCCACCAGTGCCGCCGTCTCGGCCAAATCCCGATCTCCGCTCGACCCGTCCCACACAAATACATCGCCCGGCAAACCCGCCAACTGCCCGGCCGGCTCCCCCTTCTGCAGCGAGATCCACGTACAGCCCGCCATCCGCAACAACGGCAGCAACTTGTTCACGTGGACCGACCGCAGCTTGTCCGCCTTGTACCGCGGATTCCCCGCCCACGCCACGCCCACCCGCAGCCCTGGCTTGATAGAGGGATACGCCCTCCGCTTCTCCGCCGCCGCTCCCGGTTCCGCTCCCAGGTAAGCGCCTGGCCAGGGAACCGTCTCCACCGTTGTCCCGAACACCGCCGGCAGGCTCATCAGCGGACACTCCAAATCGAACCCGGCGTCCGGCGTCCGCGCCAGATCCAGCCGCGCCGTCTCCACCAGGCCGGCCCGCACCGCGCCTAGCGAGTCCATCAGTCGCTCCACCGGCTCCTGCACCTCCAGAATCGCCGTCCCGCCCCGCGCCACCACCAGGGTTGCATACCGGCAAAACTGAATCGTGTCGCCCAGCCCCTGTTCTGCGTGCAGCAGCACCCGCCTTCCTTCCAGCGTCTCGCCCCGCCACCGTGGCTGCTCAAAAGCCCTCGGCTTGCGATGCACCTCGCGGAACCGCCATCGTGCCTCGTAATCCTGCCAGCCCTGCTCCCAGTGGCCCAGCCGCAGCCGCGTCAGCGCCAGGTTGTATCGCGTGCCGGGCTGCCAGGGATCGCCCGCCGCGGCCTGTTCCTGCGCCTTCAGCGCCTCCTCCATCCGGCCCAGATCCATCAGCGAATTCCCCCGGTTCGAGGCCGCCGCCTTGTTCCCCAGCGCCTCGGCCCGCTCAAACACCTCCACTGCCTCGGCAAACCTTCTCTCCGTATGCAGCAGAATTCCATGCATATTCACCGCCTCCGCGCACTCCGGATCGCGATCTAGAGCCCACCGCAACCACCCCCACGCCCCCGCCAGGTCCTGCTCGGCCGCGCGAAACTGCACCCACGCCACCAGCGTCTCCACCTGCTCTGCATTCAGCGCGAAAGCCTTGCGCAAATACTTCTCCACCTCGGCCGGCCGTTTCCGCTCCCGTTCCAGAATCGCCAGGTTGATCCAGCCCGCTATCATGTCCGGCCGCAGTTCGACAGCCCGCAGCAGCGCCGCCTCGGCCCATATCTCGCGCCCCTGTTCCCGCAGCAAACTGCCCAGACTCACCCACACCGCCGCGAAATCCGGCCGCATCGTCAGCGCGCGCCTGTAGCGCAACTCCGCCTCGTCCGTCCTACCCAGCCGCGCCAGCGCAAACCCCGCGGCAAACTCCCCCTCCGGCAGGCGCGGCCGCAGCGCCAAAGCCCGCTCATAATGCTTGAGCGACTCTTCGGTTCGTCCCTCCAGCGCCAACGCATTGCCCAGGCCCAGGTGCGCGGGCACCAGCGCCGGCTCCCGCCTGAGAGCCAGCTCAAACTCCCGTGCCGCCTCTGCCGCGCGCCCGGTCGCAATCCGCAGCTCTCCCATCCCCAGCCGCGCCAGCGCGTTCATCCCATCCAGCCGGATTGCCTCCCGGTAGGCTCGTTCTGCCTCTTCGTTGCGCCGGCCGGTCTTCAAAGCCTGTCCCAGCGCCACCCACGCTGGTCCCATCTCGGGCGCAACCGCAATGGCTGCCCACGCCATCTCTACTGCGGCCCCGATCTGCAGACTCGCCAGCGCCACCAGGCTCATGCCCACCAAAGCCTCGGGCTGCCGCGGGTTCGCAGCCAGCACCCGCTGATACCCAAGCGCCACATCCGTCAGCCGCCCACTCAGCACTTGCCCGGACGAACCCCTGCCTCGGACCTTCCCTCCTTCTCCGATCTCGACCACACTCGCTGGCACCGGTCTGTCCCCTCGTCCGCTGCTTCCAACGGCACACCGAGAGACCATGCACACCAGTCCCCGCCCCAGCGCGAGCTAACCTGAGAATTCTTGAAAAGAGAGAGACTTAGATGAGAGCTTTCTAATGTCCTGAGTCCAATGTTCGTCTCATCATTGCAGCCATGCTGCACACCCCCGAGAAGCTGTCATCCTGAACGGAGCGCGCCTGGGGCCCCGCGTTCGCTTTTTGAACGTGGGGTAAGCGGAGTGAAGGATCTGCTTTTGCACTTAGCTCCTCCCTCCTCAAATGCCAAAAAATCATGTCAACAACTTCAGACTCACCACACTCATCTATCCGGCGGCCGTCCATTTTTAGGCGCGCCAAAGCCAGCCGCATAACTGGGGCGCCTGTTGATACGGCAACTAAATACTGTGTGAATGCCCCTCCTTTCCCGCATTTTTTGCGGGAAAGGAGGGGCACGAATGTCACTCTTTTCTTGCCGGTTCAATAGGCGGTCTGAAATCTAATTCCCTGCAACCTTTACCAGAGGACGCAGCGAAAGTGGCAGCTTGCTCAGATCCGCCGCCTTCACCAGCGCGGGGGATATGGGATCAGGCCCATTCGCTTTCAGTGCTGAAGTGCCAACCGGCCCCAAAAGCATCTCAAGAAACTTGATCGCGTTCTCGCGGTTCGGCGCGTCCTTCAGAACGGTAATGCCCCAGGCCACGCGGGTGCCTGGAACAGGAATGGATTGCGCGCTTCGTGGCGTTCCCAGGCCGGGAAGAACGACCACGGAGTTCTTCGCGTATGCGGCATTTCTGGCGGGATCGGAGAGATTGATCTCGTCGGGCAGGTCCACATACCGGAAATCCGGGTCTTTCCTGGCCATTGCGCGCGCATTGTGCTCATAGGTGAACTGGAAATCATAGAGCTTGCCTAGCGCAGGAACAGAACGGTCCCCGCCGGGAATCACCATATGCTGCATCAGGTCGTCGTAAAGCATGGGCGACTTGTAGTACTGCTGCGCAAGCTGGAAGATCAGGAACGAGCGGTACGCGCCGGGGTCCAGGAATGGAACTCCGCCAGCGATCGCAACACCGGGCGTGGTCAGAATCTTGTACCAGTCCGCGGACGCCTTGGGAATGGAAGTCGGGGGATTGAAGGTACCGCTGCTTGGGTCCGCAATCGGCGGCAGGTTCTTTTGCGCCACGCCGCTTGCCGTATACGCCAGCACCATCCTGCCCTCGGCGAAGACAATGGTGTAATCCGCATAGCCGGCAGGCTTCAAGAAGAGATCGATATTTGAATAATCGGCGGATGCGTAAAGGTCGCAGGCCTGGCCTCCCGCTGTGCACTGCCGGGCCTTGTCCACGCTTGCCCCGGTGACGTCGTTGACCTGAATGCCCGTCTGGCAAGTGAAAGCCGCAAGCACCGGCTTGAATGCGGCACTCAAGCTGCCGGCGCGATAGATAGTCAACTTCTGGCTGCTCGGCGGAACGCAACTCGGCGTCTGCGCAAGGGCCGGAGAAAGCAGGCAGAGCGCGCCCAGAAGCCCGGCAATCACAGAAGCGCAAGCTGGTAATGAAATCCTCAAAGTCATATCGTATCTTTCTCCGCCACAGCGGTTGAGTGTTCGTGAAAAATGGGAGAGCCAACCCGTGCCAGTATCCTGAGTTCAAAACTCCCAACAAAACAAAGGCTGCCATTCTGAGCGAACGGGGCCCCGAACGTTTTTCAGTTCGGGGGTGGTAAGCGAAGAATCTGCTTTTGTTCTCCGACGAACTTCAGACTCGCCACGCAAGGGCAAATATGCGCACAAACCAAAAGCGCTACAGCAATTCCAGGATTGGTATACCTCGAAGGCAATACACAACGTTGACGCGACCATCAGGGAGCGGCAACCTCGCATGAATTCCGCCAGGGTACGGTAATCCTGGAATTGCTCTAAATCATACCGTCCGAGACCCGATTCTCCCCTTTTGCTGGTCCAACGAAAAGTGAAGCCGGACCCCTCCGGCTTCCACTGCTAAAAGGAGTAGCGCACCGACGCCGTAATCAGACGCGGCTCGCCCAGATGTGCAAGATCGGCGCTGCTTTGTCCGGTAATGCTGCCAGGGCCGAGAGTCGACCAATAGTGCACATTCGACACGTTGTTGAAATTCACAAGAAACGTAGTCACTCTGCCAAAGACCTTGGCGCTGTAGCGGCCGCCCAGATCGAAGGTGTTGTACTGCGGCACGTAATAGCTGTTCATGTCATCGGCGGCGCGCCGTCCAACATGCTGCCAGTTCAGGTTGAAGAACGCCCCGGTCAGCGCCGGTATCTGATACTCGGCAAGGATATTCGACTTGTAATCGGGGATGCCGACAAAGGTCTTGTTGTTGGTCACATAGCTGGGGCAAAGACTCGTTGTGCACGTGGACGAGACATACGGATTCCCCGCCGGCAGCAGAACAAAAGTATCGGTCAGCTTGGGGTCCAGCGCCGTAATGCCGCCAATCACCCTCAAGCTCCTGGTCACTTTCCCGGAGAGCATCGCCTCCGCGCCATAGTTCAGTTGATTGCCGACGATCTGATCGTTTTCGCAGATCGTCGTTCCTGTCAGCGTTGTCCCCCCGCAGTTGTAGCCGGCTGTGGTTGAAACCACCACAACGTTGGCAAAAGGCCGCCGCAGGCGGAAGAGGGCGGCCGAAAAGTTCATCTTTTGCGATTCCAGCTTGTAGCCTAACTCGTACTGTGGGCTCCGGTAGGGTGGAAGCGGTTGGCTTGCGTTCGCAACAATAATTCCCGTCGAGTTCGACGGTGCAACGTCCGGGGCCTGAATACTGTCCGCAAAGGTTGTGTAGATCGTCATGTTCCGGCCCGGTTTGTACAGCACGCTCGCCGAGGGGCTGGCCCCCTGGTACATGTAGTTGCCCGCGCTGGCCAACTGCGTATAGTTGGGGCTGCCGGAAGTTGTGTAGTTGTTGGTCCAGGTCCAATCCTGGCTGGCTGCTAGTCTCACAAGCCAGCGCGGAGTCAGCGTGATGGTGTCGCCAAAATTGAATCCCTGCTGATGAATAATGCTGGTCACGTGCAGCCCGTGCGTTAGACCGGTGCCTGCGAACGAAGTCACGCCGCTGTTGTAATCAACCACCGGGCTCAAGAGGTTCGCGCTGCAAGTGCCGGTAAAGTTCGCACCTGTGCACAATGCTTTCGACGTTGGCCCCACTTTGGGTTGCCAGGTCGCAAATCTGTAACCGGTACTGCCGGTAACTATTTCGTGGTGGATTTTACCTGTATTAAAGCTGCCCATCACGTATCCCAGGTCGCTCTTGACCTGGAAGCGGGTGGCCAGCGTGTTTTGGAATTGGTTTTCCTCGAAGGTCTGGTAATTGCCATTGGCGTCATAAAACGCATTGACCGCCGTATTGATGTTGCGATTGGCAATCTGCTGCAGCACGCTGGCAATCAAGTGCCAGTTCGCGCCGAAATCCTGCTTCAGGCGCAATTCGCCAATCTGGTTGTTCATGTCCGGCCCGAGGAAGTGCTGTCCATAGCCCTGGCGCATCGGGTCCGGAGCCTGCACCGGCAATTTCGAGAAATACTTGGCGGAATAGCACGATGCCGTACCAGGCGTCGCGCTTTTGCACGCAGCGGAAGCCGAACCGGTAGGCGCAAGCGTCGGATTGTAGGTGAACCACCCAGGGTATCCGTGCTGAAACATCTCGTAGTAGCTGAAATTGCCCCCGATGGTGGTATGCGCAAACGGACGAATATCGAACGCCCCGGATCCCAACTGGCGCCGAAGCTGACTGTTGGTAACATAGCCGGTGCCGTCGCCCAGAAGCAGGTTAATGCGATAGCCGAAGATCTCGTTCGGTCCCAGCCGATCGCCCAGATCCAGATGGCCCGTCACGACGCTGCGGCCTTCATACTGCACCTCGGCTTCGCGCAGAGGCCTTTCCGTCGGGGTCTTGGAGACAAAGTTGAAGATGCCCGACGGGTTGCTCGGACCATACATCGAACCGCCCACGCCGCTCAGAACTTCAATCTGCTCGAACTCCTCAAGAGCGGCAGGCGTCGTCACCGCAATGCCCATTCCATCCATGCGGTCGCCCTGCATGTTGGTTCCCTGCATTCCGCGCGTCTCCGGCCGCAGTACTTCGGATCCCTGCATCTCCTGGAAGGAGACCAGGGGCAGATACTTCGAGGCTTGCTTGAAGTTCCTCGACATCGTATCGTCGATCAACTGGCGCGAAATCACATTGATCGTATAGGGAAGGTTCACGACCGGCGTGATGCCGAACGGCGTGGCTGGCTGCAGCGTATCCACGCGATACGCGCTCTCGAACGATCCTGCCGAGACGCTTACCGTCTCCGTGTCTCCGGCTAGCTGCAGAGTGACATCGTAGTGGAGGTTCTGTCCCGCCGCCACCTTCAGCGCGCCGCTCTCGTTTGCTTCGAACCCATTGGCCGCCATGGCAACCGAATAGCTGCCCGCCTGCAATGCCGGGAACAGGTAAACGCCCTGCCCATTGGTTGCTGTTGTGATCTTTGCCTTGGTCGACAAGTTGGTGAGAATGACCTGCGTGTTCGCAAGCACCGCCTGATTTGGATCCTTGACAACGCCGGTTATCGAGCACGTGCGCGTGGTGTCCTGTGCGAACGAAGAAAGGGAAGCGAGCAGAATTGCAACAAATAAAAACAGATATTTTTTCATAAATGTTTCCGTCCTGGAATTCCTCCTCAAATGATGTCCATCAAACAATGGGTCAATACGCACCAATGCTGGACCGGTCAACGGGCCCTGGTTTCGCCGGAATGCTGTAGTGCACGCATAGCCAACATTGCATGTGCCGTGCCAATGTTGCGGTTATCAGCAACAGGCTTCATCGGTATAGGTATGGAATACTCCGGGATAGTGCGGGACACCGGCAAGAATGCCATAAAGAATTGAAAACAAGTGACCAATAATGCTCAGTTGGTTCGGAGAGAGCGCATATCTGCCAGTGCTATCTCATGCAGAACAATTCCAAATGCCGTAATGGAGCGAGCTTTTAGTCCCATTTATTTGTCACGAGATGGGGTGGCTGTCACAAAATGGAACAACTCTGTTCGCTGCCGGCTGTCCCCAATAATCCTTGAGATAACAGCTTGCGTGCCGTTTCACAGTGATCTCGAACAAAATGGACGCGACGCAAATGCCAGTCCTCGTCGAGCCCTCGGGTCTTCCTAAGCCTGGTGGAGGATAACTTGCGAAAACTATAGCATTTTCGGAATTGCTGTAAACCGAAGACATGCACTCAAGTGGCTTTTTCATCAAGAAAAAGCCACCTCTCTATGCACTCAAGATGTCTATACTAATTCCGAAAATGCTCTAGGTCTCTGACCGCTTGTTGTTGTACCAACTGCGGGTGCCCCAGGTCCGGGGGTCCCCAAGGACAGGTCTTCGTCCTTGGGGTGGAGGTCCGGGGTCCCCAAGGACAGGTCTTCGTCCTTGGGGTGGAGATTCCGATTCTGGGACCTGGGATCGCATGAACTCAAAGTACGAAATCATGCGGTCAGAAGACCAGAAATCCAGAAACTATGCCAGATGGATACATAACATATAACTTCTCTGTAAGTGTTTGATAAATATAAGAAGTGGCATTCTGGACAGAGTCTGTTGCTGCTTGATCGCGAGAGGCTTGGTCAAGTACCAGCGGTTTCACCGCAGCACCTGCTATCCTCCTTTGTTTGGGCAGAGTATGACGGACGATCTCCTTTATATCTTTTGTTCTCTATCGTCTGCACAGGTTTAGACTCAACCTGAATACCGAGCGAACGTGATGGGTGTCACCGTATAACTAGTTCATCGAGAAAGATAATTTTTAGGTTGAGCGCTCTGAGGTAGACATATGCCGTCGGATAACCTTGTCGTTCAGAACGCGTGGCAGCAGTACACGGGCGGGGCGTCTCTCGACGTTCGCCATCTGAGCGTCGAGGTTGCCAGTTCCTGGCAGCGATGTCACAACCTGAGCGTTGACCCACTCAACCCCGAGTGCGGTTGTATCGACCAAGCCCGCCTCAAAGAACGCCTCTTCCAACGCCAGCGTCTTGTCAAAATTGTGCGCCCGGTCATGGAGCGGCTCTACAACTTCGTTAAGCACACCGGATTCCAGGTGGTGCTGAGCGATGAGACCGGATTCCTTCTGGACGTGATCGGCGATCCTGATGTCACGTCCCGCACGCGGCAAGTCGAGTTATGCCCTGGAGGAAACTGGAGTGAGGCTGCTAGAGGCACAAACGCCATCGGCACCGCAATCTTCGAGCGCAAGCCAGTGCAGGTTTTTGCCGCCGAGCACTACTGCCAGCCCAATCACTTTCTGGTCTGTTCCGCCTCGCCCATCTTCGATGCGGACGGACAGATGGTGGGCGTGCTCGACCTGAGCGGCGACTATCATTATTCCAATGTTCACACCTTGGGAATGGTTGTGGCCGCCGTTGGCGCCATAGAAAATCAACTCTGCCTGCAGCGCGCCACCGAGAAGCTCTATAACGCCTACCGCTACTCAAATATCCTGCTCGAGAGCATGTCCGATGGAATGGTCTCCGTTGACAACAGAGGAGTCGTCACCGAGATCAATTCCAAGGGAGCGAGCATCTTCGGCGTGGATCCGAAGCTCGTCCGGGGTCGGCATATCACCCAGTTGACAACTTTGCATGTCCCGCTCCTTCAGATACTGCAGGATGGTGTGCAGTACGAAGACAAGGAGCTTGTCTGCAATCAGGCGGGTAAAAAAATCCGTAGTTCCGCCTCGCTGCTTCGGGACGAAAGTGGAACGGTGATAGGCGCAGTCGCTACTTTTCGCGAGGTTTCCAGCAAGTGGAAACCGCTTCCCAGACAGTGTTATCTCGCGCCGCCGCGTTTGTCGGTCGACGATATCGTAGGCAACGGCGCCAGCATGACCGAACTGAAGGCGCGCACCAGGATGGCGGCTGCCAGTTCCTCCACAGTGCTCATCGAAGGCGAGAGCGGCACAGGCAAGGAACTGGTTGCGCAGGCAATTCACTATAACAGCCAGAGATGCAACGGCCCGTTTGTCGCGGTCAACTGCGCCGCACTCCCGGAAACCCTGGTGGAAAGTGAATTGTTCGGCTACGAGGACGGCTCGTTTACCGGCGCAAAAAAGGGTGGCCACGCGGGAAAATTCGAAACCGCGAACGGTGGAACCTTGTTCCTCGACGAGATTGGCGATATGCCGCTCTGCGCGCAGATGAAACTGCTCCGCGTCATTCAAGAGCGCAAGGTGACGCGCATCGGCGCCACCGACGACCGCGACATCGATATTCGCATCATCGCCGCTACTCTGAAAGACTTGAAGCAGGAAGTGAAAGCTGGGCGCTTCCGCCAGGATCTCTACTATCGGCTCAATGTGCTCAATCTCCGCATTCCGCCCTTGCGCGAGCGGCTGGAAGACATTCCGGCACTTGCGCAAAGTTTAGCCCTCAAGATTGCCGCGAAAATGAAGGTCGATGCCAAGGGCATCGACGAAGGCCTCCTGGAAAAGCTGAAGTCCTATTCCTGGCCGGGCAATGTGCGCGAACTGGAGAACGCCATCGAGAGAGCCATTAACCTGGCCGGCGACGATCCACTTTTGCGAGCGGAATACTTCGAGTTGGTGAGTCCCGATTCCGAGTCCAATCCATGTTCGCCCATCGCGCCGTTGAGGCCGCTCGACGAAGTAGAACAAGCGATGATCGCCAAGGCGATCACCTTTCACAAAGGCAACATTCAGAGGGCCGCGGCCTCGCTTGGAATCAGCCGCAACACCTTGTATCGCAAGATCAAAGAATACGGCGCCGCCGACGCTGTTGCTTTTCCCTGCGCGTCTGAATTACCCGGCCGTCCCAACTGAGCATCGCAACCATCTTCTCCGTTGTGCTTTAGGGCATTTTTCTAGTTGGTGCAGAGTGGCTTTGAAAGGGCACGGCTTTAGCCGTGCCGCAAAGAGGCAGGAATGATAGGGCTTTACAGGCTGCGGAAAAACTCAAGACGGAGAGAGGCGGGGGTTTCAACCCCCGCATAAGGCCAACAGAATTAATGGGGGCTTCAGCCCCGGAGGGACGTTTTTCGTCAATTCAACCAGAAATCCCTAGTTTTTCCGCAGCCTCTTTAGCCCCTGAGGGAACGATCCGTCCTCTGCACCATCAGGAAAAATCCCTTAGCAGCCCGCTTCCGGTCCCAGCAGTGGCGAGCAATGCCGCAGTCGCTTGGGCAAGTGCGATCCGACAGATCCAATCACCAACACTACGATCAGAATCCCCAGCCGGTGGTTCCATGCAAAGGGAACCGCGCACAGCAGCGCCAGCTTGATCATCACAAGAATTCCCCAGCCCTGAAAAAGAGCCTGCCAAAAAGGGTAGGCTTCAATCCATGCCATGCCAACTCCGCTCGCGATTGCGAGATAGAGCAGGGGGCGCAGTTGATCGGCCGGAGCGTTGAATGCGTGCCCTCCTACCAGAATGCTGATTGCCAATAGGTGAAGGGTCCGAAACAGGATGCTCCAGATGCGCCCCAGGGAAACCGCGGGCTTGGCGATGGAAGCTCTTGGCATTCAGTCCTCTTGGCTTGGGCCAGAATCGATTGGGTTGCGCATCTCCGTGCTCCGCCACATCCTGGGAGCGAGAGCCTTGTTCTTTATAGACAATTATCCGCCAATCTCAGACATCGAGAAGGGCATGATGTGCACTTTACTGTCCAACAAGTGATGCCGGTCCGGTTTGTTCCTGAGCGCACCCAATAGTACAGCTTGCAACTCGTCGTCGCTGCCGTCCAGATACGGCTTCAAACTTGCTCCGCTATCGAATAAGCACCCCTTGACGACGCCCGATGCAGTCACACGGATGCGATTGCAGGAAGCGCAGAAGTGACTGGAGATAGGAGTAATAATCCCGATTGTTCCCAATGCTCCTGGAATCCTGAAAACCTTCGCCGGGCCGGCCTCGTCGCTCTGGGCCAGCGGACGCAGAGGATAGACATCGCTTATTTGTTGAAGGATTTCTTCTCCGGTGACGAGCGCTGACGGCCAGCCGGGCACGACACTTGTCGGCATATATTCGATAAACCGGATCTGGTGAGGAGTCCTTAGCGTCAGGTCAGCAAAATCGAGTACCTCATTGTCATTCACTCCCCGGATCACAACCGTGTTGATTTTTACAGGCGGAAAGCCAGCCTCTTTCGCGGCGAAAATTCCGTCCACGGCTTTTTCCAGGCGGCCTCCGCGCGTCAACGACGAAAAGGTCGCAGGTCTCAGCGAATCCAGACTCACATTGAGCCGGTGCACTCCGGCGCGGCGCAGGTCGGCCGCGAACTCGCGCAGCAGCAGGCCATTGGTCGTGAGGTCGATTTCCTTCAGTCCGTCGATCGTGGAGAGGTTCTCGATAAACTTGACCAGGCCCTTGCGTACCAGCGGTTCCCCGCCGGTTATCCGGATCTTTTCGATGCCAAGGCCAACCGCCAGACGCGCAATGCGGTGCAGTTGCTCAAAGCTCAAAATATCGCTGTGTTCCAGCTTGCGGACTCCTTCGGCCGGCATACAGTACTGGCAGCGCAAATTGCAGCGATCGGTAACCGACAGCCGAAGATAGCTGATGCGACGGCCATGAACGTCCATTGGAGCCATAAACAAGAATCCTTTTATACCAGACTCATGTTTGCAATTTGAGGTCCATCTGTCGCGCCGCGGAGGTCTGAGTATCTTTGCCTGAAAGTACTGTACTTAGCCGTGTTTGTTGCGAGTCTTTGAAGCGGTGTGTTCTCGCCAGCTTTCCAACAGCAAGTTCGATCCACGCACACTTCGGCCTTGCACCAAGCGGTCGAATCATCTAACACGCGCATTTCAAGTCACATACACAGCTAAGTTGCATTTTGTGACACTTGTCTCGTTTTGTGACGTCAAAATGTGACAGCTTTCTCCCACGAACCAACCGCTTTGTTTTTGCTCTTTGTATTAGTCAAAGCGCGCGAATCGCCATCCGTTTATTGCATTCGCAGATTGAAATCGTTGGACTTCGACTCCGGTTGACTGCCTGAGCAGCCGTGTGTGAAGGTGTGCGCCGATCAATGGATTACTGAGTTCCCGCATCGCGCAACGGGCACTTATGACTTGGCACAAGACGTGCATAGGTAAGCGCGGCCAGAGTACAAAGCCTCAGCAGAAGAGACCCGCGTCACCTCTTGGTGTGAAGCCGGTAGCTGGATGGTTAGTGCCGAATGTTGTTGTTCGTGCCCTGTGCTGATCTTTCAGTTTCGTGAGGTGGTGCATCTGTGAACTGTTTAAGTCAGAAAGCTAACATCCGTTCCATGGGGCGCCTGCTGCTGATGGCGTCGTTCGGCGTGGCAGCCGTGCTCGGCTCGTCCGCAACCGGAAATGCGCAGGCGTTGGGCTGGGAAGGCGAGACGGGCGTCTTCGTCACCCCGATGGCCTATACCGCATCTGCCGAAGGGCAGAAGATCCATCCTGTCGTTGCTTATCACTATTTCAATGCTGGTCCCGTCATCGGCGACTTTCATGAGGCTTCGATTGAAGCTGGTATCGGCAAGCGCTTCGAAGTGGGCTATACCCACGAATACCACAACCTCGGCGGCGACGCTTCCTTGAGCCCGCTTTGGCAAAACGGCTTTGAAATCTTCAACGCCAAGGTCATTGTGGTTCCAGAGAATTACAAAAAGAATAACTGGATTCCTGCTATTTCCACGGGCTTTATCGCCCGTACCGGAGTTCGCAATGTGGGCGACTACCTCACATGGCACGCGGCCACCAACGCTGGCAGCAGCAATGGTGATATCTACGCCGTTGCCACCAAGGCCGTACCGGTAAAGAAAGCTGGACCGCTTGCCGCTGTTGTGCTGAACGCCGGCGTTCGCGGCACCAACGCGGAACTCTGGGGCATGGGCGGCAACGCTCCCAACTGGCAGGCACGCGGATTCGGCGCAGTCGCATTCGCCTTCAAGGGACCCAGCTCGAGCACGATCATCTTCGGTTCCGAAGCATCGCAGCAACCTGAGCATCCCTTCGGCTTCACCAGCGCAACCGATATTGGCGGCGTCAAACTCAACATCCCAACCACGCTTACCTATTGCGCCCGCATCATTCCCAGTCCGAAGCATAAGTTGAACTTTGACGTGGGCGTTGCGCAGGTTGCCGGCAACATCGCGCCGGGCGTCAACCTCAAGGCGCGTCATCAGGTTGGAGTCCAAATGTCGTACGGCTTCTAGTTGTTTTCCGGTGGAGTGCCTCGGTTTACGGATTGAGGTACTCACCATCCCTCTGGGCGTGCTAGGATACTGGCGCTTGCCTACCCAGAGAGTAGTGCGTAGCGGCCATGCCAGTTGTATTGGAGAAATTATGCCGAAAGTATTAATGATCCATCCAGACAAGTGCACTGGATGTCAGAACTGCGAACTGGCTTGCGGTTTCAGCCACGAGAATCAGTTCCGGCCCACAGCGACCCGTGTTCATGTATATAGCTGGGAGCGTGAAGGCTTCTCTGTTCCCATGATGTGCCAGCAATGCGATTCCGCTTCGTGCGTGAAGGTTTGCCCAACCGGCGCCATGCATCGTGCGAAAGGTAGCACTCTGGTGGAGTACTCGCGCGAAAAGTGCATCGGCTGTCGCATGTGCACCATCGCCTGTCCCTTCGGCAACGCCGTGTACGACAGTGTTACCGAGTCCATCCTCAAGTGCGACACCTGCGGCGGCGATCCTGCCTGCGTGCAGTTCTGCCCCAGCCAGGCGCTGGAATTCGTCGACGACAACATCTCCACACGCTCTCGCAAGATGGCGTTTGCAGGCAAGTTCAAGTCTGCTTTTGAGGGGGCATAACTATGAACGGATATAGCGGAACTATTCTTCGTGTCAACTTGACTACCGGGGCCGTTACAAGGCAGGCCACGGACATGAAAGACGCCGCTCTCTACATCGGAGCGCGCGGACTGGCCGACAAAATTTATATCGACGAAGTCGATCCTAAAGTCGATCCTCTCTCGCCCGACAACATGATGGTCTTTGCGCCAGGACCTTTCACCGGCACCTTCGCTCCTTCCGGCGGCCGCTATCACGTGGTCACCAAGGGGCCTTTGACCGACTGCATCGCCGGGGCAAACTCTGGCGGGTCCTGGGGGCCTGAACTGCACTACGCCGGTTACGACGCCCTCATCATTGAGGGAAAGTCGGCGGAGCCTGTCTATCTTTGGATCAAAGACGATGCCGTCGAAATTCGCAGCGCTGCTCATCTTTGGGGCAAGTGGGTTCCCGATACCACCGACATGGTTCGTGCCGAGACCGATATTGACGCCAAGGTCGCCTGCATCGGACCGGCCGGCGAAAAGCAGGTCCTGTTCGCGGCAATCATGAATGAAATGCATCGCGCTGCCGGCCGCGGCGGCGTCGGCGCCGTCATGGGCTCGAAAAATCTTAAAGCCATCGCTGTCGTCGGAACCAAGTCCCTCAGTGTCGCCAGGCCGAAGGAATTCAAAGAAGCCGTTCTGCTTGGACGGAAGGGAATCAAGGAGCATCCGGTTGGCGGCGCGGGACTCAAGGCGTACGGCACCGATGTTCTGGTCAACATCCTCAACCAGATCGGATCGCTGCCTACCAACAACTTCCAGGACGGCTACTTCCCGACGGCCGACAAGGTCGGCGGCGAATCCCTTGCGGCCAACCAACTGGTGCGGCCTAAAGGCTGTTTCTCATGCGTCATCAGTTGCGGACGCGTCAGCAAGGTCAAGAATCCCAAGTACGCAGGAGAAGGCGAAGGCCCCGAATATGAGGCGGCCTGGTCGATGGGACCGGATTGCGGAATCGACAATCTCGATGCCGTGACGCATAGCAATCACCTCTGCAACGAGATGGGTATGGACCCGATTTCCTTCGGATCCACACTTGCTTGCGCCATGGAATTGTTTGAAGCCGGCCTCATCACCTTGAAAGATACCGATGGCGTCGACCTCAGCTTTGGCAATGTCGATGCCATGGTCGAGATGACGCGCAAAACCGGACTGCGCGAGGGCCTTGGCAACAAGCTGGCGCTTGGTTCTTATCGCCTCGCCAACTCCTACGGGCACCCGGAACTCTCCATGACGGTGAAGAAGCAGGAAATGCCTGCTTACGATCCGCGCGGAGTCCAGGGCATCGGTCTCGAGTATGCCACCTGTAACCGCGGCGGCTGCCACGTCAAGGGATACACCATCGCTGTCGAGGTGCTCGGTTGTGGCGCCAAGCTCGATCCTCACGCCACTGTCGACAAGCCATACTGGGTCAAACTCTTCCAGGATCTTACGGCGGCCATCGATGCTTCCGGCGGCTGTATCTTCGGAACCTTCGGAATGGGCGGCGATAACTATTCGGCGATGCTCTCGGCGCTGACGGGAGTCACCTACACAACGGAGGATTACCTCAAGGCCGGCGAACGAATCTGGAACCTCGAGAAGATGTTCAACATCGGGGCCGGCATGACCATCAAGGACGATCAGTTGCCCTTGCGCCTGACCACGCTTCCCATCAAGACGGGGCCGTCGAAGGGCGAGCTCAGCCATGTACCGGAAATGCTACCCGAGTACTACAAGCTGCGCGGTTGGGACGAAAAGGGTGTTCCGACCGAAGAGCGGCTCAAGGACTTGCAACTCGCCTGACCTGGGAGAAGGACACCCGTGATCATTCGATACTTTGCGGACATCCGCGAGCTGATGGGACGCAAAGAAGAAACGTGGACGAAGGCGGTGCCAGACATGCGCTCGCTCCTTGAGGGGCTAGCCGCAGAGAATGGCTCCGCCTTCGGCAAACGTGTCTTCGACGGCGATCAACTCAACAGCACCATCATTCTTTTTATTAACGGCCGCGATGTCGTTCATCTCAAGGGACTCGACTCTCCCCTGAAGAGCGACGATGTCGTGGCTATCTTCCCCATGGTGGCAGGCGGTTAAGCGCGCCATGTGTGGAAGGAGGCAATCGTGACCGCAAGGTATGTCCTATTCATACCGATGGCGATGCTCTTCGGAGGAGTACTGCTGCAACTCATCCTGGCCGGTGTGCTGACGGCTCGGGCCAAGGGGTGGCTTGCTCTGCTGTCCGGAGTGGGCGCGCTGGCTGGTGTTCTCGCCATCTGGCCCACCATCATGGCCGGGCAAGCATTCGACCTGACGTTCGGACATTGGGATGGTCCCATCCAGCTCGCCTACCACATTGATGGGCTCAGTTTCCTGTTTGCGCTCATGGGCGCAGGGATCGGTTCGGCCGTGTTGCTCTACTCCGTTGGCTACATGGAGAAAGAGAAGGGCGCCACACGCTTCTATTCATTGGTCCTCATCTTTATCGCCGGACTCATTCACCTCGTTTATACCTCCGATCTCTTTCTCGTTTACCTGAGCTGGGAATTGGTGGGGCTCTGCTCTTTCTTCCTGGTCGGCTTCTGGTACCGGGATAGCGAGGCTGCATCCGGCGCGCGCAAAGTGCTCACCATGACGCACCTTGCGGGCTACGGCTTGTTTGCCGCTGTGGTGCTCATCTATTTCCGTACGGGCATAGTTCTCTGGACCGATCCCCGCATGCAAGGCGCGTTTACCACCGGCATCTTCCTGCTCATGTTGGTCGCCGCGGTCGCAAAATCGGTTCAGTTCCCGCTGCATACCTGGATTCCCAGCGCCATGGCGGCCCCCACTCCGGTCAGCGCTTTGCTCCATGCCGCCTGTTACGTAAAGGCTGGCGTCTACCTGGTTGCCCGTCTGCACTCCATTGGACCGTGGCCCGCCGCGTGGGGACTTACCGTTTCATGGCTGGGTGCGGCAACGTTGATGATCGGCGTGCTGTTCGCCCTCGCGCAGCATGACCTCAAAAAACTGCTCGCCTACCATACCGTGAGCCAGATCGGTTACATGATGCTCGGCCTTGGCCTTGGAACGCCGCTCGGCATTGCCGCCGGGCTCTTCCACTGCCTGAACCACGGACTGTTCAAGGGCGGACTCTTCCTCTGCGCCGGTGCTGTGCAGCACTCCTGCGGAACGCGCGACATGGATAAGTTGGGCGGCCTGAGCAGAAAGATGCCGCACACCATGCAGATATGGCTTGTCTGCGCGGCGGGCATCGCCGGTGTTCCGCTGTTCAATGGATTTGTCAGCAAGTGGATGCTCTACAACGCCGCTCTTGAAGTGCATCAACCGATGCTCGCCCTCATCCCGTGGGTTGGCAGCATCCTCACTGTCTTCTCGTTCCTCAAGGCCACCAGCGGAGTCTTCCTCGGCAGTGAAGGCAGTGCCACCGGACACGCGCATGAAGTCGACAGGACCATGATTGCCGGTGGAAGCATTCTTGCTGCCGGCTGCATCCTGTTTGGTGTTGCTCCGCAGTTGGCTGTTACCTACCTGCTGAACCCGCTGCTTCCGGCACTGGGTTGTGCACCTCTTACCGGAGTAAGTTGGTTTGGTCTTTCCGGGGGGCAGGGAATCTGGCTGGCCTCTGGCGGGCTCATGCTCGGCGTAGTCGCGCTGCTCCTTGGCACGCTCGTCGTCTGGGTTCCTTCGCTCATGCGTGGCACTGCTACCGCCGGCGGCGCTCCCTCCGTGTTCACTGGCGGAGAACTGCTCGCACCGAATGGCCATCTCGGCGCAAGCGACTTCTCCTATGCCATGAAGCACGCGCTTGCCCCGTTCTATCGTGCATTCAATGCCGATACCGCGTGGCTCAAAATCTGGCGCACGCTCAGCAGCATTGCATCCTCCGTCGCAAAGCCGTTAGCTGCGGCAGAGCAATCTGCATGGATCTTCCTTCCCATCATTGCGGTCGTGCTCGGTGCCATCGGTTGGTTTGCGCCAGTTGGTAACATCGGCGCAATCCAGGCAACAGCTTCAGCAGCACCGCCAATGCTGATCCTGGCGGTCGGAGTCGGCGTCTCACTGGCTGGCCTTCTGTTTGCCTCCGCTGCCGCGCACTCAGTCCGCCGCTTGCTTCTTCCCATGGCGCTTGCCGGTGGACTAGCCATAGCCGGAATTCTTGCCCAGGGCTCTCTCCTGCGTACGGGCCTGTTGGAAGCCGCATCTGTTGTAGCTTTGCTCGCCCTCTGGAAAACCAGCAGCAAGTCTGCCGCGCGCTACGGCTATCTTCTGGCCATCGTGATTTCGGCGCTTGGCATGGTTGGCGGAACCCTTGCAGCCGAACAAGGCAACACCCATCTAGCCCTGGCCTTGTTGCTGCCGGCCGTTGCCGTAAAGCTCGGCCTCGTCCCCCTCTGGTTGTGGTTGCCGCTGGTTGCCGAGTCCACGCCCGCCGTGCTCGCCGGACTTGTCATCGGCGTAGTCGACGTTGCGGCCTTTGCTGAAGTCCTCACCCTGCGCGTCTCGGAACCCTGGCTCTTTACGCCGGCGCTTCCCTGGATCGTGCTCGGCGTTGCCTCTGCGCTTCTCGGCGCACTGCTCGCTCTCGCGCAGCGAAACATCAAGCGCCTGCTTGCCTTCTCCACGGTCGAAGACATTGGCCTGCTCATGGTGGCCGTTGCCTTCGGTGGCGAACTCGGACTCACCGGTGCGCTGATCGGCGCAACGGTGCACGCTCTGGCCAAAGCATTGCTCTTTGCCAGCATCTCCGGGCCTGAGGCGGATGGCGCCATGCTGACGGATGCGCGAGGTTTGGCTTCACGCCATCCCATTGGCGCCGTTGGATTCGCGGTTGGCGCTCTCGCCGTGTTGGGTATCCCGCCGACCTTGGGTTATGCCGCGCACTGGCGCATCTTCACCGCCGTCGCCGGAAACGCTCCTCTGCTCACCGCTCTGTGCGCCGCCGCCATGCTCTCCGTGGCCGTCTATGCCCGCGCCATCGCCTTGTTCTGGTGGGGTCCGGACACATCGCCGGAACGGTCTGATCAATACAACAAAACATGGATGGCAGTTGCTATTCTCTTGCTCGCCATCACACTGCTTGCGGCCGGAGTCTGGCCGCAATTGCTCGGAGGTGTCGCGTGAGTGGAACAGAACGTGGCCTGATCTTTCGCCTGGTTGAGCGCGCCCGCCGCCGTTCCGCTTGGTTGTATCACTTCAACGCGGGCGCATGTAATGGATGCGACATCGAGTTGGTCACCTGCCTCACGCCGCGCTACGACGTGGAGCAGGCGGGCATCAAGCTCGAGGGCAGCCCAAGGCACGCCGATATCCTCTGCGTCTCGGGGCCGGTAACCCGCACAACGCACGAAGCTCTCAAAACCATCTACGGGCAGATGCCGTACCCCAAAGTTGTGGTCGCCATCGGTTCCTGTCCGGCAACGTGCAATGTCTTCGCAGGCAGCCCCGTCATCGACGGCCCCGTGGACAAGATCATTCCTGTTGATATCTACGTCCCCGGTTGTCCCCCGCGTCCACACGCCATCATTGAAGGAATCAGCAAGGCAATTGAAAAACTTGCGCTTCACAAATCGGAAGTAGCGGCGGTGAGCAAATGAATTCATTCCGTGCATTTGTTGCGCTGCTTATCTTTCCCGGCTTGCTCTACGCGCTGCCTGCAGGATGGTTGATGCTTGGCCTCGTGCGCAAGCTGAAGGCGCATTTCCAGGGACGAATCGGGCCACCTCTCTCGCAGCCCTTCTACGATGTCGTGAAGCTGCTCGCCAAGCAACCCGTCAGCCGAGTCGCCTCCGACATCCCTCTGCTAACCGGACTGCCCCTGTTAGCCATCGGCAGCATGATCGGTGCGCTTGCGCTGCTGCCTGTGTTCCGGGGTGAGAGCGGTTTCGTCGGCGACCTCATCGTACTGGTCAGCCTGCTTGAGATACCCCCGCTTTGCTTCATCCTGGCTGGCTACGCCTCGCGCTCCGTCTATGGCGAAGTCGGCGCAACGCGCGAGGCTGTCGTCAGCATCGCTTCCAACGTGCCGTTTCTCGCCGCGCTGGTTGCCATGGCTGCCTCCGCTGGATCGATGCACAGCTCGCAGATCGTTTCGTCCACGCCTTGGTTGGTTCGCGTTCCCGCGTTGCTTGCCATTCTTTTTTGCCTGCCCATCAAGCTGCGTCTCAATCCCTTCTCGCTCGCCAACGCCGAACAGGAAGTGCTTGCCGGGCCTCTCACGGAATTCGATGGTCCGCGTCTTGCGCTTTGGGAACTGGCGCACGCGCTGGAGTGGACTGCGCTCATCGGCTTCGTGGTTACGCTGGCCGTTCCCTACCGCAGCGCGCTCTGGTATGTAAATGCCGCCGGCTTTGCGTTATTGTCGCTGGCGCTCATTCCGCTGCTCACTTTGCTGGCCGCGTCTACGGCTCGTCTCAAGCTCGCACAGGCAACCAGCATGATGTGGAGATGGGGTGGCGCCATTGCCGCTCTTGCACTGGTAGCGGCCTACTTTGTACGCGGCGGGGGGCACTAGAAATGCTGAAGATACTTAAGATGATTGCCGGAAATATTGTTAACGCTGCCGCTACGGTCAGGCTGCCCGGCCGTGTACCAACTCCCGCCTCGTTCCGTGGCGCGGTAACTCTTGATCCTGAAAAGTGCCTTGGTTGTGGCATGTGTTCCTATGTCTGCGTCTGCGGCGCCATCACGGGTTCGGAGCAGCCCAAGGCCTACGCGTGGGCATACGATCCTGGGCGTTGCACATTCTGCGCCCGCTGCGCCGACCGGTGTCCGGGGCACGCCCTCAGCATGAGTCCCGATCAGATGCCGTGCTATGAGCATCCCGGCGAACTAAGTACGGAACACATGGTTAAATTCCGGCCCTGTGCGGAGTGTGGCAATCCAGTCCGCTTTGCCAGCGACGAATTCATCGAGCGGGCATTTGACCACGTGAGAGAAGATACGCGCGAGCTTTTGCGCCTCTGCGAACGATGCCGCCGGCGTCGCTTGCAACGCAACATGATGCCAAGCGTTTTTTTTGAGAGCAAGGAGAAGACTCAATGACGGCAGAAACGACACGATTGAAAATAGCGGGCGACTGGACTGAGCGATCCGATGGATGGTGGCTCTCAACCCCCGCCTCATCGGTTCGGCAAATCGCGCGCACCATGCTCGCGGCCGGGGCGCGTTTTGTCACCATCGTTGCGCTTCCTGAACCTGTCAATACCATGCAGTTGTCATGGCATTGGGACATCGGCGGCACCCTTCTCTCGGTAGTATCGATCATCGCCGAAGGTGCCTCTGTTCCCAGCATTGTTGACATTTATCCAGGCGCCGATTGGGCAGAGCGGGAAACCCGCGACTACTATGCGGTCACCTTTGAAGGCCGCGCCGACACGCAGCCTCTGATGCTTCGGGATAGTGACAAGCCAGGCGTGCTTCTGTGCCAAACTGGAGAGAAATTATGAGCTACAGCATCCCGATCGGGCCCTATCATATTGCCCTGGAAGAGCCTTACAAAATCGAAGTAGAGTGCGAAGGCGAAAACGTCGTCGGCTCCAAACTCAAAGTTGGCTTCAACTTCCGCGGCATTGAGTGGCTTGCCCAGCGCAAAAACATCACGCAGTCCATCGCCCTGCTCGAACGTGTTTGCGGTATCTGCTCCAACGTCCACTCCATGAGCTTTTGCATGACCCTGGAGCGCATCGGCAACATCGAAGTTCCCGCGCGCGGCCAGCATATCCGCATGATCATGGCGGAGTTGGAACGCCTGCATTCCCATCTGCTTTGGGCCGGCGTCGCTGCGGAACTGATCGGTTTCGAAACCCTCTTCATGCAGATATTCCGTCTCCGCGAGTCGGTCATGGATACGCTTGAATCTATCTCCGGCAACCGCGTCAACTATTCCATGAACCGCATTGGCGGCGTGAATCGCGACCTTCTGGATGACGCCAAGATACGCCAGGTCGCGCGTGGTATCCGCTCCCTCACAGAAACAGTATTGATCCCTCTCCTCACCACGGACCAAACCGTGATTGCGCGCTGCAAGGGCGTAGGCGTGTTGAGCCGCGAAGATGCCATTGCCTACGGAGTCGTTGGTCCAGTCGCACGTGCCTCCGGTGTTGACACCGATCTGCGCCGCGATCAACCCTATCTTGCTTACGATCTGGTTGAGTTTTCCGTGCCGTTTCAAACCGGCGGCGATGTGCTTGCGCGCGTTGTTGTTCGCGCCCTTGAGATTGTGGAGAGTTGCAAGATCATCGACCAGGTTCTCGATCGTATGCCGCAGGGACCGATTCACGCCGGCGAAATCTACCATGTGCCAGCAGGCGCCGCCGCACTGCGCATCGAGGCTCCACGCGGCGAGGTCTTCTACTACATCGCCTCCAACGGCAGCGACATCCCAGACCGTGTTAAGGTGCGCACGCCAAGCTTTGCCAATATACCGTCCGTGGCCGCCATGGTAAAAGGAAACACCATCGCGGATGTGCCCCTGATTCAGGCCGCACTCGATCCTTGCTATTCCTGCACGGATCGCTAGGCCTTTGAACATTTGTATTCGTATTAATTTCGGGTGCCCCAGGTCCCGATTTTGGGACCTGGGATCGCATGAACTTAGAGTACAAAATCGTGCGGTCAAAGTCCTCGAACCGAAAACGCTCTAACTAGCCGAGGCATTGGATGAATGAAATAAAGCCGTCCGCCGATCACGATCGCTACTCGCGCCAGATCCGCTTCCGCGAGATTGGCGAAGAAGGCCAGCGCCGTCTTGCGCAAGCCCGCGTTGCCATTGTCGGATGCGGTGCGCTGGGCGGTGCGCAGGCGGAGTTGCTGGCGCGCGCGGGCGTTGGCTTTCTGCGCCTCATCGATCGCGACTACGTCGAGTGGAGCAACCTGCAGCGCCAGTCGTTGTACGACGAGAAAGACGCCGAGCAGTTTCTCCCCAAAGCCGCCGCCGCCGCCGCTCGCCTCAGGGCCATCAATTCCTCCATTGTGATCGAACCGGCAATCACCGATCTCACCGCCGCAACTGTCGATGACTTATTCGAAAATATAGATCTCGTCATGGACGGTACCGACAACTTTGACACCCGCTATCTCATCAATGACTATGCGCTTTGCCATAACATCCCCTGGATCTACGGCGCAGCGTTGGGAAGCTATGGAATCAAAATGCCGGTCGTGCCAGGCAAAACCTGTTGCCTGCGATGCATGTTACCGGAGCCTCCAGCCGGGGCGCATGAAACCTGTGAAACAGTCGGCGTGCTGGGGTCCATCACAACTATCATCGCGGCGCTGCAGGTTGCGGACGCTCTGATGATTCTTACCGGCCATGTCGAGCAGTTATCCCGGCAACTGACCATCGTCGATGTGTGGGCCGGCGACATGATGCAGGCGCCGCAACCGCAACCCAATCCCGACTGTCCCGCCTGTGGCCGTAGGGAGTTCACTTATCTGACCGGAAAGCGGCGCTCGCCCATTGGCCTATGCGGCCGCAACGCTGTGCAGATTTACGACCGCGAGCGTCACATCGACTTGAAGGAGCTTGCCCTGCGGCTCGAGGCTGTGGGTACCGTCAAAGTCAACGACTTCGCGCTCAGGGCTCAAATCGAAAACTACGATATCACCGTCTTCCCCGATGGGCGGGCTATCATCAAAGGCACAACCGATGTTGGCGTTGCCCGAAGCCTGTACGCTAAATACATTGGGAACTGAAGAGGGTGTGCTGTTGATGTTGCTTGTCGGAACAAAGCCATTGAAACGCGGAATAGCCCTGTGCGCCTGTCTGCTGGCCCTTGCCTGTTCTGTCTGTTCCGCACAGGCCCGCCTCAGAATGTCCACTACAACTTCCACGGATAACTCCGGCTTATTGAACGTACTCCTACCCCCATTCGAAAAGGAGTGCCATTGCAAGGTCGATGTCATCGCCGTCGGAACCGGAAAGGCCCTCAAACTCGGCGAACAAGGCGATGTCGATGTTGTGCTTGTTCATGCGCGTGCCCTTGAAGATAAATTTGTAGCTAACGGTTTCGGTGTCAATCGCCGCGACGTCATGTATAACGACTTTGTCGTCATCGGTCCCGCCAACGATCCCGCCGATCTCAGGCACGCGGCCAGTGCGGCTGACGCGTTCCGGCGTATTGCGGCAAAGCGCTCCATCTTTATCTCGCGCGGCGACGATTCAGGCACGGATCAAAAAGAAAAAGAAATCTGGTCGGCGGCGCACATTTCACCCTCCGGCTCATGGTACCGTTCAGCAGGGCAAGGCATGGGAGAAGTAATCGTTATGGCTACCGAGTTGCGTGGCTATACCCTTGCCGACCGGGGAACCTACAACGCGTTTCGCCACGGAAAGACAGACCTCGTCATTCTCTACGACGGCAGCCGCTCGTTCACCAAGCCGGGCAAACCAATGCCGAGGCTCACGGTCGCGCAGGTTTCAGCCTTGACGGGAGCAAACGGACTCTTCAATCCCTATGGCGTCATCGCCGTGAATCCCAAGCGGTTTCCGTACGCGCACTACGATCTCGCCATGAAATTCGTCGACTACATCACCGGCGCCGAAGGCCAGCGAATCATAGCCAACTACCAGGTGCAAGGCGACCCCGTCTTCTTCACCTTCAAAGGGAAATAGCGCGTGAGCTTCATTGCAGATTCGTTTCGCATGGCCATCGCGCTCATCCTGAAGGGAGACAGCGACGTAACCTCCGCTGTTGCGACTTCGCTCAGCGTTGCCCTCTGGTCGGTTCTCTTTGCCGCCATCGCCGGGGTTCCCATTGGCATCGCGGTAACTCTGGGCAAGTTCCCGATGAAAGGCGCAGTCCGCCTTGTGTTGAACAGCCTGATGGCCATGCCCACCGTAGTCATCGGCCTACTGGTCTACGGCTTCCTCAGCCGGCAGGGGCCGCTCGGTTCCATGGGACTTCTGTTTACTCCCAGAGCCATCATCATTGGCCAAACCATTCTCGCCACCCCGGTCATCGCCAACTACACCCTCAGTGCCATTCAGGGAGCGGATGAAAGAATTCTGCCCACTGCCCGCACTCTCGGGGCCAGCAATTTGCAGAGCCTTTTCCAACTGGCGCGTGAGGTTCGTTTCGGACTCGTCGCCGCCATCATTGCCGGTTTCGGCAGAGTCGTCTCCGAGGTCGGTGTGGCTATGATGCTCGGCGGCAATATCCGCATGTACACGCGCACCATGACCACCGCCATCGCGCTTGAAACCAGCAAGGGCGATTTCGCCTTCGGCCTGGCCCTCGGTCTCATCCTTATCGTTGTTGCGCTCGCGGTCAATCTGTTTCTGACCGTCGCACAAGAGAGTCTCCGCGCATGAGTATCGCGAAGTACCACCTCTCCTCTGTTCAGGCCTCGTATGGCAAAACTCTCGGAGTTGCCATCGACGAACTCTCCATCACTGCCGGAGGGCTCTACGTGTTAGAGGGCGCCAACGGATCAGGGAAAAGCACGTTACTGGGCATTCTGGCCTTTCTCAACAAGCCAGACCAGGGAACGGTCAGCTTTGATGGCGTGCCCGTGAATTGGACGCGGAAAGAGTGCGCGCTTCTGCGCCGGCGCGTCACCCTGCTTCATCAGCGCCCCTATCTGTTTTCCGGCAGCGTGGCCAGCAACGTAACATTCGGACTGGCAGCCAGAGGCGCCAGCAAAACAATGGTTCAGAACGTAATCCGCGAGTCTCTTGAGAAAGTTGGCCTTAGCGGATTCGAATCGCGGACCGCGCGGAAATTGTCCGGTGGCGAGAGTCGGCGCGTCGCGCTTGCCCGTGCCCTGGCCTGCAAGCCTGAAGTCCTGCTGCTGGATGAGCCAGTAGCAAATGTGGATCGCGCCAGCGCTGCGTTGTTTGAGTCGCTGGTCGTCTCGCTCGCCGCTGCTGGTATGACCGTCGTCATCTCAAGTCACGACGAGCGTCTGGGCGCAAGGTTGGGCGCCTGCATGATTTATCTCGAAGATGGAAAGTTGGCCGGCCCGCCTGAGCAATTACCATCCAAGGCGTTGCCACACTGCGAAGAGGAGAACGATGCCCACTCTTGATGAAGCGCGGCGGTTGATCTTCGCCCGCACGCGAACACTCGGCACTGAGTCGGTGGCGTTGATCGATTCCTTGAACCTGGTGACTGCGGAAGACATCATCGCTCCCTGGGATATGCCGTCGTGCGACAACTCGGCAATGGATGGCTTTGCCGTCCGCACTGCCGATTGCACCCCGGTGGCCAGCTTGCGCATCACTGGATTGATTACAGCCGGAGCGCCGTCGAGCGTCCCCATCGAGCCTGGCTGCGCCGTCAAAATTATGACCGGCGCGCGCATTCCCGCTGGTGCCGATGCTGTTGTTCCCTTCGAGGACGCGGAAGTGCATGGCGAATTTGTCACGTTCAACGCGTCGGTCGAGCGCCATCAGCATGTGCGCCTCGCGGGGTCCGACCTGCGCCGCGGCGAAGTTGTTATTCCGGCCGGCACCGTAATTCGCGCGCCGGAGATCAGCATGATGGCCTCCTCCAACATGAGCCGCGTCACAGTCTTTCGCCGCCCCACGGTCGCCATTCTCTCCACCGGAGACGAACTTGTCGCCGTCGGAGAATCTCTCGCTCCCGGAAAGATCGTCGATAGCAACGGCGTATCGCTTGCGGCCATGGTGAAGGAGTGTGGCGCAACCGTCCAACTGCTGGGCATTGCGCGCGACACTGTGGCCAGCCACATCGACAAGATGACCGCCGGTCTCCAGGCGGATATCTTCATCACCTCAGCCGGCGTTTCGGTAGGCGAACGCGATCTTGTCCGCCAAGTGCTAACGGATCTCGGCGTTTCGCTGCTGTTTCATTCCATCGATGTCCGCCCCGGTGGTCCGACTACCTTCGGAGTGAAAGACAATTGCCTCATTTTCTGCTTGCCAGGCAACCCGGTTGCGTCCATGATCATCTTTGCCAAACTAGTGAAGCCGGCAATCCTGAGAGCAATGGGTTACCGCCGCGTCCTTCAGCCCGTCGTGCGCGCTATTCTCCAGGAGGCCGCATCCAAGCGGCCGGGGCGCATCAAGCTTCTCAGAGTAAGGCTCGAATCCTGCGGGGATAAGCTATTGGCATTCAGCGCTGGCGAGCAAACCACCGGCATGTTGAAAACCTTGCTCCGCGCCGATGGGTTGGCCGTTCTTCCCGCCGAGCGCGATTCGTTTAGCGCTGGCGAAGAAGTCGAAGTACACGTTCTATCAAGCAACGTACTCATGCAACAGGAGGAACTGTGAAAGTAAGTGCGCGTAACGCATTTTCCGGTACCATTGCAAAAGTCACCATAGGCGCCGTAAACGCCGAGGTACTTTTAACCGTACCCGGCGGCGATCAGATAGTCGCCAGCATCACCAAAAGCAGCGTTGAAACTTTGGCGCTCAAAGAGGGACTTCATGCAATTGCCCTCGTCAAGGCGAGTTGGATCATCCTTGGCATAGGCCTGGACCCCGCCAAGATCAGTACCCGCAACGTGTTGAGCGGAACCATCAGCAACATCCTCGCCGGCGCGGTCAACTCGGAGGTCGATGTCAAGCTCTCCGGCGGAACCATCCTCACTGCCATCGTCACCAACGGAAGTGTTCAGAACATGCATCTCGCCGTTGGAGGAAAGGTATCGGCAGCGTTCAAGGCATCGAGCGTCATCATCGCAGTGGACTAGTTTTTTTGAGGGAGGGCCGAATGAGTGAGTTAACGCATATCGACAGTCAGGGCCTGCCGCGCATGGTAGATGTTAGCGGTAAGCAGGAAACCCTTCGTCAGGCTGACGCTGAAGCCGTGCTCTGGGTTGGTGTCGAAGTCATGAAAGCAATCCGCGACGGTCGCACACCCAAGGGCAATATCTTTGAGACGGCGCGCATCGCCGGCGTGATGGGCGCCAAGCGCACCTCCGACCTGATCCCTCTTTGCCATCCGTTGCGGCTCACGCATGTGTCGGTCGATATGGAACTGCTCGATGATCGCATCGTCATTCGCACGAGCGCGCGCACGGTCGGCTCAACCGGCGTCGAGATGGAGGCTCTCACCGCCGCATCGATTGCCGGCCTTACGCTCTACGACATGTTGAAGGCTCTCTCGAAAGAAATGCACCTCGACGGACTCAGGCTCCTCGCTAAATCCGGCGGGCGTAGCGGCGACTACCGCGCGGAGGTCGCTCGTGGCTAATGGAACATTGCTGCACGTTTGTATCTCTGCCAAGAAGGGCATCGCCAAGCATGAGGTACCGTCGATCTCCGTGCTGGTTGCGCACGGAGTCGACGGCGACGCCCATGCCGGTGACTGGCATCGCCAGGTAAGTCTCCTTGCGCACGCTGACATCGAATTCATGCGCGCCAAGGGATTGACTCTCGAGCCCGGCGCCTTCGGCGAGAATCTTGTCATCGACGGTCTCGATTGCAATGAACTCGGCGTCGGCTCACAGCTCAGAATTGGTCCCGTCCTGTTGGAACTCACGCAGATCGGCAAAGTCTGCCACACGCGTTGCGCCATCTATTACTCAACAGGCGATTGCATCATGCCCCGCACCGGCTTGTTCGCGCGTGTCCTCGAAGGTGGCGCTTTGCACGCGGGCATGCCGGTGCAGTTAGTCCACAAAGTCCCGCGGTCCGCAATTCAGGCAGCCGTCATTACCGTCTCCGATCGCTGCGCGGCAGGCACTACGCACGATACAGCCGGCCCCGCCGTCGCCGCTCTCCTCGCCACTGAACTCAACGCCCGCATCGCCTGGACCCGTGTCGTTCCCGACGAGGCCGATAAAATCGCCGCGGAGTTGAAGGACCTGTGCGACCGCCGTGTCGATCTCGTCCTTACCGTCGGTGGCACCGGCATCTCTTCCCGCGATGTAACTCCGGAAGCCACGCGCACCGTCATCGATCGCGAGTTGCCCGGACTCGCCGAAGCAATGCGTGCAGCCTCGGCACAGATAACCCCGAACGCGCTACTCTCTCGTGCCATCGCCGGAGTGCGCCGCGAGACCCTGATCCTGAACCTGCCCGGAAGCCTGAAAGCGGCAACCGAGAACCTGCGCGCAGTCCTCCCCGCTCTTCCTCACGCCGTGAAGATGCTGCGTGGCGAAACCGCCCATCCCGAGCAGGACAAGCAGCGTTTGATCTCCATCAGCTAATGTTCTGAGCCTGAAGTTCATACCAAAAATTGACTGTCATCCTGAGCTCCCCTGAGAGGTTGTCATCCTCAGCGAACGGGACCCCAAGCGCTTTCCGGGGTCCCCAAAGAGCGCTTTTGCTCTTTGGGGTGGAGTGTGTGGGTGGTGAGTCGAAGGATCTGCTGTTGTTTTTCAAAACAACTTCGGAGACAGGACACTTGTGTGTGTGGTGCCCCCGCCAACATCCGTGACGAGGATGTTCTCTTTGACGCGCATCCACCTCGCAAAAGCGCAAGGGCCGCGGTGCGGTTGCCTGACCTCTCGCCGTGCGAGCACCGTCGGACCATCGACCGAATACGCTATGATTTCTACGATTCGTATTTGCATAATCTGGAAGCGGGCAGTCCGACTGGCTTAATCCGCGAAACAGTTGTCGCATCGAGTGATTGTCATTGGAAAGCCGGTCGCCGAAACCGCTGTAATCGCAAGAGAGGCCAAGACTATTCCACCACCCTGCCGATGTGCGAGAAAGACTGCCTTACCCTCGCGCGTGAACAACAATGATCTCCACAGCTCGTCTTCAGTCCAACCGTAATCTTTAGGAACTTTATGTCGCGATTAAATCCGTACGTCGTTTTGCTCACCCTCATCGCCACCTTGGGTGGGTTGCTCTTTGGATATGACACCGCCGTGATCAACGGCGCGGTGGGCAGTCTGAAGGCCTATTTCATCGATCCGCGATTTACCGATCTCACCAACCCCGCCCAGGCCAACGCTGCCAATTCATTGCTTGGCTTTGTGGTTTCCAGCGCGCTCATCGGTTGCATCATCGGTGGGCTGATGGGCGGCTGGGTTAGCACCAACATCGGCCGCAAGCGCGGATTGGTTATTGCCGCCGTGCTTTTCCTCCTTTCAGCCCTGGGAGCCGCGGCGCCGGAATTTCCTTTTGCCCCCATCGGCCACGGCGGTCCCGGATACATGGCAAATTTCGTTCTTTACCGTATCCTTGGCGGCATTGGCGTGGGATTGGCTTCCATGTTGTCGCCCATGTACATCGCGGAGATCGCGCCGCCCAAGGTCCGCGGAAATCTGGTCGCGTGGAATCAGTTCGCCATCATCTTCGGCATGTTGGTCATTTACTTCGTCAACTTTGGAATTTCCAAAACCGGCAGCGGCGATGCCTGGCTCAACACCATCGGCTGGCGCTACATGTTCCTCTCCGGCGTTATTCCCGCGGGCCTTTTTCTGCTGCTCCTGTTTCTTGTGCCTGAGACGCCGCGTTTCCTCATGCTCAAGGGAAATGAAAACGCCGCGCGTGCGGTGCTGTCCAAGCTAGTCACGCCGGAAGAGCGCGAAAGGGAACTTTCCGAAATCCGCGCCTCGCTCAGCGAGCATCACTCCGGCAAACTGCTTTCCTTTGGCGCGCTGCTCATTTTCATCGGCATCACGGTGTCCATCTTCCAGCAATTCGTCGGCATCAACGTGGTGCTCTACTATGCGACGGATATCTTCAAAGGCATGGGCATGTCCACCAATGCCTCGCTGATGCAAACCATCATCGTGGGCGCGGTCAACCTCGTCTTCACCGTAGTTGCCATCCTCAGCGTGGATCATTTCGGCCGCAAGCCGCTGCAAATCATCGGCGCGCTGGTCATGGCGGTCAGCATGATTTCCTTGGGCGCGGACTTTTGGCTCGGCGGCCAGGGCATGGTCGCGCTGGTCTGCATGTTGGTCTACACCGCCGGCTTTGCCGTTTCCTGGGGGCCAGTGACCTGGGTGCTCCTCAGTGAGATTTTCCCCAATCAGATTCGCGGCAAGGCCATGGCCGTGGCCGTGGCAGCGCAGTGGATCGCCAACTATCTTGTCAGTTGGTCATTCCCCATTCTTGACGAAAATCCATATCTGGTGCAGCACTTCAAGCATGGCTTCGCCTATTGGATCTACGGTGTCATGAGCGTTCTCGCCGCCCTCTTCATGTGGAAGTTCGTGCCGGAAACCAAAGGCCGTACGCTGGAGCAGATGGAAGGGTTGTGGCACGGCGCCGGCAAAAAATCGGCATAGGCAAAGAACCACAAGGCAGAACAGCCCGCCGTTTCTCCTCCTGTAGGGAGACAGTGAAAATAGCCCAGGCCGGACCCGGAGCAAAGCGAAGGGGACGTCCTGGGTTAGCGGTCTCCTCTCGCCTTTGCGTCCCGTAGGGCCGCAGCGAAATCTTCCACCCTACTATAAAAATCGAGCCCGGCCATAACCCCCAAAACAGCCCCTCGTTTCTTTTTAGTCTCCCACCGGCTTCACCGACCCGCGGGGAATGAAACTGTGCCCCATCCATCGGACGTCTTTGTTTTTGTCCGATGGGTGGGAGTCTGTAGAACTTCATGACGACATTGCGTTTTGTTGAACTTGCATTTTTGTTTCTTATCAGTCCCCCACCGGTGTTTCCGACCCGCTGCGCATGAAACTCCGGGTGCCCCATCCTCGGCGCGTCTTTGTTTTTGCGCCTAGGATGGGTTCGCATCGACCTGCATGCGCTTACTTGTTTTTCAACAACTTACGCACTTGTTTCTTATTAGGGCACGACGGGGTACCCTCTGGGTCACGTGCCGCAAATGGCTGAAAATGATGACGGGCTTTACAGGCTGCGGAAAAACTCCTACGGGCGGTAGGCCGGGGATTTATCCCCGGTATAAGCACAATGGAATGAATAGGGCTTTAGCCCCTGAGGTATGCTTTTCGGGCCTTTCCTCCAAAATGAGGCCTTTTTCCGCAGCCTGTTTAGCCCTGACATCCATGCGGTAGAATCAGCCGGGGCTTCACAGGCTGCGGAAAAACTCCCCCGGTGAAGGGTACGGGCTTTAGCCCGTACATAAACCCTGCAAAATGAGTTGGGCTTTAGCCCCTGAGGGATGCTTTTCGGCTCCTTCGCTCCAAATCTTGCCTTTTTTCCGCAGCCTCTTCAGCCCCCGAGGCATGCTCTTCGGGCTCTCCGCTCCAATTCACGCCTTTCCCCGCAGCCTCTTGAGCCGTGCCAATACCCCGCGCCTTCTCGTTCAGAAAGCGATTCCGCGCGGCAAAGCCGCGTCCGCAACCGCTTCGGTTTGCCCCAAACCCAATCCAGGCTTCCCCGCCACCATTTCCTGACCGCATGCCGACTTTCGGGGATCTATCCGGCCTTGCTGAGCGCAAAGGCGACGATGTAACAACTGACCGCGACCTTGCCTGACTCAGCTTCCGACTCTACATCCCTGGGCTGGCAAGGATTGGGCTAAGGGAGAAATCCAGGAGCAATGCTTTCGAATTGGCGGCCGAGCGAAGGACGGCACGGAATCGCCCGTTTGTTCGATCGCAAGTATCGTAATGACCATTCAATCCCCCCCAGCAGCGGTAAACTTCGGGCTGATCTGCCCAAGATCGAGATTCCGGCCCAAGGCAGAACATGGAGGCAGAGGTACGCGCATCCTACCACCATCGTTGCTCTCTCCCTTTGTCCCGAAGGCGGGGAGATTCGGCGCGGTGGCGCTATCCCCACCCACGAGACCGTCGTGGCCCCGCAGCGATACCCTGGTGCACAAGAATGGCCGACCCAAGTCGAAACTTCGCAACTGGACTTTTCGCTCCATTGCTGTGCTGTTTCTTGCTTTGATTCTGGGGTTTCTGGGATGGTCCTGCTGGGTCTACGTGCAAATTGAGAACTATGCCGGTTTGGACCAGACCGCACCGTCGGACGCCATCGGCGTTCTGGGCGCGGCGGAGTATGATGGAACGCCCTCCCCGGTTTTCCGCGCACGTCTCGACCACGCGCGCGAACTTTACGTTCGCGGCATCGCACCGCTCATCATCACTCTGGGCGGTGCCAACAAAGATGAGTACTCCGAGGGTGCGGTCGGCCGCGATTACCTGATGCGCCTGGGCATCCCTGAGAGCGCCATTATTGCCGAAACCGAAAGCCGAAACACCGAAGAACAGGCCCACCGCATTGCCGTCATCGCCCATGCCAACAATCTGCGCCGCCTGGTCGTCGTAAGCGACGGCACCCACCTGTTTCGAATACACGAAATCTGCGCCGCCGATGGCCTTAACGTACTCACTTCACCCAGGACACGTGTCTCCATCGGAGGCGGCATCGCGGAAGCCGAGCGCATTGCGCACGAGATCCTCAGCTACACCGCCTGGCGGCTTCGC
>CAYQOQ010000012.1:0-52698 GCA_964419175.1 uncultured Occallatibacter sp. | reverse complement strand
AGAAGGTGCACTGCGCCGGGCAGCCGCGCGTGGAGTAGAGCGCGATAAAAGGATGCAGCAGGAAGGGCACGGTATAGCGCGTTACGTCCAGATCGCGCTTGTAGATCTTCGTGGCCCATGGCATTGCGTCCAGGTCTTCCACCTGCGGGCGGTCGGGATTGTGCAGAATCTTGCCGTCCTGTTTGTAGCTGATGCCGAGAATTTCATTGAGCGGCTTGCCCTGGGCAAACTCGACAACCGAGTAATCGAATTCGCGGCGGCAGATGAAGTCAAGCGCCGGACATTCGTTCAGGGCGCGCTCCGGATCGGTGGTAACCGGCGGCCCGACAAAGCAAATCCGAATCGACGGATTGGCCTCTTTGATGGCTTTGGCCAAGTGCTGATCGCTTTCCCAGCCCATCGTCGAGGTGAACAGCACCAGGAACTCATAGTCCTTGCAGATCTTGATGGTTTCTTCCGCGGAGACATGGTGGGGAGACGCGTCGAGAACGCGGGAACCCTCCAGCAGGCCAGCAGGGTAGGTCAGCCACACTGGGTACCAGTAGGACTCAATCTCGCGTGTAGCGGGCCAACGCGAGCTCGCGCCACCGTCGAACTTTTCAAACGAGGGCGGGTTCAGGAGAAGTGTTTTCAGAGGCATAGGCATCCCTTCAATTCTAACATTTTGCGGGTTTTTGGGAGGATTTACCTGGCGTCGATCTCAGGGGAGGCGCAGGCTGGTAAACGTGTTGATTTTGCAGGGCTTACGTGCAGGATAAGCCCCGTCCCTCATTTTCATCCGCCAAGCAGGGCTTGAACAACCTGGCGTTTGTCGCTACTTTCCATGCAATTCGTTCAGCCAGTCTTCCATGTGGCCCAGGGCTCTGAGCAGATTCAGCCGTGCTTTGCTCAGGTCCAAACCGGCATCCAAAGCATCTTCAAATTTCTGCCGCTCGTCAATGCGCGCCAACTGTTCGGCTTTGGGCGTTAGTTGCGGCAACGCTCCCACTCCCGTTCCGCTGCCGTTCCCAAGTTCCAGTTGCGTCAGCACGCTCTTCAACTGCTCATCGGCAATCTGTTGCTTCAGGCTGGCAATCTCGGCTTGTGCGTCCAGTTCGCGCAGGCTGCCGGTGAGCATGGCAATCTGCACATCGTTTTGGTGCTGCGCCTGCTCGGTCTCGACCTTGGCCCGAAGAGCTTCCGCCGCGGAGACCTTGGCTTTTGCGCGAAGGGAGAAGTCGAAAAAGGGAACCGAGAACTGGAGACCAAAACTGATGTTGTTGGGAGTGAAGTGGTTGTAATAGGTGCTGTAGCTGTTCAGCTCATTGGAGTCGTAGTTATAGACGGCTCCGAATCCAATCTGCGGCCTGCGCCATGCCAAGTCGTCTCCGCGGGCTTGCAACTGCTTGGAGCGCGTCATAGCGCTGGCGGATTCGATGCCGGGGAGCGTTCGCGGAGTCTGATCGGCGTTGACGGCGGGAATCTCGGGGATGCTCGCGTGGTCCGGAAGAATCGAGCCCACCGGCATGCCGGTGAGGATGGCAAGCTGCTTGGTTAGCGTGGCGGCGCGCGTTTCCAGATGCCGGATTTGTAGCTTGAGTTCGGCGGCCTTCAAGCGAGTCTGCAACAGGTCCAGGTTTGAATCGACACCGGCCTCGGTGCGCTGTTCCTCAATCCGGACCAGGTCCCCGGCGAAAGACTGCTGTTGGCGCGCCGCCGCGAGTTCGCGATTCACGGTATCCAACTCAATGTAGGTCGTTGAGGCTTCCAAAGCCACTTGTTCCTGGGCATCCTTAAGGTTCAGGTTGGCGGCCTCAATGCCGGCGCGGGCAGCTTTGGTGTACTGACGCTGCGAGTAGCTCAAAACCAGCGACTGCATGGTGGCGCTTCCTACCGAAGGCTGGCCGGTGGGGAAACCATGCGAGTAGCCGATCTGAGAGCCAATGACGAAGTTGGGAATATACGCGTCCAGGGTCTGGGCAAGGGCGGCCTGAGCCTTGTTCACATCGGCGTTGGCGAGTCTGACCGCAGTCGAGTTGCGCTGCGCCAAATCCACCACGGTCACCAGCGACACCTGCGCAGGCAAAGCGGCAGGCGCGGCGGCGAGCGCCATTCCAAGAACGGCGAGCGTCCAGTTCCTGCGCGGATTGTTTCTCATCTTCACGTGCTCAATTCCCGCCAATTCTCATTAGGGTCTGAAGTCCAGTGCGGGCCTGTAGTCGTGGGCCAGTTGTAACGCCGCGGCCTGCTCCCGTTGTGCGCCCGCTGCGTCGCCCAGTTGCTTTTTCAGCCGTGCCAGCCGCAGGCGCGCCTCAAATGCCGGCGCCTCTTCGGTCTTGGAGGAGCTTGCCAGATAATTCTCAAGCATCCTGGCCGCCAGCGCCGGATCGCGGTTGGATTCGGTCAGTATGCCAGCCCCATCGTAAAGTGCTACACCCGCGCCATTGTCCCGCTGCGCGGCGCCCACGCAATTGTGGATAGCCAACTCCATCTCCGGCCAGCGCTGCCTGCGCCGATAAAAGCTGGCCAGCGTGGTCCAGTGCATGGCCGGGTGGGCGGCGGTTGCAATCGCCTGCTTGAACTCACGCTCGGCCGTGCCATAATCCTTGCCAGCCTCGGCGATGCGCGCCCGCAACTGGTGGGCGCGCGCCGCATCCACCTTGTCCAGTTGCGCGGCCACGTCCGCAGCCTTGTCCGTACCCCCGCCCACAATGCCGGGAGCCTCTTTGTAAAACTCGCCCAGATCGGTCAACGCCGCGGCATTGCGTGGATTCAACCGCACCGCCGTTTCAAACTCCGACCTGACCCGCTTGCCCAGTGAAAACGCGTTCACGAACGAAGCGCGGCTTGCCTTCTCGCCCAGCGCACGGGCCAGCCACATGTGATCGACTGAGTTCTGGCCATCCAGCCGTACCGCCTGTTCGCACTCGCGCACGGCTTCATCCCAACGCTGCAGCGTAAAGTGAACACGGCACGCCAGGTTCTGCGCCTCGGCAATGGCCGTTCCTCCATTGGGAAGGGAACCGAGCAGCGCAAGAGCCTTGTCGGCCGCGCCGTTCTGCAAAGCCTGATTGGCCTGCGCGAGTGTCTGGGTGGCTCCCTGCGCGTACACCGCCGCGGTTGCTGCCAAGGCCAACAGCAGTCCCACGGCAACGCCACGGGACGCCGCGCCCAGTCGCCTTAGCGCGCAATGCTTCACCGCACAACCTTAATGGGAACGCCTTCCTGCAACGGCTGCCCGGTGGTTGTTCCGGTTGCTACCCAATCTCCCTCGTTCACACCGCTGAGAATCGCCACGCGGGTCAGGTTGACGATGCTTGTCACCACAGGCGTGCGCACCAATTTGTTGTCCACTACCTTGAAGACGTAGGGCTTGCCGTTCGACGAGAACAGCGCCTCGCGCGGAATACTCAGGGCATTCGGTTCGCTTGAGGTCGTCACGGTTACGTTCACATTCGTATCCGGAAGCAATCCGCCGTCTTCATCGTCGATTCCCACCAGCACCACGCCCACGTTTCTTGTCCCGTAAGTAATTACGGTCACTGGCGCGCGCTCGATGTGCCCATGCCATTCCTTGCCGGGTTTTGCATCCCATTTGATGGCAATCTTCTGCCCGGCCTCAAGGCGGCCGATATCCGGCTCGTCGAAATACGCCCGCACCCGCTCATTGCTCAGGTCCGCAACCTGAAGCAGCAACTTGCCCTGCTCGGCATATTCCGTGCGCTCGGCATCCAGACTATAGACAGTTCCCGCTACCGGAGCATGAATCTCTGTCTGCGCCACAATTTTTCGCGCTGCAGCCAGGTTCGCCTCTGCATCGGCAAGGGCAGCCTGGGCCCGCGCCAGCTCGGCCGGCGAGTAGCGGTTGTTCCCGCTCGCTTCGGATGCATGCAGGCTGGCTTCCGCCGTCTCTAAACGCTGCCGCGCCGCACTCACCTCGCTGGCTGAAGCTGCCCCATTCGAGTTCAGCTTCGTCAGCGCATCCAGGTCGCGCTTCGCCTGGTCGCGTTCCAGCCGTGCCCGTGCAATGTCGCCGGACGCCATCTGACGCTGTTCCTGGGTGCCGTTATGGGTGGCAGCGTCCAGTGCGGCCTGTGCCGCCTTCACGCCACTCGCTGCCGTGGCTTCGCGCGCGCGTGCATCTGTCGAATCCAGCACCATCAGCAGTTTGCCTGCCGGAACCTTGTCCCCGGCCTGCACATACACCGTTTTTACAGTTGTCGAGATAGGGCTGTAGAACTGATAGTTCACCTCCGGCTCCACTTTGCCGTTGGTGCTGAGCGTATTCAGCAATACTTCGCGGTCAACGCGTGCTTCGCGCACTTGAAGCTGGTCGCGGAGCAGGTACCGCGTGACAAAGAACACGAGGACGAGGACAACGGCCAAACTCCTCCACATCCAGAGCCGGAACCGGTCCGATTTCTTTTTCTCTTCAGCCATTTATCTAACCAGAGTCAGTATATAGGACTCATGAACATGCCCTTGAGGAGCAGAAAAATTGCAAGTTCCCGCTGCCCGGAACAATCCCAGGGACTCGTACAATACCGTTATGGCTTCCGACACCAGCAAAACTCAGCGTTACACCGACGAACACGCAGAGGCGGGCCTCGATTTCGCCTTCCCCGCCATTGAAACCTGGCAAAACCAGTTTCCCGGCTACGAGATCCTCATCGACGACCCGGAATTGACCTCCGTTTGCCCCAAAACCGGCCTCCCCGACTTTGGCCTTCTCACCATCCGCTATATGCCCCGCGAACGCTGCCTCGAACTGAAATCTCTCAAGGAGTACCTGTTCAGTTACCGAAACCTTGGCATCTTCCAGGAAAACATCGTCAACCAGGTGCTGGAGGACGTAGTCAAAGCCTGCAACCCGGTCTGGACCGTAGTCCGCGGCGAGTTCCGCCCCCGCGGCGGCATCGGCACCACCGTCGAAGCCCGCTGGCCCCGGCCGACGGCTTGATTGCTTTCGAATCCAGTGGGCCTGCAATGGCCCACTGTGATATTCGTTGTACCTCTCGCCGCCGATAGCGCGATCAAAACCATTTGCCTACAGACACCCCATCCCTTCGCACCCGCTTCAACCCAGCCCTGGGCACGTTCCTGCTGCTCATCGGCCTCAACCTGCTCAACTTCATCGACCGCTACATCCTGCCCGGTGCGCAACCGCTCATCCAGCGCGAATTCCACTCCACCGACCAGCAGATGGGCGCGCTCACCACGGCGATGTTCTTGTTCTACATGTGTGCCGCGCCGCTCACTGGCTGGCTCGGCGACCGTTACCGCCGCAAGCCCCTCATCGTCGCTGGAGCGATCCTCTGGAGCCTGGCTACGCTGGCCACTGTCTGGGTTCACGGCTACTGGACCTTCTACATGCGCCAGGCGTTCGTCGGCATTGGCGAGGCCACCTTCAGCATCTTCGCTCCCGCGGTGCTGGCCGACTTCTATCCCGAGCGCGACCGCAATCGTATCCTCTCCATCTTCTATCTCGCCATCCCTGTCGGCGCTGCCCTCGGCTACCTGGCCGGCGGAGTCATGGGCAGCCAATGGGGCTGGCGCGCGCCGTTCTTCATCTGCGCCATACCCGGCCTCGTGATCGCTGCGCTCTATGCGGGTTTCGGACGCGAGCCCGTCCGCGGCTCCTCCGACCACGTTCGCCCCACTGCCGATCGCGCCACGGCCTTCGGCCTTTTCCGCAATCGCGCCTTCCTCACCGCCACCTTGGGTTTGGCCACGCTCACCTTTGCCATGGGCGGCATCTCGGCCTGGGTGCCAACTTTTCTGCATCGCACCGTCGGCCTCTCGGTAGCCAACTCGAGCCTCACCGTGGGCGCCATCACCGTAATCGACGGCATCGCCGGAACCCTCACCGGCGGCTGGATTGCCCAGATCTGGCTGCGCACCAACTACCGCGCCCTTTACCTGCTTTCGTTCTGGAGCGTGCTCCTCACCCTGCCTTGCGGCATGATGCTTTTCTTCGGCCCCCGCGCCTGGGCCATTCCCTCGCTGTTTACCGCGGAGTTCTTTCTCTTCCTCAACACCGGCCCGCTCAACGCGGCCATCGTCAACTCGGTCTCCGCGCCGGTGCGCGCCACCGCCATCTCTATCAACCTGTTCTGCATTCATTTTTTTGGAGACACCTTTTCTCCGCAGATCATCGGCGCCATCTCCGACCACTCAAATCTCAGCATCGGTCTGGGCGCAACGCTCGTCTTCCTCGTCATCTCCGCGGTGATCCTGCACGCCGGTGTCCGCTGCGCGCCCCCGCTGGAAGAACCAGTGTCCTGTCTCTGAAGTTCATAACATAATTGCTGCTGTCATTCTGAGTGAACGGGGCCCCAAACGTTTCTCAGTTTGGGGGTGGTGAGCGAAGAATCTGCTTTTTCATTCCCCCCGATTCTTACAAAAACTTCTGAGACACCACACCAGTTCGACCTGCAGATTGATCTGGTAAACACTGCCCCGTCGCGCCCTCCCGCGTGCCTGCTTCCTTCGGCGATACTGGCAGCATGAGTGCGGTGAGCCTTACGATGCGGATTTTCCTTGTCCTGAACTGGCTGTTGGCTCTCGCCTGGCTCTGGCATGCCGTCGCGGCTTTGCGGGGACTACCCTCGCTGCCCGATCTCACACGCATCGGCCCGGCTTTGCTGCCTCCTCTTCCCGAAGGCGACGGCCCCGATCTCACCGTAGTTGTTCCAGCCTGTAACGAAGAGAAATCCATTCAAGCCACGCTCCGCACGCTGCTTGCCTCCACCGGACTGCGGCTCCAGATCGTCGCAGTCAACGACCGCTCCACTGACCGCACCGGCGAGTTCATGGATCAGGTCGCCGCCGAGGCCGAGGCGAATGGCGGTCCGCACAGCCTGCACCTGCTGCACATAAGCGAACTCCCATCAGGCTGGCTAGGCAAGCCGCATGCCATGGCCCTGGCCGCACAGCAAGCCATATCCCCCTGGCTGCTCTTTACCGACGGCGACGTTATCTTCCATCCCCAGGCACTCGCGCTTGCACTCCGCCACGCGCAGGCCGAGAAAGCGGACCACATGATTCTGGTGCCGACGCTCATCCTCAAGACGCTCCGCGAAACCGCAATGCTGGCTACGATGAGCGTGCTGGGCGGTTGGACCCTACGCCTCTGGAAGGTCGCCGATCCGCGCGCCCGCGACTTCATCGGCGTAGGCGGCTTCAACCTCATCCGTCGCGAAGTCTATGAGCGCCTGGGCAGCTTTGAGACCCTGCGCATGGAGGTTCTGGATGACCTGTGTCTAGGCTGGCTCGTCAAGCGCGGCGGCTATCGGCAGCGCGTAGCCGTCGGCCCGGGGCTGGTGCGTATCCGCTGGTTGCAGGGTGCCCTGGGCGTCATTCGTCTGGCAGAAAAGAACGGCTTTGCCGCTCTCCGTTATCGCGTCGGCCTCATGTTGCTTGCTTGCCTGGACGTGGCCGTGCTGATCGTCCTGCCACTGCTCGCCATCGCAGCCGGTGGATGGGCTTTGGCGGCCGGACTGCTCACCTACGCATCCATCGCCCTGACCTATTGGGCCAATCGAAAAGTAACTCCGGCATCGCCATGGCAGGCCATCTTCTTTGCGCCAGCTACTTCTGTTGTGCTCTACGCCGGACTGCGCTCCATGATCCTCGCGCTCGTTCGCAATGGTGTTGACTGGCGCGGCACACGCTATCCGCTCGACGAGTTGCGCCGCCACGCCAGCCGCAGTTGGTAATCTTGGTATGCAGATAGGGTGCCCCATATCTCGCTTTTGAGATATGGGATGAGTCAGCCCATAGCCCTTATTTCCCCGGCCGCGTCTCCTGCTCCCGCGTATTCATAAATGCGCGTCCACTGCCCTGTGAGCGCAGATTCGGGTCGCTTATCGGAGGTTTGTTGTCGTCGGCGCTGAATCCCCGCGCCAGCCGTGGATTCGGCTTGAACTTCGGCGGCCCGCCGTTGAACTGCCGCGCGTTGCTCAGCACCATCCCCGCCCGTCCGTGCATGGACTGCACAAGCCCGCGGACGCGCACATCCATATCTTTGTACTTCCGCAGCTCGCCCACCTCACCGTGGTCTTCCCACAGGCTTACGATCGTGAACCGGCATCGCTCGTCCGGCGTGTCGGGCGTGCACACATCCAGAAAGCGCGACCCATTCGGCAGCTCCACCACGTCGTACACGTGCGCCGTTACACAGACGTCCTTGTTCACGAGTTTCGACGCCTCGTCCGCCGTAACGCATGTCTTCGGACCGCCGGCAAAGGCCAGTCCAGGCGCGGCAACAGTCAACAAGACAAACCAGCGCAACCAGCGCAGGGGCATAAAAAGTCCTCGTGAGTAATTGCAGCAAGACTAACGCGAAATGGACTGGAAAGGGAAGCGCCGCGCGATCATCAGGGAACCTGATTCCTCGTGCGGCGCCTGTACTGATTCCCGACAACTGGATTTAGCGTGAGCCGACAAGCTCCCCGCTCTTCGCGCCATGCCCGTAGTGGCTCTCCACGTAGCGATCCAGAATCTCCTTGAACTCCGCCACAATGCTGTCGCCGCGCAGTGTCATCGCCAGCTTGCCGTCGATGTAAACCGGCGCCTTGGGCTCCTCGAACGTGCCCGGCAAGCTGATGCCGAGATTCGCGTGCTTCGATTCTCCCGGCCCGTTCACCACGCAGCCCATCACCGCCAGCTTCAGCTCTTCCACGCCGGGGTATCTCTTCCGCCACTCTGGCATCGAGGTCCGCAGGTAGCTCTGAATCTGCTCGGCCAGCTCCTGGAAATACGTGCTTGTCGTGCGCCCGCATCCAGGGCAACTGGTCACCTGCGGCATAAAGCTGCGAATCCCAAGCGACTGCAAAATCTGCTGCGCGGCCAGCACTTCTTCTGTGCGGTCTCCGCCCGGCTTCGGCGTCAGGCTCACGCGAATCGTGTCGCCGATCCCGGCCAGCAGCAGCGGCGCCAGTCCGGCCGTCGAGGCAATCAGCCCCTTGGCTCCCATGCCCGCCTCGGTCAGCCCCAGGTGCAGTGCGTACTCGCAGCGCGCGGCCAGGTTCGTGTACACATCAATCAGGTCGCGAACCCCGCTCACCTTTGCCGACAAAATGATCTGGTCCTTGCGCAGCCCGTAATGCTCGGCAGCCTTGGCCGACTCCAACGCGCTGACCACCATCGCTTCCATCATCACGTCGCGTGCAGGCAACGGAATGGCCTTCTTGCTGTTCTCGTCCATCATCCGCGTCAGCAGAGATTGATCCAGCGATCCCCAGTTCACGCCGATGCGCACCGGCTTCTGGTTCTCGGCCGCGCACTCCACCATCACCTGAAAATTGTCGTTGTCCTTCTTGCCAATCGACGCATTTCCCGGATTGATTCTGTACTTGGCCAGCGCCCGCGCCGTGGCCGGGAACTTCTTCAGCAGCAGGTGTCCGTTGTAGTGGAAGTCGCCCACGATCGGCACCTTGATGCCGCGCTTGTCCAGCCTCTCGACGATCGCCGGAACAGCAGCCGCGGCCTCTTCGTTGTTGACCGTGACGCGCACAATCTCTGACCCAGCCATCGCCAGCGCCGTAATCTGCTCGATGGTGCTCGCAACATCGGCCGTGTCGGTGTTGGTCATCGATTGCACGACAACCGGAACCTCCCACCCGACGCGAACCTGCCCGATTTTGACCGTTGGGGATTTCCTGCGATGAATCTCAGCCATGCTTCTATTTTACCCGTAATGCAAGCTCCGCGAAGGCCCAAATCCCTGCCACCGTCCCGCACCTTCCCGTCACCTGGTTGACTGACTGTTAGCACAGATACGGTAATCTGTTGCGATGAAGGATGGATTGCGAACTCCCGTAGCCGGCTCCGCTGCCAGCCCTCCCTTGCTGCTGCGCGGCCTCCGCAAAGCCTTTGCCGACGTGCAGGCGGTCGACGGGCTCGACCTCGAAGTCGCGCCCGGCGAGTGCTTTGGCTTGCTCGGGCCCAACGGGGCAGGGAAGACCACCACCATTGAAATCTGCGAAGGCCTCACAGACCCCGACCACGGCACGGTCGAGCTGCTAGGCCTCAATTGGACCACCGGCGCAAACCAGCTTCGCCAGCGCATTGGCATTCAACTCCAGGAAACCCAGTTCCCTGAAAAGCTCACAGTCGAAGAAACCCTGCGCCTCTTCCGCAGCTTCTTTCGCCACGGCGTCTCTGTCGACGAATCTATCCGCACCGCGCAGCTTGAAGAGAAGCGAGGCTCGCGTGTCGGCGGCCTCTCCGGCGGCCAGAAGCAGCGCCTGGCCATGGCTTGTGCCCTGGTCGGCGACCCGGAACTGCTGTTTCTCGATGAGCCCACCACTGGCCTCGATCCCCAGGCCCGCCGCCATCTCTGGGATCTTGTCGACCAGCTCAAGCTCGCCGGCCGCACCATCATCCTAACCACCCACTACATGGAAGAGGCCGAGCGTCTCTGCGATCGGGTCGCCATCATGGATCACGGCCGCGTGATTGCCCTCGGCACGCCCAAGCAGCTCATTGCCACCGTCGGCGGCGAAGACATTGTCGAGTTCGCCGTTACCCATAGCGAGCCAGGCGCCCAACACTCCGTTCGCGGCGTCGTCAACCCAGCCCAGCTCATGGCTATTCCCGGCGTCCAGTCGCACCGTGTCGACGCTGCGCTCCATCAGCTTTCCGTCAGCGAACTCCACACCACCGTGCCGCGCATCTTTGCCGCACTCGCCGCCGAGGGCCTTCACCTCAGCGAGTTCCGCACCCACTCGGCCACGCTTGAAGACGTCTTCGTCCGCCTCACCGGGAGGAATCTGCGCGATGAATAAGCTCCAGTTCAGCAGCCTCTATCAACTCACCGTGGCGCGCCTGCGCCTGCTCTCCCGCGAGCCGGAAGCCATCTTCTGGATCTTCGTCTTTCCCATTCTGCTTGCCGCTGGTCTCGGCATCGCCTTCCGCAACCGCCCCGCCGACGTGCTGCCCGTCGCCGCCACAACCCCGCAACTCACGCAAGCACTGGCCGCGGACAAGGGGCTGAACGCCGCCACCATGGACGCGCCCACCGGCACGCATTCGCTCGCCACCGGCTCCATTCTTCTGCTAGCCATCCAGCAGCCCGGCGGCGTCGCCTACCAGTACGACGACACCAACCCCGATGCCCGCACAGCACGCCTCATCGCCGACCGTGCCGTTCAAGCCGCCGGCGGCCAGCGCGAAGCCGTTCACGCCCAAAATCAGTTGATCCACGAAACCGGCTCGCGCTATATCGACTTCGTTATCCCGGGTCTGCTCGGCATGAACCTGATGGGCTCGGCCATCTGGGGCCTCGGTTTCGCCATCGTCGAAGCGCGCCAGAAGAAACTGCTCAAGCGCCTGGTGGCCTCGCCCATGCCGCGCTGGCAATATCTCGCCTCGTTCCTGTTGTCGCGCCTGCTGATGCTGGTCATTGAGGTCGTGGCTTTTCTCGGCTTTGCCGGCCTCGTCTTCGGCGTGCCTTTCCGCGGATCGCTTTGGCAGTTGGCCTTCCTCTGCGTACTCACATCAATGGCTTTTTCCGCCCTGGGCCTGCTGATCTCGTCGCGTGCCAAAACCATGGAAGCCGCCTCCGGACTGATGAATCTCGTCATGCTTCCCATGTGGATTCTCTCCGGCGTCTTCTTCTCTGCCTCCCGCTTCCCCGCCGTCCTTCAGCCCTTCGTCCGCGCCCTGCCTCTGACCGCCGCAAACGAAGCCTTCCGCGCCAACATGCTGCAAGGCACGAGCCTAAGCCACCTCGCCGCGCCGGTTGCGATCCTGCTGGCGTGGTTGATTGTGCCGTTTGCCTTGGCGCTGCGCATCTTCAGGTGGAGATAGGTGAAAACTGTGTCATGACAATGTCTGGCATTGGTGCTATCATCGGATACAAGTCGATTTGAGGGAGCAATAATGCAAATGATTGAAACACGCCCGGAAACGCGTACTGAAAAGCTCGATCTTCGTCTCACCAAGTCGGCCAAGCGTATCCTGCACAGCGCCGCCCAGGCTGAACGCAGATCGGTGAGCGATTTTGTGCTTGAAAGCGCCTTGGCTCGCGCCGCTGAGACCTTGCCCGACCGTCAACGATTCGGCCTCAATGCTAAACAGTGGAAGGCCTTTCAGGCTGCGCTGGATGCTCCACCTAAACCGGCGCCACGCCTTGCCAAGCTTCTCAACGAACCCAGCGTGTTTGAAAGGGGCAGGGTCTAGGTGAGTTCGATCCGGATTGAAAAGCTTGACCGCCGGTACGTGATCGAAACATTCGACTGTGGACGTGAGCCGCTCAATCGGTTTCTGATCCGTTTTGCCCTTCAAAACCAGCAAGTTGGCGCTTCCCAGACCTATGTGGCTCTTGCGGACGGCGAGGTTGCTGGCTACTACACTCTCGTGGTCGGGCAAGTCGAATACGACGATGCTCCCCAACGACTAACCAAGGGGCTTGCCCGTCATCCGGTTCCCATTATGCTGCTTGCTCGCCTTGCGATTGCTACAACTTGGCAAGGCAAGGGACTTGGGGCCGGACTTCTGAAAGACGCCATGTTGCGCACGCTTCAAGCCGCGGAAATTGCCGGCATCCGCGCCTTTGCCGTTCATGCCAAGGACGATGTGGCAAAAGCATTTTACGAACACTTTGACTTTGATCCTTCGCCAAGTGATCCATATCATCTGTTTAGGCTGCTGAAGGATATACGTGCCCTTTTGAAGTAGTTGCGGATACTAACCGAACCAGCATCGGCGCGAGTCCATTCAGTCCCGTTTAAGTCGACAGTATGGAACCACCTTCCGCGAACCCCACACAGGGGTTCGCGGCATTATCAGTCGGATCGTGTAAGCAACCTCACTTCGATTCTTGCTTCTCTTTATCCTTGCCCTGATCCTTATCCTCCGGCGGCTTGGAAACGTGCAGCTTGCTCATCTCCCTGGCTCCGGTCGCCATATCCACTGGCGTCACTTTGATACCCGTTGCCATGGTTCCCGCGGTCCATTTGAAGTAATAGGTCTTGCCCTCCTCCACTTCAAACCGAGCCCGCTCATTCTCTTTCTTTGTTGTGTCGTTCAACGCCGCACCGGCGGACATGATTGCGCTTCCGTAGTACATCTTCGGCAATCCGGAGATGACCACTTTCCCCGGCGGTACTTCCATGAACGCATATTCGCCGTTGAGAAGTTTGGCTAGATGAGTGCCGTTGATATAGAGCTCGTCGTGGCTGGCGGAGCCGGTAAATCTCCCCACACGATAGATGCAGACCACAGCTTTACCGGCCGAGGGCGGGGGTAAAATGGAAGGAGTTTTTGAGTCCTGCGTTCGAGCCACCGGCTGTGTCGAGAAAAACGCCAGCGCACAGAACGCGAGCAAAAGGGTTGCGGATGAACGGAATATGCCCCTGCGGCAATTCCGTACGACGCCACTGAGAGCAGTGTTACGCATTGGAGCGCTCCTTTTCCCTTGGTTGGAAATCTGGCGAACACTCTAGCAGGTTTTCCTGGACGCCGACAATGAATATTGGGCGGGCACGATCTGCCACGACCCGTTAGAATCACTTTTGTATGGAGCCAACCACCCCAATCCCCGCCGCCGAAGCCATCCCCGACACCATTCTTGACGGCAGCCGTTTCATCCGCGCCTGCCTGCGCAAGCCTGTCGACCGCACCCCTGTCTGGTTTCTGCGCCAGGCCGGCCGTTACATGCAGGAGTACCGCGACGTCCGCAAGCACCACACGCTTGTCGAAATCTGCAAGCAGCCCGATCTGGCCGCTGAAGTCACCATCACCGCAGCGGAAAAGCTCGGCGTCGACGCCGCCATTATCTTTGCCGACCTGCTGCTTCCTCTCGAGCCCATGGGCCTGCCCTTTGAGTTCCAGGCAGGCGAGGGGCCCGTCGTGCATCACCCTGTTCGCACTTCCGAAGACGTTCGCGCACTCCGCACCGACCGCGCCGACGACCTCGCTTACGTAGCCCGCGCCATTCAGAAGGTGGCCGCACACTTCCGCGATCGCCTCGGCATTATCGGCTTTTGCGGCGCGCCCTACACGCTGGCCAGCTACATGATCGAAGGCGGCGGCTCCAAAAACTACATCTACACCAAGCAGATGATGTACCGCGATCCGCTCTCGTGGCGTCTGCTTCTCGACAAGCTCGTCAAAGTTCTTGAAGACTATTGCCGCCTCCAGGTACAGGCTGGCGCCGACGTCATCCAGATCTTCGACAGTTGGATCGGCTCGCTCGGCCTCGCCGACTATCGCGAGTACGCCTTCGAAGCCTCCAAGCGCCTGGTGCGTTCTGTCCAGCAGATGGGCGTCCCCGTCATCTACTTCGGCGTCGAGACCGCGGGCCTGCTCACTGAAATGGCCTCGACCGGAGCAGACGTCATTGGCCTCGATTGGCGGCAGCCGCTCGACGAAGGCTGGCGCGCCGTTGGCCACGGCCACGCCGTGCAGGGCAATCTCGATCCCATCACGCTCTTCGCCCCTCTTGAGGTTCTCGAACTTCGCGTCAAGGAAATTCTTCGCGCCGCCAACGGCCGCCCCGGCCACATCTTCAACCTTGGCCATGGCATCGTTCCCACCACGCCCGTCGAGAATGTGCAGGAGGTCGTCCGCATGGTCCGCAATTTCCGTCTGGAGCAGGACAATGCCTAAGCAAGCCGTCCTCCTGCTCGCCCACGGAACGCCGGAGACCGTCGAGCAGATTCCCGAGTACCTGCGCAATGTGGTCAGCGGACGCCCCTTGCCGCAGGCCGTCATTGAAGAAATTCAGCACCGCTACTCGATCATCGGCCATAGCCCGCTCACGGAAATCACCATCGAGCAGGCACGCCTTGTCGAAGCGGAACTCGCAGCCAGCGGTCAATCCGTACCGGTCTACGTCGGCATGCGCAACTGGCGTCCCTACATCCCCGACGTAGTTCGCCAGATGCGCGTCGACGGCATTGAAGAGGCCGCTGTCATCTGCATGGCGCCGCAAAACTCCCGCACCAGCGTAGGCCTCTACCGCCGCGCTGTTGAGGCGGAAGCTGGCAGTCTGCGCATCGACTTTACTCCAGCCTGGGCGCAACATCCGCTGCTCGCTGAAGCCTTCGCTGAACGTCTTCGTCCGACCTTGAGCAAACTCAGCGCCGAGATTGGCGCGCCCGTCCCGGTCCTCTTTACGGCGCACAGCGTCCCCTGCCGGACCATTCAAACCCCAACCGCTGTCGATGCTCAGCCGCGTCTCTGGCCCGGCAGCGGCGCCGACCCTTATGCAGAAGAGGCAAAGCATACCGCCGAACTGGTCGCCGCGCTCGTTTCTGAAATCCCCCGCTGGTGGTTTGCCTTCCAGAGCCAGGGTGCCAGCGGCGGCCCCTGGATCGGTCCGACCGTCGAAAGCACACTCGACGCCATCGCTGCCGAAGGCGTCAAGACGCTTGTCCTGCAACCCATCGGTTTTCTATGCGATCACGTCGAGATTCTCTTCGATGTGGATCATCTCTTTCGCGATTACGCAGCCAAGCTCGGCGTCCGTCTCGAGCGGCCCCAGTCGCTGAATGACTCAACCATCCTGGCCCGTGCGGTCGCGGATCTGGCGAGACTAGGTTTGCAGCGTCTCAAGGATTGAACGCTCCGCAGCGGGCGGAATTGCGTCTGTCCTGTGTGAACCTGCTGAATTACTTCCGAAGACATTTATGCCAAATTATGATCGAATCAATACATCCGTTGGACACGATTGTCCTTGTGTCCTGGGTCGAGCCACCGTTGCAGCGTAATGAGCAGACTGTGATCTGGCTTCCGGGTTGAAATACGAGAGGGCGCACGCATCGTATTGATTGATCGCAGTCAGATTGAAGGGTAAGGAGTGGATTTTGCCGGCCGAAAATTCAGAACAGGTCGTTGAGGTGGTAGCTGAAGAGAAGTCTGGGCAAGCACCCGGAGTCCAGTGCCCCAGATGCGGTAACGATTACCTGAAGCGCATGCGGCGCAAGGGTTTTCTGCAACAAAGTGTCTACCCGATCTTCGGGTATTATCCCTGGAAATGCACAAAATGCCTCTGCGGCTTCATGCTCAAAAAGCGCAATCAGCACAGGAGGCACCTGCATCCCGCTGCTGACGCAGAATAGACTGCCGCTTCCCAATCCGCGCCCCATTCACTTCTAGGGCCGGAAGAAGTTCCTGGCCAGGAACAGCACGTTGGCAGGCCGCTCGGCCAGCCGCCGCATGAAGTAGGGGTACCAGTCGGTTCCGAACGGCACGTAAACGCGAACCTTGTAGCCCTCGCGAATCAGTCTGCGCTGCAAGTCGCGCTTGATCCCATACAGCATTTGAAACTCGAAATGGTCCGGCTCGATCCCGTGTTGGTTCGCATAGGCCTTGAGCGCGGCGATCATGGCTTCGTCGTGCGTCGCCAGGCCATGAAAAATCGGGCTGTCCAGCAGAATGCAGCCCAGCCGGACGAAGTTCGAGTCCACGTCCGCCTTGCTCGGAAAGGCCACATCGTCGGGCTCCTTATAGGCCCCTTTGCACAGGCGCACACGAATGCCGTCGGCCACCAGTTGTTCCACATCCGCCTGGCTGCGGTAGAGGTAGGCTTGGATGACCACCCCAAGGGTCCCGCGTAAATCCGGTTGCGCGTGAAGCCGCCGCACAATGTCCAGCGTTACCTGCGTCAGCTTTGAGTCTTCCATGTCGATGCGGATAAAGCTGCCCGTCGTATGCGCGTGCTGCGTCAGGTTCTGTGCAATCGACTCGGCCAGAGCCGGCGAAAGTTCCAACCCCATCTGCGTCAGCTTCACGCTGATGTTCGCATCCAGATTGCGCGCTGCAATCATGTCCAGCAGTTGGTGGTAGACTTCGGCGGCCCGGTGGGCCTCCGTCTCAGACGTCACGCTCTCGCCCAGCGAGTCCAGCGTCACCGCCATGCCCTGCTGGTTCACAGCTTCTGCCACGCGCAGTGCGTCGGCAATGTCCATGCCCGCGACGAAGCGCGAACTCAGCCGTACGCCGATGCGGGAGTTTTCACAGAAGTGGCGCAGAAGACGATTGCGAGAGAGAGCAATAAAAGCCGTACGTAATATAGGCATCAGGGGCCTCTGCCGGCGAGAGCGTTTGTTTAAGCTCATCGCGCGGACCATCCATTTTCGCACAACGCGGCGACGAGCGATTCACAATCCGCACCCGCCCGAATCGATATTGCCAAGCTGGCAAATCCCGGCTGACAGATCCTGCCTACAGTCCTGCCTCAGATATTCGCAGCAAAGCTCAGGTTGTCATCCTGAGTTCCCCCGAGAGGCTGAGTGAAAGGAGCCCCAAGCGCTTTCCGGGGTGGAGCGTGGGGGTGGTGAGTCGAAGGATCTGCTGTTGTTTTTCAAACAACTTCCGAGACCGGACACTACTTCACTTCGTACACCGTACTCCCATGAGCCGGCAGGGTCACATTCACTTCTTTCGAGTCCTTGTAGGCGCTGTCGCTCCAAACATTCTGCGACTGGTGCTTTCCGCCCCCCAGGCCAAGCTGCTTCCAGGTCGCCTTCAGCGTCACCGGCTTGTCGTCGAGGTTGAACAAGGCGAAAAACTCCGCGTAATTCCTCGCGCCCGGCGAGTCGATCGTCCCCCGCCAAACCCGCGCGTGCTCAAAGCCCGCCGGCAGGCTTGCCGCATCCACAGGGCGGCTGTAGGTCAGGCTCTGGTTCATGAAGAGCATTGTCTGGTTACTCATCAGCAACCGCGTAAAATCGTCCAGCCTGGTCAAATTCGCACCCAGAATCAGCGGCGACCGCGCAATGGCCCACAGCGTGAACTCGGTCTGCTGCTCGTCGCGCGTCTCGCTGGACTGCCTTGCCTCGCCCCAACCCGGATGCGGCCCCAGGTAGCCCCACGGCAGCATGTCCATGTCCGGCCAGTTCCCTGGGTTCGCATACGGGGACCACGCCGCCAGCCGGTCGAACGCGTCCTTGATGCCGAAAGGAAATTCTCCTTGTTCCTGAGTGTGCGTTGCTGTCCACACATCCCAGTGGTCGTCGGCGATCCGCCACAACTGCGAGTACTTGCCCACCGCTGCCGCATTTTTCAGCGATGTCGGTCCCGGAGAAAGGCTCAGCACAATCGGCCGCCCCGTCTTATGAATCGCTGCCGCAATCTGCTGTATCTCCGTCGGCCGGTAAGGCCGGTCGCTGATGCAGTCCACCTTGATGTAGTCCAGGCCCCATCCGGCGTAGAGCTTCAGCATCGAGTCGTAATAAGCCTGCCCGGCCGCATTGTCCTTCACGCCCCAGTTGCCCTCGTCCCACGGGCAAGGGCTCGTCTTGTCGGCGGCATCCTCAGCATGAAAACTTGTGCCGGCAATCGGCAGATTCTCCTTCACCACTGCGCGCGGAATCCCCCGCATAATATGAATCCCGAACTTCAGTCCCTGGGCATGAACCCAATCCGCCAGCGGCTTGAACCCCGCCCCATTCGTCGAAGAAGGGAAGCGCCCCGGCACGGGAATCAGCAGCCCGTTTTCGTCCCAGAGATACTGTTTCTCTGCGATCGTATGTCCGAAGGGGTTGGCCATATACCAGCCCTCGTCGATCACTGAGTACTTCCACCCGTAACGTTCGAACTCAGCCAGCACCGACGTATTGGCCTTGTAGTCGGCCTCGTCGATTGTCAGCCCATACGCATCCCAGCTATTCCACCCCATCGGAGGCGTAGAAGCCAGAGTCTGTGCATGGCTGAGGGGGGCGGCAGAAAAAACAGCGGCAAGAATTGCGGCGCAAAAACACCTTGTTCCGAACATGTGTAAACGTATAGCACAGTCGCCCTGGCCGTAGCGTCCTGATGAAGTTCTTGGGGCGAGCAGGATAGTCGCCGCCGTAACTCTGGTCCACCCAAAGGCAAAACGCAGGCGTAAACCCGCTCTGGCAAAGCCTTTAGGCAACAAAAATCCGGCAGCAAGGGCCGGATCCTCTGTTTCGCGAAGAGCGGTGTAGATGTATGACGACCTACTGGGAAAAAAGTTTACAGATACGAACCTTTTTTTTGCATAATAAAAGGAAGACAAACATCTGTAGTATGCACCACTGAGGTCGTAGTCGGATTATCTGTCTATCCCTTGTCTAGCTGCAAATTCTTTCTTTGCAATAACATTTTTTCCGAGACTGGACGTTGCCATATGTGTGGAATCCTTGGCTATACACACCGCTCGCGAGGACTCCCCCCAGGCGTTCTGAACGCCGGGATCGCCGCCCTGATCCATCGCGGCCCCGACCAGCAGGGCAGCTTTACTACTCCTCACGTTTCGCTCGGTGCTACGCGGCTCCGCATTGTCGATCTCGCCGGCGGCGACCAGCCCATGCGCAGCCCCGACGGCGACGCCGCCATCGCTTTTAACGGTGAAATCTACAACCATCGCGAACTGCGAACTGAACTTGAGGCGCTCGGCGCGACCTTCCGCACCAACTGCGACACAGAGGTAGTTCTCAGCGCTTTCCTTCAGTGGGGGCCCGCCTGCTTTGCGCGCCTCCGCGGCATGTTTGCCATCGCCATCTGGGTCGAGTCCAGCCACCGCCTGCTCCTGGCCCGCGACCAGATGGGCATCAAGCCCCTCTACTACCATCTCCAGGGCGGCGAACTCTCCTTCGGCTCCGAACTCAAGTGCATCTTTGCCAACCCCGCAGTGCCGCGCCGCATCGACATGGCCGGGCTCAATTGCTTCCTCAGCCTCAACTACGTTCCCGGTCCCTACACGCTCGTTGAAGGCATCTCCAAGCTCATGCCCGGCTGCCTGCTCGATTGGCAAAAAGGCCGCGTCACCATTGGCTCCTTCGTACCGCCCGCCGAAAAAGTCCCTCCCCCAAAATCTCTTGGCGAAGCCTGCGAAGAACTCGACTCGCTGCTCACCCAGGCAGTCAGCGAGCAGCTTGTCTCCGATGTCCCGCTCGGCATGTGGCTAAGTGGCGGCCTGGACTCGTCGGCCGTCCTGAACTACGCCTCGAAGCTGTCACCCTTCAGCCTGAAAACCTTCTCCGTCACCTTTCGGGGCAAATCCTTCGACGAGACCCGCTACGTCCGCGAGGTCAGCAGTCGCTTCGGCACCGACCATACCGAATTCGATCTGAACGACCACGCCGATCTCGCCGACGTCATCGGTGAGCTGGCCTACTACTCCGACGAGCCCAGCGCCGACGCCGGAGCCGTCCCCGTCTGGTACCTGGCCAAGATGAGCCGCAAGGATGTCACTGTCGTTCTCAGCGGCGAAGGCGCCGATGAACTCTTCGGCGGCTATCTCACCTATAAGGCCGACCGCTACAACCGTTATTTCTCCAGCCTTCCGCGTCCGCTGCGCCAGGCCGCGCTTGCCTGTGCGCGCCACATTCCCGTCTCCGACGAAAAAATCGGCTTCGAGTATAAGGTCAAGCGCTTCCTTGAGGGTTCGCTGCTCTCTCCCGAGGCGGCCCACGTCTTCTGGAACGGCACCTTCACCGAGGAAGAGAAGCGGCGCTTCTTCAAGTTTTCAAATGGCGCTCCGCTGGCCTCGATTCTGGAGGATATGCGTCCGGAAACCTCCCGCGCGCCCTCTCTGGAGCGCTTCCTCGACTTCGACCAGCGCTACTCCATGCCCGATGGCATCCTCTACAAGGTCGATCGCATGAGCATGGCGCATGCAGTCGAAGTGCGGCCGCCGTTTCTCGACCCGCGCATTGTCGCCTTCGCCGCGCGCCTGCCGCAGCGCTTCAAGATCGATGGCCTTGAAACCAAGGTCGTCCTGCGCCGCTTGATGAAGGGCGTACTGCCTCCATCGGTTCTTCGCCGGCCCAAGATTGGCTTCGACATCCCCATTCACGAGTGGTTTCGTGGCGTCCTGCGCCCGCTGCTGCTCGACACGCTCAACGAGCGCGCCGTGACTGAGAGCGGACTCTTCCACTGGCCAGCCGTCCGCCGCCTCATCGACGACCATTTGGATCGCAAGGCCAACTGGGGATACCACCTCTGGGGACTGGTTACTTTGATCCTCTGGATGCAGCGCTGGAACATTGAAGCTCCCGCCAGTCATGCGCTGGTCTACGCCTCCGAGAGCGAAGCCGTTTCCGCCGATCAGCCGCTGGAGTGGCAGCCCGCCGCCTACTCCGCGCGGACCTCAGAAATTCCCCTCAACTGAAGGACGATCCAGTTGGGAGGCGTTCCGCTTACTGTGCGTTCGCCAGCCGCTCCGCCACCGGCAAACCGCCGGCCCGCAGAATCCCCGGCACATTGAAGTGCATCAGGTAATCCACATCCGTGGTCATCTTCGGCTGCTCTTCCAGATGCAGCGAAACCGGCGTCCTGCTCACAGCCGCCGCAAACGTCGCCCACAACGCCGCGTCGCCCCGCGCATAGATCTCCACCGCGCGCCCGTTTCCGCTCGCGTACACAATGGCCGTCACAATATCCTGTACCCGCGCCGCATCGTCGCTCACGTTGTACGTCAAAAACTTTGGTCCGCCCGCCGCGATAGTTGCCCTGCGCTCAACATCGGTCTCATCCATGCCATTCACAGGCTGCACATCTTCCCGATCCCGCGGCGCCTTTGACTCTCCCGTCTGGAAAACATCCAGCGCCAGCATTGCCCGGCCCTCGCGCCTGAGCCGCTTCACCGTCTCGCTCTCCATTGCCACCGCCGACCCGTCCGGATCCACAACGATCGCCACCGGGCCAGCCCCCTTATTCCATATCCCCGGAATTCGGCTCCGCCATCCAGGCAGACTGAATAAAATCGTCTGCCCATCGATCTCCGAAATCACGTTTTCCGGAATCACTACCGCCAGGGTCTGCTGCAGCCGCCTGCGCAGAAATGCCGCATCGCGCATTTGTGCATTCTGCGCCTCTGCCATCGTCCGCCATTCGTTGAACAGCCCCTTCAGATCCACCGCATTCGCCGGCAGTGTGCGATTATCGAGCGCCATCATCTCTTGCAGCATCGGCACTTGTACGTTCTTCTCGGTCAATTCTTGTTGGTTGCTAAGCCCGGGATTTACCCCGGCGAAGAACTTGTATACAGCCTCCCGGCTCTGCTGATTGAAGTTGTGCACCGCTTCAAACTGCGCCACGCTTACGTAGTCGCCCTTGCCGTATAGGTCGTAGATTTTTTGAATTGCGGGGAATTCTTCATGCGGCACATTGCGGGTCCAGTCCGTTGTGTCCGAGACCACCAGCATCGGCCTGGGCGCAAACATGGCCGCAATCTCCACGTTGCTTGTATTCACCCGAAGTCCCGGCGCGTTCTCGCACAGATCCCCGCCCTGCATCATCGCCGACACCATATTCACCGGCGCATCAAACTGCACGCGGTCATCGACGGCAGCCAGCAGAAATGTCTGTGTCGCTCCGCCCGAGGCTCCCGCCATTCCTATCCGGCTCGCATCCACATCGTCCAGCGAAGTCACAAAATCCAGCGCGCGGATCGAGTCCCACAACTGCAGTCCCAGCGGTCCAAACGACCACAGCCTTTCCGTAGCGCTGCCAAACCGGTGCGGCACCTGGATCGTGTCCGTATACCCCACCATGTCGTACGCAAAAACCACATAGCCCTGCCGCGCCAGGCTTATGCCGAACGCAGGTCCTGAGTCGACTGGCTCATTCTCCAGCCGCCCATACTGCCAGTGCCCATGCGGATTCAGAATCCCAGGATGCTTCGCCCTTCCATCGCGCGGCCGGTAGAGATTGCCGCCCAGATAGAATCCCGGTAGCGTCTCGATCAGGACCTTCTCAATCGTGTACCCGTGCCCTTCCGTCTTCCCGAAGATCTGCGGATGGAGCGGCGTTTTCTCCGGCATCGGCGACAGCCCTGCCGAAACCAGAATCTGATTGCGCAGAAACGCCTTCCTGTCCTCCCATGCCTTCACACTGCTGAACACGGGCAGAGGCATGTGCGTGTTGGTCGTCACGATGTCCCGATTGCGTGAGTCCTCGGCCGGAACCATCACAGCCTGCGCCGCCAGCCGAGCGCAGATTATCGTCATCAGCGCCGCAGCCCACACGCCCGCGCGCAGGCCCACTCCAACACGCTTCATCCCATGCTCCATTCGCGTTCCTTCGGGCTTTCTCGCCGGCTTACACAATCTCCGGCGGCGCCGCGGTAATCTCGAACTCCACCTGCTGCACGCCCAGGCGCGGATGAATCGCGGTCAGCTTGGCCTTGCCCGACATCTCCAGCGCCCTCACCCAGATCGCGCCCGTGCCTCCCACCAGCGAAAACGGATTGTCGCCAATGATCTCCGCTGGCCCAACCAACTCCAGCCGAATCGCGTCGTCGGAAAATGGCTGAACTGCGCCGAACTCATCCGTAACGCGCAACACCACGCGCGTCGTGTCCGCTCCATCGGCCAGCAGTGTGGTGTCGTCGGCAAGCACGGCGAACTTGCGGTCCACGCCTCCGCCCGAAAGCGTCTTCGAGATCGCGAGCTTGCCCCCGATGTATCCCTCAATGCGCAGATCGCCCCAGCCGTCGCGATATTTATCCAGATCGGCCGAGAACGGCGCGTACTTCAAATGCTTGAACTCCACGCGGTCCGGATTGGCCTCGGCCAGCAGCTTGCCGTTCACATAAAACTTCAAGTGTTCGCAGTTCGAGCAGACCACCGCTTTCGTGAATCCGACGCTCTCGTCCCCGCGCGCCCAGTGGAACGCCGGCTCCAGCACAACCTCTTCCTCGGGATCGCACTGTGATTTGTAGAAGCCCGCCGCGGGCTTAGGCTCGCGGAAGATGTCCGTCACGCCGTGGTAGCAGATGCGGTCGCCCGATCCAAAGTTGCCGTGCGTGTTGTAGTCGAACGCGCACCAGCCGATGCCGCCCGCGTACTGCGGATTCGATGCCAGTTGGTCGTGAATCCGCGCATGGCGCAGCGTGTGTTCCCGCAGCCGCTCGATGTTATCGATCGTCTTGGTCGGATACGTGTGCCCCACAAACTCCGTGTTCAGATACAGCGGGTGATTTGGTGGCCTCAGCGGGAAGCCGAAATCGTTCACCGTGAACACATCTTCGAGCAACTCCGATCCTGGGAAGTTGCGGATGCCACCCGTCTGCCGTGTGGTATCCAGTTGATGCGCAAGCGCATTGGTCCGCGTGAAGAAGTCGTGGTCGTCCTTCGACTCATTGATGCGCACGCCCCACAAGATTACCGCCGGATGGTTCCAGTCGCGGCGAATCATGCGGCCCACGTTGTCCACCGCAAGGTCTTTCCACCCCTGGTCGCCGATGTGCTGCCATCCCGGAATCTCTTCCAGAACCAGCAGCCCGATCTCGTCGCACGCATCCAGAAAATGTCGCGACTGCGGATAGTGCGACGTCCGCACAATATTGCACTTCAGATTCTTGCGCAGAATCACCGCATCCTGCCGCTGCACGCGTCCCGGCATCGCCTGGCCCACCCAAGGAAACGTCTGGTGCCGGTCCAATCCCCGCAGCTTCACCACCGTCCCGTTCAGGCTGAATCCCTGCGGCGTAAACTTCGCCTCGCGGAACCCGATCCGCCGTTCATCACTATCCAGAACATGCGCGCCCTTCAGCAGCCGCACCTCCACTCGATAGAGCTTCGGCGTCTTCAACCCCCACAGCTCGATCGTGCTCAGATTGTCCATGTGCAGTGTAGGAGTCCCGCTTCCATCTGTCGGCACTTCCTGCGAAGCCTTAGCCACCAGGTTTTTACCGTCGTAGAGCGCCGCCTCCAGTGTCAGCCCGCTCTCCAGGGTTTTGTTTGCGCCTTTAAGAAAGCACTTCACATCCAGCGTAGGCTTGCCGCTCAGCACATCCTTCGGCTGCGCGAAAATGTTTTCAATAAACGTCGGCGAAACCAGCCGCAGTTGCACCTCGCGATAGATTCCACCAAACGTCAGGTAGTCGATCTCATACCCAAACGGCGGAATGTCCGCGCGCTCAGTCGAGTCCACTTCGACCGCCAGCACGTTGTCCTTCTCCCAGTCCAGGTGCTCGGTCAGCTCAAACGAGAACGGCGTAAACCCGCCTCTGTACTCGCCCAGTTTCACGCCGTTCAGCCAAACAGTCGAGGCTGTCATCACCCCTTCAAAGTCCACAAACACCCTGCGCCCGCGCGCCGCCGGAGGCAGCCGGAACCGCCGCCGGTAGATCGACACAAACTCATAGGTCTTCTCGTCGAAGCTGTGCCACGGCAGCCGAACATTCGTATGCGGCACCGTCACGCGCGCAAATCCGCTGTCGTCGAAATCCCGCGCATGCGCCGCCTCCGTCGCCTTGGGGCTATAGCGCCAGCGCCGATTGATCGGCAGCACCACGCGCCCTTTTCCTCCGGTCGCATGGGGGCCAAGTTCGGCTGTGGGCAGCCCGTGGGCCACCGCGGTTGAGGCAATCAGCGTTCCAGTCGTCTTCAGAAAATCACGGCGATCCATATAAGGCTCCTTGGCCGAACAAAGCACGTTCGCGGCGCTGCCTCACTCCCGTGAAAGCACACGCGTCGCTGTATTGAAGGCCGCGAGTAGTTTATACCGTTTCAGATCGACTCGTCCGCGACGCAGGCGACCCGGTCTGAGACCCGCGCCCGTCTATACTTGAAGAGACATGTTCCCCTTCATTCACCTCGGACATTTCAGCGTGCCCACCTTCGGGCTTATGCTGTGGCTGGCTGCCGTTGCGGCCGCATTTATGATGGACCGCTCCTTCCGCCGTGCCGGCCTTTCGGCGGACGCGGTTGGCATGGTTGCCGTTGCCGTGGTGCTGGGCATTGTGGGCGCCAAGCTTTGGCACGTCATCGACACCCCCGCCGAGTTCCGTGACGAAGGCTGGCGCGTGCTCTGGGATACGGCCGGATTCGCCTGGTTCGGCGGACTCGTCTTCGGCATCTCCGCGCTGGTGTTCCAAGGCTGGTGGGCCAAGATCGGCGGCCTGCGCACGCTGGATCTGGCGGCGCCGTCCGCAGCCATCGGCTATGGCATCGGCCGCATCGGCTGCTTCCTCTCCGGCGACGGCTGCTACGGCCTGGAAACCAAGCTGCCCTGGCCCCTTGGCATGAGCTTTCCCAACGGGATTGAACCCACCCCGCTCGGCGTCAGCGTTTACCCAACGCCGCTCATCGAGCTCGTCGCCGGTTTACTCATCGGCTGGTGGCTATGGCGGCGGGCAGGGAAGCCCCATGCCGTGGGAGCGATCGTTGGCCAGTACCTGGTCCTGAGCGGAATAGCTCGCTTTTTTGTCGAAATGATCCGCCGCAACCCCAAGGTTCTGTGGAGTTTATCGAACGCGCAACTGGCCAGTGCAGGCTCGGTAATTGCCGGAATTCTGCTCATCGTGTGGGCTTCTCGCCGCCCCGCAACCGAACCGAAAACGGCCACTTCAATAGTCGAAAAGCCGGCCTGAAACACTCTTGTCCAATCTCAAGCGGCAGGGCTCTCAATCGGCTGCGAAAACCTTGGTAAGCCACTGTTTTGAAAGGGCATCGGCTTCAGCCGTGCCATAAATACAATCAGAACAACGAGGGCTTCACTGGCTGCGGAAGAACTTACCTTTGGCGCAAAACTTCAAGGCTCTGTAACAGGGCACGACTTTAGTCGGGCCGCAAATGCCCCATAATGAATCAGGGCTTTAGCCCCCGCAAATCCCCCCGCGCACAATTCCCCACGCAGCTTGTTAAACCGTGCCTTGCTTCAGCCAAGCCGACAACAGCCCTGCGACCTTCTCCTGCTGCTCATAGGCGGCGAAGTGGCCTGCGTCCGGCAGTAGATGGAATTGGCAGCCGCCGGGGGCGGCGCGGAAGGCTTCCATGTCGGCGGGGGTGACGGCGGAATCTTCTCCGCCGGCGATGGCCAGGACGGGCGCAGTGATAGTGGCAACAGTGGCGACAGAATCGGGGCGCGTCGCGAGACCGGCCTGAACGGCAACCATGCCTTCTGGCGTGAGCTTCATGCGGGTGCGAAGTTCAGACGCAATCTGCGGATGCTGCTTGCGCGCGGTTGCGCCGATGAGGGACATGCTGCCGTCAAAGAGAGCGTCAACGCCGGTGGCGCGTGCCTGGGCAATGGTCGCGACGCGCTTGGCTTGATTCGCTTCCGGATCGGGCTGGGGCTTGGAGCAGACAAAGGCGAGACCCCTCATGCGCTGCGGAGCCTGACGCCATAGTTCCAGCAGCACATAGCCACCGATGGAGCAGCCGGCAAAGACTGCTTCTTTCAATTCCAGATGATCGAGCAGCGCCAGGATGTCGGCGGCCAGCTGCGTCATGGTTAGCACCGGGGCATCCGGGACGCGCGCGAAGAGGCCGGCCGGCAGCGATGAACCTAGTTCGGAGGCGCCGTGGCCGCGAAGGTCGGGAACGATGGCGCGGACGCCGGGCAGGCGCTCTGTAAGCGGACGCCAATAATCGTGATCGAGGGGCGTGGGGTGGAGAAAGACAACCGGAAGGCCAGCCCCAGAGTCCGTGAAGGCCAGCCTCGTTGCGCCGGAGAGATAAGTACCGTTCATATACCTGGAGGATACTCTCCTGGATTTGCTCCAGGATACGGTCCTGGCAGACTCAAGGGCTCCTCAGGAATGCCAATCCAGCCGGCGAGGTAAGCGATGCCGACGAATCCGCCGGAGAAGATGAACCCGAGAACAGTAACGATGCGGATGACAGCGACATCCCAGCCATTGGCACGGGCCAGCGCGAGGCAGACTCCGGCAATCTGGCGGCCAACGCGAGGCCTTACCAGCGGCCTGCCGTGTATGGGATAGGCAGCGGGATTGACGGGAATCGTTGTGCCGCAATTCGAGCAAAAGCGCGCGGTAGGTGGCAACCCGGTTCCGCATTGATGACAATAGACGGCCATTGTCCGTTCCTCCTGAAAGGCCAACCACTTCGATCATACGGAAATGGGGCGGCCGCGGTTCCATTGTCAGGACTGATTCGGAAGGCGCTCAGTTTTCCTTGTAGGCGGTGCGGAGGTGCTTTCTGGCGGTGTCGGCGCGGGAGGTGTTGGGACCGGTGGCGATGGCGGTCTTGTAGTCGTTGACGGCGAGTTGGCGCTGGCCTTCAACGTCGCGGCACTCTCCGGCGGCCAGCAGGGAACGGATCTTGAGCTCGGGGCCAACTTCATGCGTCGCGGCAGCTTTTTCAAAGGCCTGGGCCGCCTCTTCATAATGGCGCTGGCCGCGCAGGGCGTCGCCCAGGCCAAACCACGCGAGTTCCAGTTGCGCGTCGGCAAAATAGTGGGGCCTTGCTGCGTCAGAGAGCAGGTCGCGGTAGGCTGTGACGGCAACCATGCCCTCACCGGCGTCGCGGCGGAGGTTGGCTTCTTCAAGCCAGAAGAGAAAGTCGTGGGGGTATTGGCTCTTGAGGCTTTCCACGACTTTGATTGCTTCCTGGTACCGGGACTCGCGGCGCAGGAACAGGGCCATCGCGGTGCGTGCTTCCATGCTGGTGTTGACGCCCCGGTTTCCGGCGTCGTTGAGCATGGCGAGGCCCGTCGATTTGGAGCCGGTGATGCCGGCGAAGCCGATGAGCAGTTTGAAAGGCCACGGCAGCGCGCCGACGACGTACTGATAGATTCCGGCGACCAGTTTGGCATCGACGTAATTGGGGTCTAACTTCAGGACACGGTCTACGTCGTCGCGGGCCTTGTTGGCCAGGTGGAAGCCGCCGCTGAAGTCGCGTTGCACCATGGCGAGGTAGGTGCATTTCAAGCTGCGCGCCCAGGCGCGGGCAAAGAGTGCATCCAGGTCGTTGGGATTCTTGTCTATGCGCCCGTCGGCTTCGCGCACGGCCTCGTCAGCGAGTCCCAGGATGCGGTCGCGGGCTTGCGGGTCTTCCCGGGTCGCGTGTCGGCCGGTCAGGAAGCCGTCGTTCGCGTAGAAGGTGGTATCGAGCAGATCCTGCCGGTAGAGTTCCTGGAAGAGAACAGCTTCAAGCAGATAGTCCGTTGCCTGCGGATCGTTGGAATGCGCCGCGTGAAAGCGCTCAAACCGACTCACCGCCTCAGGAAAGTCGAGGTTGTAAAAGTAGTGGAAGGCCACGCGAACCTGGGGGTTGTAATTCATGGGATTGGTGTCGACATGTCCGTTGGCGCTGGAAGCCGAGGCAAGACTGGCGATGGCGAGGAATGCAACTGCCAGGGCGAGTCTGCGCATCGGAACCGATCCCTTCTCCAAGTGAATTCTCCTTTTCGGGGCGTAGCGCGTTCGCCTGTTTAACTCAAGACTTCAACTGAAGAGACCGCGAAACTCAACTTGATCCAGCTTAACGGATTTGGGCGGCGTGGCGGATTCAGCATCACAGCTCGGCTTGGGCCGTTCTTGCCGGAAGTTCGAAATACATTAAGATCGAGGTATGCCCATCCCAGAACGTCTTAATCCAACATTTGCTTCGACGCTACCTGCGGTTCCAGATAAGTTCGATCCGATGGAAGAGGCGCGGCAGCGGCTGATTGTGGCGCTCGATGTGCCGGATGCCGCCTCCGCCATCGGCCTGGTAAACCAGTTGGAAGCATGCTGTTGCTGGTTCAAGGTTGGGCTGGAGTTGTTTACGGCGGCCGGCCCGCAAGTGCTGGAACCGCTGGTGGCGCGCGGTCACTCGATCTTCCTTGACCTCAAGTTTCACGACATTCCCAATACAGTGGCGGGGGCTCTGCGCTCGGCGGCGCGGCTGGGCGTGCGCATGGTGAACGTCCACGCTTCCGGAGGCCCGGCGATGCTGACCGCCGCACGGAATGCGCTGGCGGAGTTTCCCAACCCGCCTCAATTGCTCGCGGTGACCGTGCTGACCAGCATGGACCAGGCGCAGGTAAACGCGGCCGGCATCGAGCGCTCGCCAGCCGAGCAGGTGGAACTGCTGGCGCGGATGAGCCTGGACGCCGGCATTCGCGGCTTTGTCTGCTCGCCACAAGAAGTCGCCAGATTGCGCGCCATGACAGGCCCCGAGGGAGTGCTGGTGATTCCAGGGATTCGTCCGGCGGGCGGCGAGGCAGGGGATCAGAGGAGGATTGCGACTCCCGCGGAAGCGCTGCGGGCTGGTGCGAGCTCCCTTGTCGTGGGCCGGCCGATTACCCAGGCAGCGGACCCGCGCGAAGCAGCCGAGGCGATTCTCAGGGAGATGGCCGGGGCGCTAGTGTCCTGAGTCTAAAGTTCGTTTCATAGTTGTAGCCATGCTGTACTCCCCCAGAGAGTGCTGTCGCTGAACGGAGCGCGTCTGGGGCCCCGCGTTCGCTTTTTGAACGTGGGGTAAGCGGAGTGAAGGATCTGCTGTTCCCCTCATCTACTCCCTACCCAAAATCCAAAGAATTATTTCAACAACTTCAGACTCACCACGCTTGAGGGGTAAGACAAAACAGAGATATCCACAGAAAAGCCCGGCGATTTGCCGGGCTTTTCTGTGGATCAAACTTAAAGCAGAACTTAAAGTTTTTCGTAGAAGTCACATGCCGAGCATGAGATGTAGACTCCGCCGGGAATGCCGCGCTCGCGGTCCTTTACGCGCTTGACGATGCGCGTCGGCTTGCTGCACTTGGGACAGTCGGTCGACTTCGTCGTGTCCATTTCCTTCTTGCGGTCACCAGTTTTTGCGATCTTTGCCATAGGTCGGGTGTTTCTCCTTCAAGGGGGTGTCTCTGCACTCACGCAAAAAGTTCTTCGCGCGGCTTCAACGGCGCGGTCATGTGCTGCCTTTCCTCGCAATGGAATTGCCTGGAAGGAGCGGGACTCGCTCGTTTCAGTCTACATGAAGCGAGTCTACTTCGGTTGCACGGAGTCGGCCGGGGGCGATGCCGGCTTTGCTGACGCGGGCGGGGAACCGTTCGCAGGCGCGGCTGGTTCCTGGTCGGGCACGCTATCGGGATTAGCGCCGGGCTGCTTCTCCTTCGGGAACTGCACGGGCCTCATGACGCCGACGTTCTTCTGCCCGCCGGACGCGTTCGCATTGCGGTCATCGGCGGGAAGCTGTTCGCCGGGATTGCGCAGGCTGGGCGGCGCTGCCGGCGCTTCCTTGTCCGGGTCGCGCTGCACGTCGCCCTCTTTAGTAATGCGGGTGTGGTTCGCGGCAGTTTCCAGCGGGGTGCCATCCGTGCGCATCAGCCCGGAAACCTCATCGTTCGTGAAAACCACCGGCGTCTCGCCCATTTTTGCGACTTCCACACGAATGACGCGGTTGCCGTTGATGCGCACAAAATTTACTTCCTCAGGCGGCTTGCCGTAGATCCACTCCTCGAACGGCATCTGTCCGTCCATCTCGCGCGATTTGCTCTGCGGCTGTCCTTTGGCGAACAGCACCATGTCGGTACTCATGCCCACCATCACATGATGGTTGAGAATAGCCTCCTTGAGCTGGGGCGGCAGCGTATCGGTGAAGGCCTGGATAGGCGTTTTCACGTCGAAGGAGATCAGCGGCGCCAGCAGCGCTTTGACCTGAGCGCCGGTCAAGGCCGGGATGGGACCGTTGAAAGCGAGTGTGAGGCGCGAGCCCATGGGCTGCTGCCCGTCGTCCTGCACCACGGGGTTGGTCATGTCCGGCCCGCCGGCGCCGATCGAAATATGGCGCAGAAAGCGATGCTTCATATCCGGGCCGCCGTTCAGCATGAAGATGATCTTCGAGTGGTCGAACTTTACATCGGTGACCACAACACGGTCGCCGGGCTTTGCGGATGTGCCGCTGGCGATGACCATGTTGAGATAGGCCTCGCCGGCCGGCTCCAGCTTGCCGTTGGCGACCAGCGTGAGCCCCTTATGGCTGCGTGGAAGCGGGCGCATGGCAAAGCCCTGTTCGGCCTGCATAATCCGTAAGAGCTCAAGGCGAGACTTGGCATCGAGTTCGGTCTTGGGCAGCGGAATGCTGGTGGGCGTAACCTGCGCGTAACGGCGGTCCACTGGGGCATTGGCGGTAATAGGGCCTTTGCCGCTGGTGTCGATGGTGATGACCTGGGATTGGCATGCGCAGACGGCAAGCAGGGCGACCGCCGCGCAGACTATTGCAGTCCGCCGGACGTGCATTTCATGGCTTGTGTTCGAGTTCGAGAGAACGGCCGCACACAGTCGCTGGAATGTCTGGATCATGGGAGCCTCCCATGCATGCCAACATCGTTGTGCAAACGATAGCGCCGCGCGGGGAGAAAAAGCAAGCCGGCGCCGAAGCCGGCTTACCGCGAAATCCGATCGACATCCTGCTCATCCAGAACCGGCACGTCGATCACCGGGAGCTTCTGCCCATTCTCGTACCGCTCGACGGTCGCCATCAGTTTCTCCACCGCTTCCACTGTCTTGATCCCGCCCCGTGCTCCAGCCGCCATGCAATTCATCGCCGCAGCCGCGCACGAGAAATCCAGTTGCCGGTCCAGCGGCCACTCCTGCATCAGCCCGTAGATAAACCCGGCCCTGAAAATATCGCCCGCGCCCGTCGTATCCACCACTGGCACGCGATACGCCGCGCTGCGATAGAACCGCTTGCCGTCCCACGCCATCACGCCGTCTTCGCCCAGGGTCGCCGCGCTCAGCCTGCAGTTGTAGCGCGCCTGCATCCGCCGCAGTGCGCTCTCAAGGTTGTTGTCCTGCATCAGCTTGCACGAGAAGTCCTTGCTCACAATCAGGTAGTCGATGTTCACAATCAGATCGTCGACGCCCGGATACGTCTCGTCCAGATCCGCCACCACGGGAATCCCCGCATCGTGCGCCCAACTCGCGGCCAAGGTAGCCGCTGCTGTCTCGTGCCCATCCACATGCAGTACGCGCGCATTCACAATCCACTCGCGCTTCAGCTCTTCGGGCTTGAGCGCCATGCTCTCGTCGCGCCGGCAAAGCACTGTCCGTTCGCCGCCCGCGTCCACCAGGATCAGCGATTGCGGGCTCACGCCCCCCGACACCGTGATCAGTCGCGCCTCAACGCCCACGCGGTCAAACGCCTCGCGATGCAGGCAGGCCGCGTGATCGTCCCCCAGCTTGCCCACATACCGCGTCCGCAGTCCCCATGTTTGGCAGGCCACCACCGTGGTCGCCACCTGTCCGCCCGGCATAATGCTCGCGTTGCTATATTCCAGCTTCGAGCCGCGCACCGGATATTCGGCCAGTGAAATCAGTGTGTCCGTCGCATTAAGACCCACGCCAACCAGGTCAACTTTCTCCAACTCCGCCATGATGTCATTGTAATAGCTAGCGAGCGCCAACTCACGCCGCGCTCCTCAAATGCTGTACCCTCAAGACAGCCTCTTTCGGCAGTAGATTGCTGTGAAGGGGACCGCCTTTAGCTGAAGGGTACGGGCTTTATTGAGCACTGCGTAAGTAATGTTCTGTCCGCCGCGCCAGAGGCGCAGAGTTTGTTAGCCCCGCGCTTCAGCGTGGGGAAACGGAATTCCACGAATTCACTACGGAGTCCCGTAGGGACGGCGCAAGGACATTTCTTCTGCAGGAACCAATAGGCCGTACATCAATCTCAACACAATCGTCGCGGGCTTTAGCCCCCGAGGCCAAACTCCTTCATCTCAATCAGGCTTTAGCCCATCTTCTCTACGGAATCCATCATGACCTCATCCTCTCGCCCCTTTCACCACCCGCAACCCGGCGCCGCCCTCTACTGCGAAAAAGTCTCCCTCGAATCCCTCACCCGCCGCCACGGCACCCCGCTCTACGTCTACTCCGCCTCCCAGATCGCCGAGCGCCTAAGCCTCTTTCAGCAGGCCTTTGCCGGCCGCGACCATCTGGTCTGCTACGCCGTCAAAGCCAACTCCGCCCTCGCCATTCTCAAGTTGCTAGCCGACCGCGGCGCCGGCTTCGACATCGTCTCTGGCGGAGAACTCGAGCGCGTCCTCGCCGCCGCCCCTGAAGCAGCAGGCCGTGTCGTCTTCTCCGGCGTTGGCAAAACCGCCCCCGAAATCGATCTCGCCCTCACCGCAAACATCCTCGAATTTAACGTCGAGAGCGAAGCCGAACTCGCCCTTCTTGCCGCCCGCGCCCGCAAGCTCAAACGCACCGCCCGTTTCGCCCTGCGCGTCAATCCCGACGTCTTCGCCGACACGCATCCCTATATCTCCACCGGCCTCCGCGAACACAAATTCGGCATCGACATCCGCCATGCCCTGGACCTCTACAAATCAGCCGCCACCAACCGCTGGCTCCAGGCAACCGGCGTCAGCGTCCACATCGGCTCGCAGATTCGCTCCGCGGTGCCCTTCGGCAAGGCCATGGACCGCGTCGCCAAGCTCGCCCGGCAACTCAAGCACGAAGGCATCGTCCTCAAGTCCATCGACGCCGGCGGCGGTCTCGGCATCGACTACCACGGCGGACCCTTCGACCCCGCGGCCAAAGTCGCCGAGTACGCCTCGGCCATCCAGCACGCCCTCTCCGGTTTTGAAGGCCGCCTGCTCATCGAGCCGGGTCGTTTCCTTGTCGCCCAGGCCGGCGCGCTCGTCACGCGCGTGCTCAACGTCAAGCGCAACGGCAAAAAGACCTTTGTCATCGTCGACGCGGCCATGAACGACCTCATCCGCCCCGCGCTCTACCAGGCCCATCACGACATCGTCCCCGTCCGCAACCGCCCCGGCCGTCCCCGCTCGGTCGACGTCGTAGGCCCCGTCTGCGAAACCGGGGATTTCTTCGCCCGCGACCGCAAACTCCCCACCATCCACCCTGGCGACTTGGTCGCCATCCTCGACGCCGGCGCCTACGGCATGGCCCAAAGCTCCAACTACAACACCCGCCTCCGCCCCGCCGAAGTCCTCGTAAAAGGCAGCCGCGCCACTCTCATCCGCCGCCGAGAAACCATCGCCGACCTCCTCGCCCCGGAGATCCTCTAACCACGGGGGAAAGAAACCTCACCGTCGCATTTCAACCGCTGACTTGCTGACTTGCTCGCCGCCGAGCTGCGGCGGGCTGACTTGCTGCCTTTGTTTCAACCGATCCACTTGGAGGATTCAATTCCCAGTTCCCGCCTTGCCGGGTGCCCCATCCAAACCGCGTTCTTTGCGGTTTGGGTGGGATAGCCAAAACACTCGACCCGGACCGCTTTTCTAGTTCCTACGTCCGTAGGCCGAATCGACATATACTTGCCTTGTAAATATTTGATAAATAAGAGGCTGTCATCCTGAGCGAACGGGGCCCCAAGCGTACTTCAGCTTGGGGGTGGTGAGTCGAAGGATCTGCTGTTGTTTTTCAAACAACTTCTCCACCAAGATTGATCACCGGACAGGGCGTAAAGTATAAGCCGAGAGGTGCGAGAAAATGACTGCTGACATCGCGCAACAGATTTCTAGTTGGGTTGGACAACTTGTGATTGCGGGCGGCGGAGGCGCAGTCGTCGCCTATGGGATTTTCAAATTTCTCGGCAAAAGCTGGATTGAAAACCAGCTCGCGAAAGATCTCGAAAGAGCGAAGTCTGAGATTTCTATTCACGCGACCAGAAGAATGAAATTGCACGACAAGGAATATGTCGTGTTCCCTGAATTGTGGTCACGGCTCAATAAGGCAAATGGCAGCCTCGACCGGGCTATCATCTCTCTACGAGGAATTCCGAATTTTCGAAGTATGAAGGATGCCGATGTGAACGATTGGCTCAACCGTTCCTACCTTTCCGAAGAGGAGAAGTTATATTTTAATGAACAGGAAGACAAGGGTAGAGCCTATGGCAATATTCTCGGCAAGCGGGATTTAAACCAGGTAGATCAAGACTTAGCCAAATTTAAAAGGTACCTTCAAAACAATCGCATATTTCTGAGTCCCGAGATTAAGGAGAAATTCGACCAGATCTACAGCCAAATTTCTGAGTCTTGCACAGCGAAGGAGATGGATTTGAAGGGTTTTAGTGGAGATGGCACAAGTTATCTCAAAGAAGCCTGGGAAAAGTTCGACAAGCAGGTAAAGCCCCTCAAAGTAGAGATAGAGTCTCTGGTTCAAGCAAAGCTGTTCCCGGAAAGTCGCATTGAAAAACAATAGTGGAAAAAGGTGAGCGAGCTTAAAGACTGTCTCTTACGTTTCCTACGCCTGAAACCTCAACTCGATCCGCAGAACAGGTGACCTGTGCCGGCGGATTACTAATCTCTTTGTAATCAGTCAGTGGATTGGGCGGTCTTTTGAGCAAATTTGGTCAGTTTCTTCCGCCGGGTGCCCCCGGTCCCTCGCTTTTGGGGACCGGGGATAGCCAAACACTCAACCCGGCGGCTTTTCTAGTCCCTACGTCCCTAGTCCCTCAGTCCCTGTCTTTTGCAGAGAATTACCCCCATCCGTAGCACAATTGAGATATGAGCTCCCTCCACCTTTCGACGGCATTTCCTCCCAAAACACCCTCATCACCCCCGATTTCCTCCCTACCCCCCACCCCCCTATATCCTGTGAAACTGTGACATCTCAAAAAAGTTATAGAAAACAAACCACTTACACACCGAGACCCCGTTACCATCTAGTCACTGGCGTCCACCCGGGTTTCACCCCTTAACTAATTCAAACAAAAAGGCTTAACAGCAAAAAAGCCCTCGTCGCCAACTACGGATTTTGATGAAAATATGCGCAAAAAACAGGCCTCCACGCCCGGTAAGCCCCGCTTTGAGCAAAATCGAAAATCCTCCAACGTGCATCCTTGGCCCGCGCCTGTTATGGTGTTCCGCGAGGGATTTCATCATGCAATTTCATAAAATAGCGATCTGCTTTTTGGCGATCGTGGCGACGGCTGCCTTCGCTCAGTCCGGCACGCTCACGGTAAAAACCGCGCAAGGCAAGGAGCAGGGCAAAACCATCAACGACGGCAAGGTCAGCGCCTATCTCGGCCTGCCTTACGCCGCGCCTCCAATCGGCGATCTCCGCTGGAAGGCGCCCGAGCCGCCCGCGCAATGGAAGGGCCTGCGCAACGCCACGCTCTACGGCGCTCACTGCATCCAGACCAGCGTCTTCAGCGACATGATCTTCCAGGACAGCGGACCCAGCGAGGACTGCCTTTACCTGAACGTCTTCGCGCCCGCCGGCGTTAAAGCCAAAAGCAAGCTGCCCGTCCTGTTCTGGATTCACGGCGGCGGCTACGCGGGCGGCTCTGCCTCCGAGCCGCGCCATAACGGTGATTTCCTGCCTGGCAAGGGTGTCGTTCTCGTCACCATCAACTACCGCCTCGGCGTCTTCGGCTTTCTGGCCACGGCCGACCTGGCCAAGGAGGCCAATGGCTCGGTAGGGAACTATGGCCTGCTCGACATGGTCGCCGCACTGCGCTGGGTCAAGGCCAACATCGCAAACTTCGGCGGCGATCCCGGCAACGTCACCATCTTCGGCGAAAGTGCTGGCTCCTTCGCCGTCAGCACGCTGATGGCCGCTGCCCCGGCGCAGGGACTCTTCCACAAAGCCATCGGCGAGAGCGGCGGCGCTTTCAGCGACCTGTTGCCGACCGGCACGCTTTCAGCCCGCGAGAAGCAGGATGGCGATTGGACTGCCTCGCTCGGCGTTAGCACTCTGGCCGAGTTGCGTGCTCTCTCCACCGATGCCATTCTTGCGGCCGCTCAGAAGAAAGGCGCGCCGCGCTTTTCGCCGGTCATCGACGGACAATTGCTCACCGAGCAGGTATCGGAAACCTACGCCAAGGGCAAGCAGGCGCACGTGCCGCTGTTAGCCGGCTGGAACCGCGACGAAAACCCTTCCATGGCCAACGGCATGACGGTAGAAAAATGGAAGGCCTTCGCAACCGAACATTTCGCTGACCGTGCAGACGAGTTTCTCAAACTCTATCCAGGCGAGACCGACGAGCAGGCCGCACGTTCGGCCGCCGACTACGGCGGCGACATGTTCATCGCCTTCAGCACCTGGAAGTGGATTGAAGCGCATAAGCAATCAGGCGAGTCACAGGTCTATCGCTATCACTTCGAACTCGCCGCGCCGCCCAGCAAGTTCCATCCGGGTGCATTCGCCTTCCACTCCGACGACATTGAATATGTCTTCGGCTCACTCGACACGCGCCCCGGCGCCGTCTGGCGGCCTGAAGACCGCAAGCTGAGCGAACAGATGATGAGCTACTGGACGAACTTCGCCAGAACCGGCGACCCCAATGGACCGGGCCTTCCGGATTGGCCGAAGTGTAACGCGGAAAACCGCATCATCCACCTGGACAGCACAATTACATCGGGCCCAAGCACAGTTGAGCCAAGGTATGAATTTCTTCTGAAGGGGATGCCGCCGACGCGGCCGTGAGTTGTCGATGAAGCGGGCGTTGCCTACTGATTCACGCCCGCTGCGGAGGCAAAGCCCGCGGCCTGTTCCGTTGGAATGGTACTGATCGTGGGCGGAGCCGCAAACGTCGAGTTCTGAGCGTTGATCGCGTTTGAGTAATCCGGACCCAGCCCGAGCTTCTTCAGTGCCCGCGAGTCCGGCATTAGCTTGGTCTGCCAACCTTGATCGGCTTGGAACTTCTGCATCGCGGCCTGGGTCGTTGCGTCCCAGGAGCCTGTAGGATCGCCGCTCAGATAGTGCTCCCGGATCAGCGCCTGCTGGATCTGGGTCACACGCTCCGGGGCGATGGCCTGCTGGCCGTGCAGCTTTTTGGGACTAGGCAACTTGTGCGCCGATTTGCGCGATTTATGCACTGTCTGGCCACTGGTTGGCGCCCGGTGAACCCTCGATGCGAATGCTGCCGGTGTAATCATGGCTGCAGAAAGAATAAGTGCCAAACTTGCGCGAATTATGACCACGGTGATGCCACCTCGATGAAAAAGAAGGATCCAAAGGAATATGTTCAGTTTAGCTCACCGTACCGCATTGCGGCAAGGTGAAAATCGATCTTGCATCCAGAATCTAACGGTCTCATGGAAATGGGCTCCGGTTGCCCAAATCGGCAACCGGAGCCCGTCCGGTACTACTGCAGCGTTCCGCCGATGTAGTTGATGCCCTGGTCCGGGTGTTTCGGATCCACGATCTCAAAGACTACGTCGTCGCCATTCTTCAGCTTCTTCGCCACGGCATCGAATTGCTCTTTGGTGCCGATAGCCTGCTTGTTGACGCGTGTAATCACCAGGCCCGGCTCCAGTCCCTGCAAATCGGCGAATGAGCCGGTACGCACTGACTCGATTACCACGCCGGGGCTATGCAACTTGGCCGCGGTCGCCGGCGAAATCTCCCGTACAACCAGACCCAGTTTGGTCTCACCCGCATCGCTCGGGCTCTCCGGATTGGTTTCCGGCTGGTTGTTGCCCAGGTCGGCAAACACCTTGTCCCGGTCGCCGATAGATACCGTCGTATCGGACTGCTTGCCGTCGCGCACGTAACCCAGGCGAACAGTCGAACCCGGCCGGCGGCTGGCGATCTCGTCCACCAGGTCGTTGCCGTCCTTGATGCTCCGCCCGTCGATCGAGGTAATGATGTCGCCCTGCTTCAGGCCCGCCTTGTCCGCGGGGCCACCCGGCTGAACTTCCTGCACCAGCACACCGTTCTTGAACCCGTAGACGCGGTTGACTGCGCCCGACAGGCCCTCGCGGAACTGGATACCGATTGAGCCGCGCGTCACTTTGTGGCTGGGGCTGATCAGGTCGTTGTACACCTGAACCACGGTGTTTGACGGCATCGCGAAACCAATGCCCTGGTAGCCGGCCGACTGCGTAAAGATGGCCGTGTTTACTCCGATGACTTCGCCGTTCATGTTCAGCAGCGGGCCGCCCGAGTTGCCCGGATTGATGGCCGCGTCGGTCTGGATGAAATGCTGAAACTGGCCGCCGGCACCGGGGTCGATGGTCCGGTTTTTGGCCGAGATAATGCCGGCGGTAACGGTCTGCGACAGAGCAAAGGGGCTGCCGATCGCCTCAACCCAGTCTCCCACCGAGGCGGTGTCCGAGTTGCCTAGCTTTACGGTTGGCAAAGGCGTACTGGTCTCGATCTTGATCACTGCCAGGTCGGTTGCCTTGTCGGTGCCGATCACCCGTGCCGGACGGCCAAGATCCTGCGTGTCAGGATCGGTCGATAGCTTCACATAAATCTTGTCGGCCTTCTCGACCACATGGAAATTGGTGATGATGTAGCCCTTGGAGTCAACAATGAACCCAGATCCAAGCGACTCCTGCACCCCACCGCCCTGATCTCCCCCGTCCTGCGGAATCTGCCCCCCGAAGAACCGGTTGAAGAAGTCCTGGAAGTTATCCGGCCCTTGGCCCTGCTGCTGATCGTCGTCGCCATTGTCGCCAGGATTCTTCTGATTGGGCTGAGCCTTGAAGTGAAAATTGCGTTGGCCCTTGTTGCCGGCCTGCTTGGGCAGCGTCTGGGTGTTGATGTTCACCACCGCGGGGCCTACCTGCCGCGCGATCCGGACAAAATCATTGGGCGGAACGGTTGAACTTACCACCTTCAGAGGAGTGGCATCTGCGCTGTCGTTCTGCTGCTCCTGCCCCCGTACTCCGTGGGCTGCAAATGATCCAGCCACGATGACGACCGAAAGGGCGGCGAGCAAGGCAAATGATGAAGCGAGACGGCGCGAACGGAGCCGTTCGAAGAGCGATTTCATGGATTCGATGACCTCGTAAGGTGACCAGCCTTGCGGCTGGAAATTGTCGATTGCACCAACTATTAGTATAGCCAGTCAAGGGCAACCCCGCCTGGCTTAACCGAACCGGCCGTGCACATACACGGACCGCGGCTCACGACAGAACAAACCACACTTCACCACTTAGACGCCTTTGTGCTGAAAAGAGTTGTGGGAGTCCTTGACCTGTTTTGCGGCCATCGGTCCCGAGCAGGCCGCGAAGACTTGCAGGCTTCCTGATGCACGGGTAGTGGAAGGCCACTCCGCGCTACTGGTCCGCCGCCCACTCCAGCATCGCCAGGGTCAGCAGTAATATGCGTCTCAGTCCGGTTTCGCGATCCCTGGCGGAATACCACTCGGCCTGTGTATGCGCGCCGCCACCTTCGCCGCCCGCACCCATCGACAGCGCCGGAACGCCGAGCGATAGCGGGATGTTCGCGTCAGTGGAACCCAGGCGTAGATTGGTGCGCAGCCTCAGATGCCTATCAACGGCCCGTAAAGTCTCCAGCAGGGGAGAGTCGCCGGGCAAATGCGCCGCGGGCCGGTCGCCGATCTTGACGATGTTGAAAGTCAAAGGCCTTTTCCCGCTTACCAGGCTGGTTCTTGCCTTGGCATTCCAGTGTGCGACAGCATCCTCCACGGCACGATGCAGCGCGACTTCCAGGCGCATCAGTTGCTCGGGATCGGTTGAGCGGAAATCGATCGAGGCCTGAACGCTCTCCGGAATTGAGTTCACGCTTGTGCCGCCGCGGACGGTGCCCACGTTCATCGTCGTGCGGGGTTCTTCTGGCAAGGGAACATCCGCCAGCGTCGCCAGCGCCGTGGCCAGCGCAACGATGGGATTGGCTGTGCCCGCGTCGGTAAAGCTATGCCCACCGGGTCCGTTGATCGTCACCTGATAGCGGCGGCTTCCCAGCGCCTGGGTTACGGCCGAGTCTACTCCTGCGCCGTCGAGCACAAGGTGGGCAGCAATGCGGCCGGCCAGCGGTTTCTGGTTGTAGAAGTGGCGCACTCCACGCAGGTCGCCTTCACCTTCTTCGCCCACATTGCCCAGAAAGATCAGCGGCACGGGCAGTTCGATCTTCGTCTCAGCCATTGCGTTGGCAAGGGCCAGCATCCCAACCACTCCGGCGCCATTGTCGCAGGCGCCCGGTGCCGCAAGGCGGTCGCCTTCCAATACCGGATTCAGCGGGGTGTCCGCCGGAAATACCGTATCGAGATGCGCCGAAATCACAACTACCGGGCCTGAACTCTCAGGAGGAAGTTTGGCGGCAGGCAGAACCCCTGTGACATTACCGATAGTGTCGGTTTCCACATTGCTCAGCCCGGACTCCGCAAAGCGGGCGGCCAGCCACTCAGAGCGAGCCTTTTCTCCAAAGGGAGGCGCGGGAATCGCCACTAGCCGTTCCTGCCAGTCCATGATTCTCTTGGGGTTTCCATGCAGCCATGCGAATGCCTCGTGGACCGGCCTTTGCGCAGCTAGCGTTGTCACGCGCGAGAACGGCGAACTGCGAGAGAAGAGAGGCATGTGGCTGGATTCAGGGTAGCAGGAAGCAAACAGGATGGCCGCATCGAAGTGTATGAAGCTTTACTCTTCGTTGCTGTACTCGACCGAATACAGAAAAAGTCCCCGCGCGGGTGCTGTGGGACCGGCGGCTGAACGGGCGCGGGCCGCGAGGATTGCGGGGATATCTTCGGCTTTCAGGCATCCCCGGCCTACATCGAGGATCGTACCCACAAGGTTGCGGACCATGTGGTGCAGAAATCCGCTGCCCCTGACCCGGTACACCAGAAATTCTCCAGCCTCGCTCTGCTGCTGCTCCCATGCCGAGGAGAAGATTGTCCTGACCGCCGATGCAGGCGCCGGGGGCACTTTCAAGTCTTGGTTGAGACTCAGCGAGGGAATAGAGTTCCGGCGCGCCAGGTCGGGGTCGGTTGCGGCGAAGCTCAGAAAGTCGTGTTCCCCCTTAAACAACTTCGCTGCCTTTTGCATTGCCTCTACGTCCATTGGCCAAGGGCAGGCGAGAACGTAGCGGGCAATGGAAGGGGGGCAGATCGTCTCGCGGTAGACCCGGTATTCGTAGGTCTTGGCCACTGCCGAATGCCGTGCATGGAACTCAGCCGGCATCGTTCTAGCTTCTAAAACGCGAATTGAGGCAGGCAACGTACGGTTTAAGGCGCGGAGCAGGTTTCCCGGCGGAATGGGGGCCTGTAAAGTGAAACTCGCTACCTGGCCGAGCGCATGCACGCCGGCGTCGGTTCGTCCAGAGCCTTGGGGAAGAGGAGATTCGCCTGTTATGCGGCCCAGCGCAACCTGCAGTTCGCCCTGTATGGTGGGTTCCCCGGGTTGCACTTGCCAGCCGCTGAAATCGGTGCCGTCATAGGACAGGATGAGCTTCCAATTCAGGGTATTTTTCACGAGTTCGGCCAGATCGGTCATTGAGCGTTCTCTAACAGGTTATCCGAGGCGGCCGCTGGCTGAAGCGGGAAGCGTCAGTGGGATATACTCAGCTTTCTGCATATGATGCCGATTATGCCGCTGCAGAGAGTGCTTGCGGGGTGCAGGGAACGAAATTGGCGTCTAGCGCGTAATGCTGGATGAGTCTTGCGGTTGTCCGGAAGCGAAAGTCGCCATTGAGTGTCACAAAATTGAGTCCGAAGAGGCTTTCTGGACGTCTTGAAGAATGGCAACCCACATGCCTCAGCTTTATCGTGGAGAGGAATCATGCATTTGTACCGTACACGTGTGTTCGATGGGGAAGAAATGACCGTGCTGGACAATTCAGAAAAGGCGGGACGCAAGCAGGTTGGCGGTAAACTGCGTGCGGTAGCGGCGCTTATGCTCACAATGGCATCCTGCATGCCTTCCGGTTTCGCCCAACAGACTCCGGCTGGAACGAAGGGGCCCGATAAAGCGGCCTCCGATCTGCCGGCAGAGCCTGTGCCGGCTCCTTCTGAGCCGTTTTCGCTGCGTACCTCTGAGCGCGATTTTTCCAAGCCCTACGCGAGCTTTCTGAGCAATCCGATCAACAGGTACCGGGGCACAACCATCGGCAAGGCTAGTTTTGCCAACTCGGTGCGGCTGAGCGACATGGTGAAGGACGGCAAGATCTACCTGAGCCTATCTGACGCCATTGCGCTGGCTCTTGAGAATAATTACGACATTGCTATCGCCCGCTACGACCTGGATATTGCCGACACGGATATTCTGCGCACGAAGACAGGTAACTTGCCTCTGGGCGCACCGTCCGGCCTGATCACCAACACGTTGGGCGGGTCGTCCTCGATTCTGTCTACGGGCGGCGGGCCTGGTGGAACAACGGGCGGCTCGGGAGGCGCGGGTTCCGGCGTCAACGGTCTGACGCTGACTACAGCCGGCGCGGGACCAGCCCCGGAGAATCTCGACCCGAACTTGGCGTCTACGATTTCGTTTGACCGGGACCGCGCGCCTTCCACCAGCTTCTTCTCGGGCGGCACCAGTTCGACCAACAAGTACAACTTTTCCGTAAACCAGGGCTTCGTCACCGGCACGAATCTCCAGGTTGCCTTCAACAATACATACGCCACCAGTTCGAACTCCACGGCCCAATTCAGCCCTCAATTGAGCTCCGGCTATCAAGCGCAGGTCACGCAGCATCTGCTGCAGGGTGCAGGCATCTGGGTGAACAAGCGTTTCATCTACCAGGCGATGAACGACCGGCGAATTGTCGATGCATCGTTCCGTCAGCAGATTCTCTACACCGTCAATCAGGTCGAGACGATTTATTGGGGCTTGGTGCAGGCGTACGAGGATGTGCAGGCCAAGGAACACGCGCTGGACCAGAGCAGCCAGCTTCTGGGCGACAACCGCAAACAGTTGGAGATCGGCACCATGGCCCCGCTGGATGTGGTTAACGCGCAATCCACGGTGGCCACCGACAAGCAAGCCCTCATCAGCGCCCAGAGCGCGCTGAACTATCAGCAGCAGATCATCAAGCAGGCGGTTGCCCGCAACCTGAACGATCCGGCGCTTTCGGCCGCCCCCGTGATTCCGACGGACCGCGTTAGCCTGGAGGAGATTCCCGAAGAGAGCCAGCCGGCCGAGGCCTTGGTGCAGGAGGCTTTCCAGAGCAGGCCAGAGTTGGAGCAGGCCGTGCTGACGCTCCGCAACGACGAGATCACGCTGAAGGGGGCGCGCAACGCACTGCTACCGACCTTCGATATCTACGCGTATCTGGAAGGACAAGGCGTCGCCGGTAGCATCAACAAGAATATCAATTGCAGTTACTATCCTGTCGGCCAGTGCCCGACAGGTAGTTCCGGCTATGGGACGGCCCTGAACAACACGTTCAATAATTCTGCTCCGGACAAGGGAATCGGGTTCACCTTGAATATTCCTCTCCGCAACCGCTATGCGCAGTCGGTGCAGGCGCGGTCGCTGATGGAATACCGCCAGGCTGAGTTGAGGCTCGAACAGCTTTATACGCAGATCCGGATGCAAGTGGTGAATGCGAAGTTCGCGCTGACCAACGACCGTGCGGCGGTGCAAGCTGCTCTTGCAGCGCGAGACTACAACCAGCAGAGCCTGGACGCGGAGGGGAAGAAGCTGCATCTCGGCGCCTCCACCTCGGCCAATGTGCTCTTGCAGCAGCGCAATCTTGCTTCTGCGGAGGATCAACTGATTGCGGCCCATGCCGCCTATGCCAAGGACCGTGCCGGGCTATACCAGATCCTGGCGAGCACATTGCAGCACTACGGCATCAACCTGCCTGAGGCGGCGACTGGAGAGATAAAGACCACACCCGTGGTGTCTGGAATACAGGCCGCTCCGCCGAGCAAAGAGCCATCGATGGCTCCGCCGTCTGGGCGGTAAGTTTCCGCTGGAATAAGAAAATGCCCGGCCATGTGCCGGGCATTTTTTGTGGACGGATGAACCCTGAGGCCGGAGATCGCTCCCTATCGTTCTGCGACCTGATCGAGCAGATCGAAAAATTCCGGAAAGCTGATAGCGGCTGACTCCGCGCCTTGAATGAGCGTGTCGCCCTCGGCCCGGAGCGCGGCAACGCTGAAGGCCATGGCGATGCGGTGGTCGCTGCCGGAGTCGATGGTTGCGCCGTGAAGTGATTGGCCGCCGGGTACGTCGAGGCCGTCTTCAAACTCGGCGACTTCGGCGCCCATGGCGCGCAGGTTTTTCGCTACCAGCGCAATGCGGTCGGACTCCTTGACGCGCAATTCCTTTGCATCGCGGATGCGGATGCCGCCGCTGGTGAAGGGCGCGATGGCAGCAATTACCGGCAACTCGTCGATGAGCTGCGCGGCCAGAGCGCCGTCGATCAGTACGGTTCCGAGGCCTTCGGCTGGTGCTGAGATTTGTACGGTGCCTACCAGCTCGGCGTGCTTTTCTTCGAGATGGAGGACGGCGATCTTTGCTCCCAGAGAGGTGAGGACGTCGAGCAGGGCGGCGCGCGTTGGATTGAGTCCAAGCGAATCGAGGACGAGGTTGGAACCCGGGAAGAGCGCGGCGGCGCAGAGGAAGAAGGCGGCCGAGGAGAGGTCGCCGGGGACGGCGGCCTCGATGGCGTGAAGGGTTTGCGGGCCGGCAATCGAGACCGAATCCAGAGTGCGGGAGAGCGTTGCACCAAAGGCGCGCAGGGCGAGTTCGCTATGGTCGCGGGTGCGGACTGCTTCGCGGACGGTTGTGGTTCCGGCGGTTTGGAGACCCGCGAGCAGGATGCAGGTCTTGACCTGTGCGCTGGGAACGGGCGTTGTGTAGTCGATCGCCTTGAGCGCGGTGCCTTGGATTGTGAGCGGCGCGTGACCTTCGGTGAGCGTGAGCTTTGCGCCCATGGCTTCCAGAGGCTTGCGGATACGCTCCATGGGGCGGCGGGAGAGCGAGGCGTCGCCGATGAGCGTGAAGCTGCCTTGCTGCGGCGCGAGCAGTCCGGAGATCATTCGCATGGACGAGCCGGAGTTGCCGCAGTCGAGCGGGCTTGCGGATGGAATGACGCGGCCGGCGACTCCGGTGATCTCTACGGTCTCGTTGCCGATCCGGTTGACCTTTGCACCGAGGGCTTCCATGCAGGCGAGGGTCGAGGCGCAGTCAGCGCCTGTCGAGAAGTTGGTGAAGCGCGAGGTACCTTCAGCAAAGGCGGCAAGCATGGCGTAGCGATGGCTGATGGACTTGTCGCCGGGCAGGCGCAGGCTTCCGCCGATGTTGCGGGCGGGACGGATGAGGCGTTCTTTGGCGGCGGTTTGCAAGGATTCTCCGGGTTGACGTCCTTTCAAGTTTAACCAATGAAAGAGCGAAACACGGCGGCGCGCAAAAATCGAGCATTGGTGGGCGAAAAGTGCCGTTGAGGGCAAAGAAAACGACATAAAAACGACAGAAAACGTGATTTTTTGCAGGGTAGTTTACTGTTTGGTAACGGGTGCATGTTTGTATCTAGATGATTATAGGCAAGTTGCAAATAGTGTGTACCATAATCGGTGCAATTTACGGGGAGGGGGGGAGGGGGTCGGGGGTTTTCAGGCGATTTTCGATGGAAAGGCCACCAGGTCGGCGGAGTCCACCCATGGAACCAGTATGCGCTTGTTCGCTGTAATTCTATGCAATGAGGTGTTCGCACTATAGATTCAGCAAATAAATACTATCTTCGTGCTACCCCATCCTAGGGCCTGTCATCGAATTCCCAGGGCGTAGCGCCGGGGCCAGTTTTTCTGAGTTCAAGAAGTGAGGAGTGACGCATACCGGGTGTCTGCTAGCGACGAGGGACGCAGAAATCGGGAAAACTGGCCCCGGCCCGGAGGGTTGTGGAGAAAATCGGGCCATACTTCATTCTCGCCCTCGACAGTGGGGCCGCCACAGCCTTCGGGCTCGGCTTCGTCTGGCCCGATTTTCTCTCGCAACGCTGCACCCTGGGAATTAGATGACAGGCCCTAGCCACAAAAACAAAGACGTGGCGAGGATGGGGTAGCCAAACATTGTTGGTATTTTTTTGCCGAAGCTATAAGAGCAATCGCGCGAAGATGGTGTAGGGTTGCCGCGAGTTTCGCCGCGGCCCTACGGGACGCGAAGAGACTTTGGGCAGTTGTCCCAGGGTTTCGCTTCGCCACCCCAGCGAGCAAAAGACGCTCTCTGGGGCGCCGGGCGCTCCACCCTGGGCTATTTTCACTTCTTCCCTACGGGAAGACGGCGCGTGGTACTCCGCTTCGGGGGGGCGACGGAACCGGTTTCAGGTACGCCCAGTTCATCCGTCGCTTCTCTGCTAACTCCGCGAACACGCGCAACGCGCGGCCAACCCCGCTAACTCCGCTCATCCGCTTCCCCCTCCGTGACAGCCCGCCAGCCTTCGCGTTACCCTCTTATGTACGCGTACAGCGCAGCTCAAGGAGCCTTGAACCCCCATCATGCCTATCCAACCTACCTCGAAAATCTGGCACAACGGCAACCTGATCCCCTGGGAGCAGGCCACCCTGCACGTCATGAGCCACGTGATTCATTACGGCTCCAGCGTGTTTGAGGGCATCCGCTGTTATGGACAGCCGAACGGGTCGGCCGTCTTCCGGTTGCCCGAGCACATGCAGCGCATGTTGGACTCGGCCAAGATCTATCGCATGGAAGTGCCCTTTACGCTGGAAGAACTTTGCGCCGGGGTCGTGGATCTGATTGAGGCCAACGGCGTCTCCCCTTGCTACATCCGGCCCATTGCGCTGCGCGGCTACGGGGAGATCGGCGTCAGCCCCAAGGGCTCGCCCATCGAGGTCTACATCGCCAACTTTTCATGGGGCAAGTACATTCCGGGCAACAACGGGGCGGACGTGTGCGTCTCAAGTTGGAACCGGCTGGCGCCCAACACCATGCCGGCGCTGGCCAAGGCCGGGGCGAACTACATGAACTCGCAACTGATTCACATGGAGGCCGAGGTGAACGGCTACGCCGAGGGCATCGGGCTGGACGTGAACGGGCTGGTGAGCGAGGGGTCGGGCGAGAACGTTTTTGTGGTGCGGAACGGCATGCTGTTTACGCCGCCACTGGCGAACTCGGCGCTGAGCGGAATTACGCGCGACTCGGTGCTGACGATTGCGCGGCACCTGGGCTTGCAGGTGACCGAACAGGCGCTGCCGCGTGAACTGCTCTACATTGCCGACGAGGTCTTCTTTACCGGCACGGCGGCCGAGGTGCAGCCGATCCGCTCGGTCGACAGGATTCTTGTGGGCGACGGCAAGCCGGGCGAGATTACGAAGAAGATTGCCGATGAGTTCTTCGGGATCGTGAACGGGTTGAAGCCGGATCGGTTTGGTTGGCTGACGCCGGTTAAGGTCACCGCCGCCGAGGCGGTTACGGCGTAGAGGGGTTGGACGCCAGGGAACTCGGCTTTGACTGTGAGATTTCGTGATTGCGATGGAGTGTCGTCGTATCCCACCCTTGCGTTCTGTCAGCGAAGTAGTGTGAAAAACAGATGCAGATCCTTCGACTCACCACCCCCAAGCTGAAATATGCCTGGGGCCCCGTTCGCTCAGGATGACGGTCGTTAATTTATTATTTATCAGTAAGTTGTATGAGAGAGCCAGATTTGGCGCTCGGGATGAACGGGACGGATTAAGGTCGTCGTATCCCACCCTAACCACAAAGAACGTGGTTAGGATGGGGCACCCGGAGTTGGTTGCTGAGGGGGCTTTAAAAGCAAGTGCAACGCGCTTCAGACAGTTGCTAGCGAGGCTTCGGAGTCCAGTATTTTTTGATTGGGGAGTTTGCTGATTGCCCAGCCGGCGATGAGGAGGCTGGGGGCTGCGGCGGGTTCGGTTTGGCCTAGTGCGGCCAGGGTTGTATGGACCACTTGCTGGCTTGGCTGTGCGGCGCGGGCGACGACGGCGCAGGGAAAGTCCGGCGGCAGGCCTTGCTGGAGCCATTCCTCCGCTAGCAGATGAAGATCGCGTCCGGGCATGTAGACTACGCGGGTTGCGGCTTCCTGGACAGGCCGGGAGGCTTGGTTGTGCGACTGGGCGTGATGGCCGGTGGAGAAGACGACGATGGATGCTGACTCGCGATCTGTGAGCGAGCAGTTGATGGCGGCGGCAGCGGCAAAGGCAGCAGAGACTCCAGGGACAATTTCGAACGGAACGTTGGCTTTAGAGAGCGCGGCAATTTCTTCGGCGGCTCGGCCAAAGAGGAGCGGGTCGCCGCTCTTGAGGCGGACCACGTTGCGATTCGCGCGTGCATGGTCGATCATCAACGCGTTGATCTCGTCTTGCGTGATGGTCTTTGTGCCGCAGCGCTTGCCTACATTTTCGATTTCAGCAGTGGGCGAAGCGAGATCGAGAATCGCTTGAGGGACCAGGTCGTCGTGGAGGATTACATCGGCCGTCTGGATGAGGCGCAGGGCTTTGACGGTGAGCAACTCTGGATCGCCCGGGCCGGCGCCGACCAAGGAAACGCGGCCACGTTTCGCTTCGTCTGGTGTGGTCGGCGGTGGCTGCTTGGCGACGGCCAGCAGGCGCGAGGGGCACGTGCGCGAGTCGCAAAGTTGCCGTTGTGCAAGCTGGTGCAGCAGCAGTTTGCGGTCTTCGCCGGCGGGGTGCGTGGCGAGAACTTCGCGGCGCAGTTTTCCTAGATTTTCCAGCCATGGGCCGAGGTCGTTGGGCAGTTGCTCGTCGATCTCGCGGCGCAGGCGCTGGGCAAAGGCGGGGCTTTCTCCGGCGGTTGAGATGGCGATCTGTAGATCGCCGCGGCTGACTACCGAGCCGAAGAAAAAGTCGCAGTTGGGAATGTCGTCGACGCTGTTGCAGAAGATGTTACGCTCGATGGCCGCCCGGTAAACAGCGCGGTTCACTTGGGCAGAATAGGTGGCGGCGATGACGAGAAGGCAGCCGTCGAGATCGGAGGGTTCGAAAGTGCGCTGGAGCCATTCGAGTTTCTGTTCGAGAGCGAGCTGACGGATTTCCGATTTTGCGTGGGGTGCAACAACGCGCAGTTGCAGACCGGTCTTGAGCAGGGAATTGAGCTTGTCGAGGGCGACATTGCCGGCGCCCACGAGGAGGCAGCGGCGGCCATCGAGCTTGAGGAAGATGGGCAACAGGCTCATGCGTTGATCCTCAGTCTGCCGCGCCGTGGGGCACGCGGGCTGTCGGTAAATCGCGCTCTACTGGGGCCAGAGCTTCTCCGGCGAGCTGTGCGCGGAGTTCGTCGTTGGTGTGGCGTCCGAACCAGGCGCGCAGATTTTCTTCCGGTTGGCGGCCGGCCAGATAGTGGCGCAAGAGGCGCTCGATGGCTTCAGGGACCAGCGCGGCGGGAGTGCGAAACCCAACGGGCCGCGAGATTGCGGCGTGCTGGCCGACCGCGCCGCCGAGGCAGAAGTAGTAGGCGTCGGTCAGCTTGCCGTCGTGCTTGATTTTTTTGCCTTCGAGGCCGATGTCGGCGATCCAGTGCTGGCCGCAGCCGTTGGGGCAGCCGGTGACGTTCAGCTTGAGCTGCTGGTCGAATTGCGGAAGCCGTCCTTCAAGCTCGTCGACGAGCCAGCGGGCAAAGCCCTTGGTCTCGGTAATGGCGAGCTTGCAGAATTCGGTGCCTGTGCAGGCAACCGTGCCGCGCCAGAAGTTGGAGCCATCGACTTGCAGGCCGATCTGGTTTAGCTCGCGCGCAAGCTCGGCGGTTTTGTTGTTGGGGATGTCGATGAAGATCAGGTTCTGCGAGACGGTTGCGCGCAACGCGCCGCTGCCGAAGCGATCGGCTAGCTCGGCCGCGGCTTCCAACTGCTCACCGGTGAGGCGGCCGCGGAGTACGGAGGCTCCGACGTAGCTGAGGCCAGGCTGGCGCTGCGGATGGATGCCGGTGTGGTCGCGAAGAATGTCGTCCGGCACTTGCTCGGGCACGCCTGGCAACAGCTTGAAGTCGAGGCGCGACTGGAGTTCGGTGAGGAAGCGGTCGGCTGTCCAGCCTTCTTTAAGGAAGAGATATTTGAGGCGGGCGCGATCGCGGCTCTGGCGCAGGACTTGCTGGTCGCGAAAGATCTCGGCAACAGCAGTAGTGACACGGACAGCCTGATGCGGGAGTACGAAGGCATCGAGGCGTACGGCAAGATGCGGTTCGTTCGAGAGGCCTCCGCCGATGCGCAGCGAGTAGCCGACTTCACCGTTGTGCTTGACCGCCGTGAGGGCAACGTCGTTGATCTCCGGATAGCTGCACCAGGAAGGGCAGCCGGTGGCGCAGATTTTGAACTTGCGGGGCAGGTTGTAGAAGAGGGGATTTGCCTTGAGTTCGTCGGAGATCGCAAGGGCGGTGGGCGAGGCGTCGATGAGTTCATCGGCCGCGACACCGGCGAGCGGGCAGCCTGTCACGTTGCGGACCACGTCGCCGCAAGCGCCCTTTGGCGACATGCCGATGGCGTCGAGAGCGTCAACGATCTCAGGCAGATCTTCGATGGTGAGCCAGTGAAGCTGGATGTTCTGGCGGACGGTAATATCGGCCAGGTTGCGCGCGTACTTCCGGGTAAGTCCGCCGATGGCGCGGAGCTGGCTGGCGGAGACGATGCCGTTGGGAATGCCGATGCGCATCATGAACCAGTCGGAGGTAACGCCTTCTCCGCCTTTGCCGCCGGTGACGCCTGCGCCGTCGCCCTGGGTATAGATGCCCCACCATTTGAAGTAGGTGGAGGCCCAGTCGGGGAGAACGCTGGAGCGGCCGGCACGGGCAAATTCGCGCACCTCGTTGAAGGCTTCCCATGGGTTCTTTTCGCGTTTGAGGCGCTCGGCGCGCTGGGCTTTGGTTTCTTTTACTTCAGCAGCTTGACTCATTTTTCGACCTCTTCCGGGGAGCATTTAGGGGCAATGAAAAACCCGCGGCAGCTAAACTGTATCGCGGGCACCGAGGAAACCTGGATTCGGGATCGGACTTTCAGACCAAGGTCACCTGTGCGCGCGAAACGGCGAACAAAGGCGACAACAGGGGAAACCAACCATGGGAATAATGTTAGCCGGAAGGTAGGGGAAACGCAAATGGTGGCTTTTGGCGGTGCTACGGAATCTGGCTAACGATGCCAGCGCGCAGCTCGGCCAGAATCTGCTCGACCGCCGCGGCGGCATGTTTCTCGCCTTCTTGGGAGAGGCTCATGCGGATGGGCTGATGGGGATCGATGGTGATGGCGTAGAGAATGATTTCGTGTTGGCCGCCCTGGATGTAGAACATGTCGAGCAGGTCTTTCATGCCGACGTCGTGCGCGGTGAGCGTGGGCGGATAGTCGCGAGAGAACCGAGGCGTGGTGCGGGTAATGGCGCCAATGGGATTGCCGTCGGACGCGGCATCGATGAGAATGATGCGGTCGGCGTTCTCCAGCGGCTCCAGCAGCGTGAAGCCGCCGGTGCCGCCGTCGAGGCACTCCACACC
>CAYQOQ010000011.1:0-54140 GCA_964419175.1 uncultured Occallatibacter sp. | reverse complement strand
TCCGAACAATCTGCGCCGGCACCAGGATCAATTTCACGGCCGTCGCAAACATCAGTCCGATGCCCACCGCCTCCGGCGCGGGAACTCCGAGAAACAGCACCAGGACCGGCACCGTGATGGTTCCTGCGCCCACGCCGGTGAGCGCGATGAACAATGCAATGATGAACCCGATGATGTACTGCATCCTGTTCCCTCTGTCTCTGAACTACTGTGTCGGCGCCGCCTGAATATGGATGCCGCACTCGACCTTCTTGCCGGCCCACCGGCCCGAGCGCGGATCATTGGGATCGAGCGGAAGAGACGTACATGGTTCACAGCCGATAGAGGTGTAGCCGCGCTCATAAAGCGACAGCAGAGGAATTGAAAGCTGCTCGCAGGCGTACCACACATCGCGCGTTGTCCATTCGGCCAGGGGCGCCAGCTTCAGTACCTGCTTGCCACCCGGAAGCGCGAACAGCGCCGATTCCTCAAGCGCCGTGCGGCTTCTGGCCTGCTCGCGCCTCAGACCGGTCAGCCAGACACGATAACCGGCGACAGCTTTGAACAGCGGCTCCACCTTGCGCAGCCCGCAGCAGCGGTCGGGCGCGGATTGATACAGCAACCCGTGCTCCGCCTCCTGCTCGGCCACTGTCTTTTCCGGCAGCAGGTTGATCAGGTTCAGTCCCCACTCGCGCGCAATGCGATCGCGATACTCATACGTCTCTGCGAAGTGATAGCCGGTGTCGAGAAAGAGAATCGGAATCCGCGGATCGAGCGCTATGGCGAGCTTCGTCAGGAGCACGTCTTCCGATTGAAAGCTGCACGTGAGACACACATCGCCCTTGCCTGTCATTTCGCGCTCAAGTGTGGCACGCACGCGGTCAAGCTTTGCACCGACCTCTGCATCGATCTCTAAAGTGCTCATCACAAACCTGCCATTTCCGAGGAATCAAAAATACCCGTGTCGTGCAACAGCCGATAAACTGCCGCCACCGCCAAGCCAGCGTGTTTGGCGCCGTCCGCGCCGTCCGTGTCGCTTGCAACACCCGTGTCGTCCGCGTTGATAATGACTTCGCGGCCCTCGACGCGCGCAATCAGCGTGCTGCTTTCGTTCACGTTGACAACCAGCGCCAGCAACCCCGCTTCGGCCTGCAGAGTAGTCACAATCTCAAGCAGACTGGGATGGCGAACGAACGCATCGTCGTCAGCATCGATGCGCACTGGAACCGCGCCGCCCACAAACAGCGCGCGCTCGATTGCGTCCGCCAACTCCTTTGGCCCTTTCAACTCCAGGATGCCGCCGCGATGTCCCCAGCGCGCTTCCTTTTCTCCGGCCGTCAACGGTCCCCATGCATCGGCAAGCAACGGCGCGCCCGCCGCCGTCTGGCCGTACGCCGCGGTAATCATGCCCGCTGCAACTGTGCCGTTGGTTTCCGCGTCGACCAGAATGAAAGCGCCGGTACCGCGATTCTCTCCGTAGGCGTCGAGCGCGATGGGCCGCAGCAGGTTCAGCGTCACGGCGCCAATGTCGTTCATCTGCAGTGTCCGCGCCGGCTCGTGATTGAGCGTGCCCAGGTCGGTGCGGTGATCGATGGCGGTAAGAAACACGGGCACCGTCTGACTTGTATGCTTCAGCAGATAGCGACGGTGTAGTTCGAGCGGGCGCTGATCCATCCACACCAGTGCTGCCTTCGCATTCTTCGCAACCGTCGCCGGGGTCTGCGACGAAACAATCAGATCGCCGCGGCTGATGTCGAGTTCGCGATCGAGCACCAGTGTGACGGAGAGCGGTGCAATGGCTTCGGCCAGATCGCCGTCCCACGTAACGATGCGCTCCACCTTCGCGCTTCTGCCCGAAGGCAGCGCCGTGATCGCGTCGCCGGGACGAATGGTTCCCGATGCGATCTGTCCCGCAAATCCGCGGAAGGTGTGGTCGGGCCGCAGCACGCGCTGCACGGGAAAACGAAACGGCTCCGTGCGCGTGTCGACCGAAGACGGCAGCGACTCGAGCAACTCCAGCAGCGACGGCCCTTCGTACCAATCCATCGTGTCTGACTTGTGTACGATGTTGTCGCCCTTCAGCGCGCTCACCGGAACGAAAACACGCTCAACCGGGTTGCCGGTATCGGCAGCGATCTGATCGAGAACGGCGCTGAAGTCCGCCTCGATGGCGCGGAAAGCCGCCTCGTCGTAGCCGATCAGGTCCATCTTGTTCACGGCAACCAGCACGTGGCGTACGCGCAGCAGCGATGCAATGTACGCGTGACGGCGCGACTGGATCAGCACTCCCTTGCTCGCATCGATCAGCACCACTGCCGCATCGGCCGTTGAAGCGCCTGTCGCCATGTTGCGCGTGTACTGCTCGTGCCCCGGCGTGTCCGCGATGATGAACTTGCGGCGAGCCGTAGAAAAATAGCGGTACGCAACATCGATCGTGATGCCCTGCTCGCGTTCGGCGCGCAGCCCGTCCGTAAGCAGCGCAAAATCGATCTGCCCCGGCGCGGTGGTTCCCTTCCCTTCGATGGAGCGCACCTGGTCTTCGTAGACCGACTGCGTGTCGTAAAGCAGGCGGCCGATCAGCGTAGACTTTCCGTCGTCCACGCTGCCTGCGGTTGAGAAGCGCAGCAGATCTTTCTCGCGCTCTTGCTGCAAAAATTCGTCGATAGAAAATGCGGGCGTCGCAAGCGTTGACATTTAGAAGTATCCCTCCCGCTTCTTGATCTCCATTGAGCCTTCCTGGTCGTGGTCGATCACGCGATTGGCGCGCTCGGAAGAGCGGAACGAAATCAGCTCCGCGATAATCGCCGGAATCGTCTCCGCATCGGAACGGATGGCGCCCGTGCAGGGGCTGCAGCCAAGCGACCGAAGCCGCGACTTCACCATCTGGGGCTGCTCGCCCTTTCGCGCTACGAAGGCTTGCTCAATGGGGAGCAGCGCATCGCCGCGCACATACATTGGCCGCTCCTTCGCAAAATAGAGATCGACCACCGGAATCTTTTCTTCGTGGATGTACTGCCACACATCCATCTCAGTCCAGTTGGAGAGCGGGAAGACGCGAATGCTTTCTCCGGGATGAACGCGCGCGTTGTAGAGGTTCCACAACTCGGGCCGCTGGTTCTTCGGGTCCCACTGCCCGGCGCTGTCGCGGAACGAGTAGATGCGCTCCTTGGCGCGCGACTTCTCTTCATCGCGCCGTGCGCCGCCAAAGGCCGCGTCGAAGTTGTAGTGCCGCAACGCATCCAGCAGCGCCTGCGTCTTCAGCAGTCCGCAGCAGCGCTTGGTGTCGAGCGCAATCGGATTGGTCCCCGCGGCGATGGCCGGCTCGTTGCGCCACACCAGAAGCTCCGCGCCAATCGACTTCGCCATCTCGTCGCGAAACGTGATCATCTCTCTAAACTTGAATCCCGTGTCGACATGCAACAGCGGGAACGGAATCGGCGCGGGGTAAAAAGCCTTCTGCGCCAGCCGCAACATCACCGACGAATCCTTGCCAACGGAATACAACATCACCGGCCGCTCGAACTCCGACGCGACCTCGCGCAGAATGTGAATGCTCTCGGCCTCAAGCAGGCGCAGGTGGCTCAGGCGTGGCGGGGCATTGAGTGTGACGTGCGGCGATTGTGTGCGAGCTTCGGTTTCGGCTACCGGCATGCATGACCTCATTTGCTTCGAAGGTGAATGCTGAAAGCCGGAGCGAAATGGGGACATACCCGGCTGTATCAGCTACGGGTGTGTCTTCTGACTCGATTGTGCTCGGGAGAAGAGACTAGCGGGGACACCCGTCGAAGATGTTCGACAGGCAACAACAAGACCGGCTTAGGGAAGCGCGTACCATGTGTTCGTTTATAGTAGCAAAATTGCGGAGCCTGCACAATACAGCCTTGGACGCGCTTATTTTCATAGAGATGGCCGCCCGATCGCATCGGGGCGCAGCTTCCGCCCTCCGCGTTCATCTACCATCAAGAGAGCACATGCCCACCAAACCCAAGCTCGGACAGAACTTCCTCGACGACACGGATGCCGTCGAGCGCATCGTCGCCGCGCTCGGCGATCTCTCCGGCTGCACCGTCGTCGAGATCGGCCCCGGCGGCGGCGCCATTACAGAAACCCTGGCCGCAAGAGCAAGCCGTGTGATTGCCGTCGAGCTGGACCACGACCTCGCCCTGCAACTGCGCGTGCATTTTCCGCCGGACAAAGTCACGGTCGTCGAGCGGGATGTGCTCAATTTCGATTTCGCTGAAGCCGCCGCCGGCGAACGGCTCCGCGTGGTGGGCAACCTGCCCTACTACATGACCTCGCAGATTTTGCTCAAGCTGGCAGCCAGCCACGCCGCGCTCGACGTCGCCGTCCTGATGGTGCAGCGCGAAGTGGCCGATCGCGTAACGGCCCAGCCGGGCTCGCGCGACTACGGCCTGCTCTCGATCACCGTCCAGATGTACGGAGCCGCCGAGCCGTTGTTCACGCTGCCGCCTGAAGCATTTGTGCCGCCGCCCGATGTGCACTCCACGGTCTTCCGCTGGCGATTTGCTCCGCGCTTTGCGGAACTCGGCGTTGAAGAAGCAGGCTTTCTGCCCTTTGTGCGCAAGGCTTTTGCGCAAAAGCGCAAGACGCTCGCCAACAACCTTCGCGCCGCCGGATTTGCGCCCGCGACCGCGGCTGCGGCCATGGCAAAGGCGTCCATCGATCCGCATGCCCGCGCCGAAGCTCTCTCCATCGAAACCTTCGCCGCCCTTTGGAAAAATCTGGATGCAGAGCCTCAGAAACCGTAGGCGTTTATCAGGTTGGACCGCGACAGACGCCGTGGCAAATTCTGCTCTTCACGCGCAAAGCGCAGAAGCATTAAAGTAGTTGGCGAGACACAAAGGAGAACGGCAATGAAACGATTAGTTTGCGCAGCGGCATTGTTGGCCCTGGCCGCGGCGGCAAGTTCTGTAGGCGCTGCCCCGCCCAATGCAAAGCAAATAACCGTGCAAGGTTGTGTTCAGGCTGGGGCCGAGGCCAGTTGCCTTTTGGTGAAGGACGCCACGAGCGGCAGACTCTATAGCCTGCTGATCAAAGGCGCCAGGCCGGCCGCCGGAACCGGAATCGATTTCACCGGCACGCCCTTCACCGGCACAAACTCCTGCATGCAGGGAACGCCCGTGCAGGTCTCCTCATGGACCCGCAACAATTCCTTGAGTTGCTCCAAGGGCGGGCAGAAGGGCAGGCAGAAGAGCGTGCAGTAGGGCCGCCAGTCTTCGCGGTTGCCGCCCGGCCCCACACACATCAACGCACGCGTAGCACCAACTTCAGCGTCCCGCCTCGCTGGCCACTCATCCGCTCGAAGGCACTTTGCCCGTCTTCAAGCGGCATCTCCGCGGTCCACGGCGTCAGGTCGATCGCGCCCGCGGCGAGAAGTTCGAGCGAACGCCTGAAGTCCACGGGCGTGTACCCGAACGGCATCAGCACGCGATGCTCCTTGCGGATGCTGGCCCCAAAGTCGAGTTCGCTGCGCTCTTTCGCCATGCCCAGCAGCACCACCGTTCCACCCGGCCGGCAAACATCGAAGGCCTGCTGACGCGCCTGTTCCTCGCCGCAGGCATCCAGCACCAAGTCAAGCCCGCGGCCGGCAAAGCTGCGCGCCTCGGCTTGCGCGTCCTTTGGATTCACCGCCAGCGTTGCGCCCATCTGTCGAGCCGATGCCAGCCGCACTTCGTTTACATCTTCCACGAGAACATCGCGCACGCCCAGGTGCAGCGCCATTTTCAGCGCCAGCGAACCCATGGTCCCTGCGCCCACAATGCCCATACGGAACGAGACTGGGAACGGCGGCGGCGGCGCGGCCAGGCGGAACAGATGAACGATGTTTGCCAACGGCTCGGCAAAGATCGCCCGCGCATCGGTCAGATCGTCGGGAATCCCGTACACCTGCGACTCGGGGACAGCCACAAACTCGGCAAAGCAGCCGGCCGTCCGGTCCATGCCCAGCAAGCGCAGCCCGGAACAGAGATTTTCCGCGCCGCTGAGGCACTCCGCGCATTGCCCGCAACTCCAAAGCGGATCGGCCACCACGCGCCGCCCGGCCGGCGTGCGCCCCACAAGCTCGTGGCCAAAAACCAGCGGAGGCTTGCGCCGGCGGCTGCGCCCCAGAAACCCTGAGATGTCCGCGCCGCAGATGCCCGCGGCGTCAACGGCAATCTCAACCTCTCCCGCCGCCGGACGCGGCCTGGGCCAGTCCTCGATAGCCATCTTTTCCGGTGCCGTGTAGACCAGCGCGCGCATTCTGTCTCCTTGCCCCGGCAATCGGCCCGTGCGCCCACGTCGCCGGAGCGGTCCGTTCATTTGGGAAGATACCCGCTATGATACCGCCGACTGCCGCACCGGCCCTGTTCCAGACCATGCGGGTGAACGCGTAATCTATCTACAGGGTGAATAAGCTCGTGTAATACCCTGGCGATTCAAGAAGCCGCAAGGCCCGTTGGCGCATCAATCTCTAAGGAAGCAATGAACCCAGTCGATCACGCCCGCCACACTTCCTTCGAAGAGACACTGCTCAGCGCCCGCCGCACCATGCTGCTAAGCGAGATTCTCAAGCTCGCCATGGACAGCTTCCGCGCCGCCAAGACGCGCTTTGTGCTCACCGCGCTCGGCATGGTCATCGGGACGGCTTCGGTCATCCTTGTCGTCACCATCGGCATGACCGGCCGGCAATACATTCTGGAACTGATTCAGAAGTTCGGCACCAACTCCGTTGAAGTGGAATATGCCGGCGGCGGCGCCACCGCGGCCGAGCGCGTACGCTACACCGACTACCTGACCCGCGACGACGAGAAAGCCGTAGTCGCGCAGATGCCTGGCGTCATGTACTCCTCGCCCGTCATGGACATGCACGACCGCATCAGCTTTGGCGGCGGCGTCGTCAAGGATACGCTGGTGCTGGGCGTGAGCCCCCAATATCTCTTCATTCACAACCTCCTCGTCACCGCCGGCCGCTTCTTTGACGATACTGACGAAACCACGCACCAGAAGTGCGCGGTGGTCAGCGAATTGTTCGCCAGGGAACGCTACGGCAACTCCAACTCTGCCATCGGACAGACCTTCGAGATTACCGGCATCCCCTTCACCATCGTCGGCGTCTTCAAGATGAGCGTGAACGACTTCGGCCAGTCGGAGATCGCCGACCAGACCATTCTGATTCCCTATTCCGTGGTCCGCTACTTTACCGGAACCGAGCGCGTAAATCAGATTTACTTCTCGATGCGCAGCATGGACGAGGTGCCCGATGGCGCCAACGAGATCCTCCGCATCATCAAGTCGCGCCATCGCACCAACTCGGTTTACAAGGCGCAAACGCTCAAGGAGTTGCTCGATGTTGCCGCCAAAAGCGCCGACGCGCTCACCATGGTGCTCGTTCTGGTGGCTTGCGTAACCCTGGCGGTCGGCGGCGTGGGCATTATGAACATCATGCTCGCCAACGTCCGCTCTCGCATTCGCGAAATCGGCATCCGCAAGGCCTTGGGCGCCACCTACCGTGAAATCAAGCTCCAATTCCTGGCCGAAGCCATCATCATCTCGCTCACCGGCGGACTTGTGGGCACTTTTGTCGGCATGGCGCTGCCGTTGTCCATCCGCTTCTTCACCGATTACAAACTGCCCATCTCGCCCTGGTCGGTCATCATTGCGCTCACCGCGGCCGTTGGCGTGGGCGTTGTCTTCGGCACAGTGCCGGCCACCCGCGCCGCCCAAATGAACCCGGTCGATGCGCTGAAGTATGAGTAACCCCGACCGCAATCCGCCTGACGAAGAAGAAGCTCCCTCCCAGGGCCCCAACCTGGTCCTGATCTACAGCCTCGTCGCGCTTGCTCTGGTCGCCGCCATCGGATTCGCCATCCTGATCGTGCTGCCGTTCTATCAGCGCAGGTAGCAGAACTCCGTCACTGGATTGGTGCGGCTTTCAGATGATTTTTGCTGGTTTCAGCGCGCTTCGCCCATCTCAGCCCGCTCCGCAATCAGCACCGGAATCCCATCCACAACCGGATAACTCCGCCCGCAGCTGACGCAGATCAGGCGCGTCCCCAGACGCGTCCCCTCCAGCCGCAGGTCGCCCAGGCAGGCCGGGCAAGCCAACTCACCGGCGGTTCCCGGATCAAACAAAAATGACTTTGTGGTTGAGGCTGGCATCGAGGTTGGCCGCTACTGAACCGTTGCATCCGGCTTGACGTCGCTGCCAGCTTCAGGACTGGGCGCAGCGCCCCGCTTCGGATGCTGGGCAAACTCCCGCTCGATGCGCTCGACGGTCCCGCCCTTGGCAAACTCATAGGCCACGCGGATTCCGTTGAAGATGGCGCGATCGTTCGAGGAGCCGTGGCCGATGATGCATACGCCGCGCACGCCCAACAGCGGCGCCCCGCCGTACTCGCGGTAGTCCAGCCGGCGGCGGAACTCGTTGAAGGCGCGCCGCGAAAGCAGCGCTCCCACCTGCGCGGTCACCGTGCGCGTCAGCGACTCGCGCAGCACATCGCGCACAAACCGCCCCACGCCCTCGCTGGTCTTCAGCGCCACGTTGCCCACAAACCCGTCGCACACAATCACGTCCGCCTGGCCGCTGAAAATGTCGCGCCCTTCCACGTTGCCGATGAACTTGATCGGCAGCGCCTTCAGCAGCGGATAGGCCTCGCGGGTCAGGTCGTTGCCCTTGGACTCTTCTTCGCCAATCGAGAGCAGGCCCACGCGCGGCTCGTTGATCTTCAGCACGGTGCGCGCATACATCTCACCCATCAGCGCAAATTGGGCCAGATTCTGCGGCTTGCAATCCACGTTCGCGCCCACATCCAGCAACACGCACGGATTGCCGGTCGAACTTGGCATCGGGTTGGCCAGCGCCGGCCGGTCCACGCCCGGCAGCGCGCCCAGCACCATCTTGGCCGTAGCCATGGCCGCGCCCGTATTGCCCGCGGTCACAAAGCCGGCCGCCTTGCCCTCGCGCACCAGTTTCAGCCCCACGCGCATGGAGCTGTCGCGCTTGGTCCGCACCGCGTGCGCAGCCTTCTCCTCCATGCCGATCCGTTCGGAGGCATTGTGGATGACGATGGGCAGATCTTCGTTGTCCAGTTGTTCGTCCAGAACGTCGCGCAGCTCCGCCTCCGGCCCAATCAGATGGACCCGCACAGGCAAAGCACGGCAGGCGAGGATCGCCCCGCGAATCTCCGGCTCGGGAGCTTTGTCGGAACCTACTGCGTCAAGAGCAATGTCGATGAGCATAGATGCTCAGACTACTTGGCTGTTTCCTTGATGTCCAGAACGGCGCGGCCCTTGTAGGCGCCGCACTTGGCGCAGGCACGGTGGGGCAGCTTCTTCTCATGGCAGTTGGGGCACTCGGAGAGTCCGACCGCGGTGAGAAAGTCGTGTGAGCGGCGAAGTGCAGTACGGCGCGTCGAGTGGCGCCTTTTCGGATTAGGCATGATGCAATTCCTTTCGTATTCCGCCCGCCTTTTGTACCTTCAGGCCGCAAGCAGCCCTAATGCAGCCTTTCGGCCTGGCGGAACACCCTCAATCTCTTGGGGTTATCTTCAAGACTCTATCCGGCTGCGGAGCCCAGACAACGCCTGCCAGCGGGGGTCCTTCGGACCCTCTTCGCAGGTACACGCCGTACTGTTGCGATTCTCACCGCAGCGCGGGCAAAGTCCCTTGCAGTCTGGCTTACAGAGCGTCCTCACCGGCAGGGACAAAAGCACCTGCTCCCGCAGAACATCTTCAAGCAACAGACTGTCCTTTAGATAATACCCGATTTCCGTCTCCGGCGCAGTAATTGACCGCTCCGTGGCCTCGGCATCGGCCGCCGCCGGGCGGAAGATCAGGTCGAACTCCGCGTTGAGAGGGATTTCCACAGGCTCCACGCAGCGCGCGCACGGAACCTCGAATTTTCCGGCAAACTGCCCCTGCAGCCGGATGTCGGCCACAATATCCTTGGGGCCCCGGTGCTCGTGCAGCACCTCTGCATGCCCGGAGGTGGCTAAAACCCCAACCTGCGTGGCCTCTTCGCCCAAATCGACCGCTCCCGGCGCCAACCCCAGGTCAAAGTCGATCGGTTCCCGTTCCAGTTCGCTTACTTTGAACTCCATGCTATGAGCGTAAAGCATTTTTCCAGCAGGTGCAGCGGAAATCTGCGTACCTGCCGTCCTGGGTTCAGGCAACTTTCTCGCGCCGGAGGCGAGCGTATTTGTTTGTTGACGGCCAATTCGGGACGGCGAGTACAAAAGTACCGAAACTTTTTTTCGATCTCACGCAACTAATCCCCTGAATCCGGTTCTGTGCGGTTAACCAGCCGATACACGAGTGTACGGCCTCGCCTGAAATTGCCCGAAGAATGGCTCGCACCCGAGCCCGCCTTTTAGGAGGATTTGCATGAAGAAAACTGCTTTTGCTCTTCTGTCTCTTGTGTTCTCCGCGCCTCTGTTCGCCAGTGCGGGCGAGCATCTGATCCCTGCCGGTTCACTCATCCAGTGCACCGTCAATGAGCCGAGAATCTCCTCGAAAACCACCGCCGTCGGCGATCCGGTGCTCTGCCAGGTGAGCCATGCCGAACGCTACGGCCGCTCCGTGCTGCCACAGAACAGCTTCCTCGTTGGCCGCTTCGAGGAATACAAAGATCCAGGCCACTTTGTGGGCAAAGGCTGGATGGAACTGGCGTTCGACCGCATGGTGATCGAGCCCGACACCGTGATCCCAATCGACGCTCGCGTGGTCGATGTACCCGGCTACCGGGTCGACAACCAGGGACGCATCCTGGGCAAAGGCCATGAGACCCGCGACATCGTAACCTGGTGCATTCCGATTCTGTGGCCCATCGATCTGCTGATGCTGCCCATGCGCGGACCCCGGCCCACCCTGAAAGCGGAAACGAGGATGACGCTGAAGGTGATGGACGACCTCACCGTGCCTGCATCCAACCCCCTGTCGCGCGATCCAAATGGGCTTGTCCAGCGCTCGCCGATCTCGGAAAACGAGATGCCGCAGCCTCCGGTTCCAGATCTCTACCAGGATCAGAACCAGGGTCAGCCTTCGGCGCCGGAGCCCGTGGCTGAAAACTACCCGCAGCCGGTTGCCCCTCCCCCGCCCGCCTATTACGCTTATGTTCCGCCTCCGCAGCCGGTCTACTACGCCTACGCCGCTCCTCCGGTCGTCCGCTACTATTACGGCGCCACGCCCATGGTGCGTTATGGATACGGGGCGCCTATGGCCCGGCCTTACGGTTACGGCGGCTATCGTACAGCTCCAGGTCGTGGCTATGCCTATGGCGGTGCCCCGATGAGAGCCATGGGCGGTGGTCCCGGTCGCAGCATGGGATTCCGCGGCGCCGGTGCTGTCCGCTCCTTGGGCCGTTAACGAACTCCGCAAACACGTCGGCCCGCCTCCACAGGCGGGCCGACGCTATCTGCCTGCGCTATGAAGCTATATTTGGAGGCTCAAGACTCTTTTCAACCGCCGCTTTAAGTGGCGGAAGATCGTCCTGAATCGTATTCCAGACTGTTTCGACATCGACACGGTCGTACTGATGACGAAGCCAATTGCCGATCCCGCGAATATCGCGCCACGGAACGCCGGGACACAGAACCTCCGCGTCATCTCTCAGCCGCGTAGCAGCCTCGCTGATGATGAGCATCTTGCGTTCGACGGCCGCCCGGGTTTTCGAGTCGTCCCGAAATCCGTCGAGGTCCATCCCCGACACAAACTCCTCGATGAGCTGAATGCTCTCGCGAATATCGCGAAGATGGGATTGGGCATCCTCAAAAGGCAAGAATGGCCTCGCGGACGGCCCGTGCGTGCACAGCCTCTTTCATCGAATCCGCAGGAGCGAGATCGACCCTGACACCAAGCAGGTCGGTGAGCTGGTTTTCCAGGCGGGCCATGCCAACCAATGAAAGCCGTTTTGTCCGGTCCAGATCCGCCATCAGGTCCACATCCGATTCTGCCGACGCCTCGCCGCGCGCCACCGAGCCAAACAGACGCAGATGCACGATACCCGCAGCTCTGAGCTCCGGCTCGTGTTGGCGCAACGTATGGATGACAGAACCCTTGTCCATACCGACACTCTGCCACACTTGGCAATCCAAATTCAATTCAATAAGACAAATTCACCATCCAGCCGGAGCCCGAAACCCGGCCTTCAGTAGAATTCCAAAGGAATTGCAGCACCCTTACTGGATCTTCGCCTTCAGCACAGGACCGTGTAGATACCGCCCTGCAAACTCCAGGAAGAACGGCCAGTTCGGCCCCGGCGTGTGTCCAAACTGATGCTGCCGGAAGGCGAGGTCGCCCGCGAGCAGTCCCGTCTGCATAGGCGGAAACTGCGTCGTCCCCAGATCCTTCTTCCCCAACAGCCGATACACCGGCCCCGCGCCCACGCCGCCCAGAAACTCGCCCACCGGGTCGGCCCACTCGTCTCCGGCAGTGTTCGAGCCCACGCCCAGAAATACCGGCCGCGGTGCGCACAGCGCAATCAGCTCATGCGCATCCACCGGCAGGTCGCCCGTCGTGAGCGGCCCGGCGTACTTGATGAAATTCCCCGCCATCCAATAGTAAAAATTCGGCGCCGCGGCCAGATTCTCAAGCTGCTCGCCCATCACGTGCCGGTAGAGCTTGTCGCCGCCTGTGCCTGCCGAGCTTATATATGCCACGGCAAACCGCGGATCGTATGCCATCGCCACCAGCGCCGTCTTGCCGAACCGCGAGTGGCCCATGACGCCCACTTGCTTCGCATCCACGGCCTTGTCCGTCTCAAAATAATCCATCGCGCGGCTCGCGCCCCAGGCCCATGCACGCAGCGTTCCCCACTGCTCGGGGCTGCGCGAGTGGCCCTTGTTCACCAACCCGATGATTCCCTTGTCGAGCCCGGCGCCATTGTCGTCCTGGTAGCTGGTCGGCAGCAGAATCGCGTAGCCCCAGCCCTTCCGGATCACCTGCTCCTGCCAGCTCGGACCCGTGTTGCCCGGCCCGCCCGGCATCATCTCGGGGAGACTTCTGGCAATGGCCGCCATGAACTCCGGGCTGAAGGCCAGTTCCATGATCACCGGAACCGGCCCGTCAGCATTGGCCGGCGTCGTCAGCACCAGGTCGATGTTCACCGCAATTGCCGGATCGGCTGAGTTGTCCACGTGCCCCGCCAGCCGCTTGGTGACCACCGCCTCGCCGCCGACCGTCTCCTCCGTGGTCTGCGTTACCTCCCACGTCACTTTAGGCACATTGGCGGGCACGCGGCCCAGAACCTCGCGATCGAAGTCCTCCACAATCTCCGGCCGCCGCTTCTCCCACCACACCTTCGCCGAAGTTACCGGCTTGCCGTTCTTCAGCTTCAGTGGGTCGGGAAGCGTATTGGGATACGGATTCGCCTTCGACTCGTCGTAGTTCACAAAGTTCGGCGACTTCGGATCGTGACTGGCGGCGGGCCTCAGTTGCTTGATCCCCAGCTGGTCCAGCATCTGCTGATGATCCGCGATCGCCTCTGCCTCGATCGCTTTCTGAGCCGCCTTCTGGATCGCCAACTGCTCTGGCGCGGGCCCCCCGGCCTGTGTCGCCCTTGTCGCCGGAGCCGCTGCCGGCGCAGCCTGTGCAATCAGCCGCAACCCGGCCGTTCCCGCCAGAACAAACACTCCCAGAGCAATCAACCTGAAAGGCACAACCAACCGCATCGTCCGCAATATCGCCATAGCCAACCTCAATTCCAGAGCGTCTTCCCACAGGGTAGACGAAACGGCCCAAGAATATCGACTTGGCCTGGCGCTTGCAACTGCCGCAGCCTACAGGAGATCCCCGGCAGCTCCGCGACCATAGCTGTCCGCCGTCCCCGGCTGCGGGCCTACCGGCGTTTTCCGTGTTCTCCGCCGCAACAGAAGTACTCAAGTCCGCCCCCAATACGCCGATACATCCAGAGAATCGCCTTGGAAGGGGTCACCGGCATGCAGTGGTTACGTAATCTTTCCATCTCCCACAAATTCATCTTCGCCTTTGGCATTGTTTGCACTCTTTGCATCCTGCTCGGCGGCTACACCTGCTTGACGTTCCGCGACATCGCGGTGAAAAACCTCGATGTCAGCGACAATTCGCTGCCGGCGCTGATCGCCCTGTCCGACGTTCGCGGAGAAGCCAACGTCGTGCGACGGCAGGACCTCGATCTGCTGTTATGCACAACACCTGCATGCATGGCCCAACACCAGTCTGCGCGGCAAAAGGCTCTCTCGGCTTATCAAACTGCTTTGAAAATCTATGAGCCAAACATCAGCTATCCGGGCGAGCGCGAACTTGACCAGAAGTTCTCTGGAGCTTTTGCACAATACATGGAACTCAGCGACCGGGCGAGTGCCTTGATGACCGCAGGCAAGGTCGGCGACGCTTTGGATCTGCTCATGTCGGACGCAACCGTGGCGCAGTTCAACGCGGTCATCACAACCATGGGCGAGGACCTCAACCTGAACGCAAAGTACGGCACCACGGAGTCGACCGCCGTCACCAGTTCCGCAAGTCGCTCCGCATGGATCAATGTTGCCGCCACGCTCCTCATCGTCCTTCTCTGCGCAGTCACCGGCGTGTTCCTCACCCGCGAAATCGCGCCGCGCATCGGCAGGCTCAAGAACGCCGTCGAAGCCATGGCCGCCAAAGATCTCACGGCCAGCATCCGCGTCTCCGGCTCCGACGAGATCGGCCAGTTGGGCGAGGCCTTCAACACGAGCGTCGTTTCCATGCGCGAGGTTCTCCAGTCGGTAGCCCAGGGCGCAAACACCCTCTCCTCCGCCACCACCGAAATCAGCGCCCGCTCCGTGCAGACCGCAGGCAACGCACGCACCGAGTCCAGCAAGGTGAACCAGATTGCCACCGCGGCCCAGGAGATGACTGCCACGATCGGCGAAATCAGCCACAACGCCGAGTCCGCCGCCGCCGCCAGCCGCATCTCCGCCGAGACCGCCGATCAGGGCGGAGCCGTCATGCAGGCAGCGGCCACCACTATGGAAAAGATCGCCGCCGCCACCAGTTCGGTCTCTGAAAAGATGTCGTCGCTCGCCCGCCGCTCCGAGGAGATCGGCAAGGTCGTCAACGTCATCCAGGAGATCAGCGAGCAGACCAACCTGCTGGCCCTCAACGCCGCTATCGAAGCCGCACGCGCCGGCGAACATGGCCGTGGATTTGCCGTCGTCGCAGGCGAAGTCCGCCGCCTCGCCGAACGCACCAAGGGCGCCACAGAAGAGATCGCCGGAACCATCCGCAGCATCCAGGATGAGACCCGCGAAACCCTTGAAGTCATGAACGAAAGCCGCTCCGCCGTAGAAAGCGGCATGGAAGAAACCGCTCGCGCCCGCCAAAGCCTCGAAGCCATCATCGAGTCCTCCAAGCAGGTCGAGCACCAGATCAACCTCATCGCCACAGCCGCAACCGAGCAGACCGCCGCCTCCGGAGAGATCTCCGAGTCCGCCGGACAGATTTCGCAGTTGACCACAGAGTCCGCGCAAGGCGCCGAGGAGGCCGTCGAAGCGCTCAAGAATCTTGCTTCCCTCGCCAGCGACCTCGACGGCATGATCCGCCAGTTCACCCTCGAAGAAGACCGTCAGTCCGGGGGAAAGTTCTCCGGCAAACCTCAACCAGTGCGCCAGTACGCTCCACGCACCGCACACTCCTAAACAACACATGCCGCCTTCAACAGCTTGCGTCAGGCGGATCCCCAGATCGGCGGCCCCGGCGGATGGTCACCTTCCAACGCCAGGACGCACGCCTGACGCAACCTCTCCCACCGCGCTGCCGGATTCCTCCACCGGCAGCGCCTTTTTTTTAGCAAGCCCTGCCTCTTTCATCACGCCTCCCGGTCCGGCGTTTATGGTAGCCTCCGAGTAACAGCCATCGCCGCATTGAGGCATCGCCCTTTGCGGCCTATACTGCCTCGAACCCTGGGAGATACACCTGCATGAGCGTCAACTATGACTTGATCGTCATTGGCTCCGGGCCCGCTGGCCAACGCGCCGCGGTCGCCGCGTCCAAGATGAACAAGCGCGTCGCCGTTGTCGAGGCCCGCACCGTCGTCGGCGGCGTCTGCGTCAATACCGGCACGATCCCCTCCAAGACCATGCGCGAGGCCGTCCTCCACCTCTCCGGCTACAACTACCGCTCCATCTACGGCATCAATTACCGCGTCAAGGAAAAGATCACCATGGCCGACCTGGCCTTCCGCGTCCAGGCCGTCATCAAAACTGAAGTCGACGTCACCGAAGCCCAGCTTTCCCGCAACGGCATCGACGTCATCCACGGCATCGCCAGCTTCATCGATCCGCACCACATCCATGTCGCTGGCCCGGAAACTGAAACCACCCTCGAAGCCGATCGCATCGTCATCGCCGTCGGCACCAAGCCTGCCTCCTCGCCCAAGGTCCCCGTCAACGGCCGGTCCATCGTCAATAGCGACCAGATCCTCGGCCTCGAAAACCTGCCCCACTCGCTCATCGTCGTTGGCGGCGGCGTCGTCGGTGTCGAATACACCTGCATGTTCGCCGTCCTCGGCGTCCGCGTCACACTGATCGAAAAGCGCGACCGCCTGCTCGAATTCGCCGATCGCGAAATCATTGAGGCCCTCAGCTACCATCTCCGCGACGCCCGCGTCACCCTGCGCCTCGGCGAAGAAGTCGAGAGCGTGGAAGAGCCTACCCACGGCACCGTCGTCGCCAACCTCCAAAGCAAAAAGAAAGTCTCCGGCGACGCGCTGCTCTACGCCGTGGGCCGCCAGGGCAATGTCGAGGACCTCAACCTTGCCGCCGCCGGCCTCGATGCCGACAGCCGCGGCCGCATCGCCGTCAACGAGCACTACCAGACCAAGGTCGAACACATCTTCGCCGCCGGCGACGTGGTCGGCTTTCCCGCCCTCGCTTCGGTCTCCATGGAGCAGGGCCGCATCGCCGCCGCCCGCGCCTTCAACGACAATGCCGCCACCTCCAATCCCGGCTTCTATCCCTACGGCATCTACACCATTCCCGAGATCAGCTTCATCGGAAAAACAGAAGAGCAGCTCACCGGCGAGGACGTCCCCTACGAAGTCGGCATGGCCTACTATCGCGAGGTCGCCCGCGGCCAGATTCGCGGCGATACCACCGGCCGCCTCAAGCTCATCTTTCATCGCGACACGCGCAAGGTGCTTGGCGTGCACATCATCGGCGAAGACGCCACCGAACTGGTCCACATCGGCCAGGCGGTCATGACCCTGGGCGGCACGGTCGAGTACTTCATCGACACCGTCTTCAACTACCCCACCCTCGCGGAATGTTATAAAGTAGCAGCCTTCAACGGCCTCGGCCGCCTGCACCGTTACCAGGCGGACTAGACTACGTACCAAAACGATTTGATCTCTCCCATTCCCCGGAGGGCAACCATGACCACCGCTATCGGCATTGTCATCACCGACCACGTCGTCGCCGGCAGGCTTGAGAACCATCGCCTCACCGCCAAGCCCCTGCGCTATCCCGCCAATCCCGATGAGCCAGACGCACTCAGCGCCCTTCCCCCCACCGAGCTGGTCCAGTTGCTCGCCGGCCAGATCGCCTTCCTGGCAAAAGACTATCCCCGGTCTCTCGATGCCATCGGCGTGGCCGTTCCCGGCATCATCCGCGACGGCGTGGTCGAGGACTCGCCCAACCTCACGCAGATCAAAGGCATGCATCTGGCCGGCGATCTGGCCAGGGAACTCGCTGCCCGCGGCATCGACGCGCCTGTACACATCGCCAACGACGCCGACGCCATCGCCGCCGGTGTCGCCGCCACCCACGGCCGTCTTGAAAAGCTGACCCGCGTCTGGACCATCGGCAACGGCATCGGCTACGGCCGCTGGCCCTATGTCGACGGCGTCTGGGAGGGCGGCCACATCACCGTCACCCTCGACCCAAAGGAGCGCTACTGCGGCTGCGGAGGCATCGGCCACCTCGAGGGCATCATGGGCCATCGCGCCATGCGCCTGCGCTTCCTCGACCTCGAACCCGAAGAGGTCTTTGCCCAAGCCAGGCAAGGCGACCAGCGCTGCCGCGAGTTTGTCGATCTCTGGCACCGCGCCCTGGCCGCCGCAACCGCCTCGTTCATCCACCTCGCCGGCCCCGGCCGCTTCTACTTCACCGGCCACAACGCCCACTGGGTCGAGTTGCCCCGCCTCCGCGCCCACATCGAGTCCATGGTCAAAATGACCACCCTGCAAAGCTTCTCGCTCGAGATCCTTCCCCCCGACGACGAGATCGCCCTCCTCGGCGCCGGCGTCTCCGCCCTCCGCACCCTGGCCACGTAGGTCTTTGACCGCTTATTGTCGTACCAACCGCGGGTGCCCCAGGTGCCTCGCTGGTGGGCACCTGGGATAGCAGAAACTAAAGATACTGATTCACGCGGTCAGATAGCTGAGGTCAGCGTTCCAATCTCTCGCTGCAATGGAACTGATAAGCTCAATCGAACGAGCTATCGCCGGTTCTTCCGCTTGCTGTATACGCGAGGCCAATACTGAAACTCGTCTGCGTAGAGTTCCCCGTTCAGATCCGCAACCCGCTGCTGCATCCGGGTCTGCGCATCTGTAATGGCCTGGTTATAAATCACCGGCCCCACTTCCTCGACAAAGAAGTCAAGCAGCAAACCCGCGGGCAGATTGCCAATCGGTTCAGACAGGTTTTCTTCAAAGTAGCGTTGCACCGAAGCGATTGCCGCCTCGCGCGCTTGCTTCGGTAATTCAACAGGCAACATTCCCGGACATGCCTCCCTCGAAAAAGCTAACGCGCACCTTCATGGCTGGCATGTGAGTTTCACGGAAATCGATTGAGAAAAACTGCGCAGGCATTCGATCGAGCGACCGTCGGCATGGACGCAATTACTCTTCCGTCCAGTTCTCCATCTTCAGCCCCGGAACCCGCCCGAACTCCCGCGTATTGTTCGTCACCAGCGTCAACCCAAGGCACCGCGCGTGCGCGGCGATCAGCATATCGTTCGACCCGATTATGGTCCCGCGCTGCTTCAGATCCGCACGTATCTGGCCGTAGTCAACAGAGGCCGCGGCGGAATAATCGAGTACCTGCAGGTAGCGCAAAAGTTCCTCCAGCGCCGCCTGATCTTTGCCACGGCGCGGCGAAACCTCCACTCCATATCTCAATTCGGATTCCGAAATTGCCGAGATGCACATCGCGCTCACGGGAATTACCTGGAGCTTTTTGACGACCGCATCGTTTGACCGCTTCATGATGTAAGAGGCGATTTCCGTGTCGAGCATGTATACGGCCATCAGATCGAGCGCTCCTGCACCGGCAGGTCCTCGACCCCCTCCATAAACTCCTCGGAGGCAACAACGTTCGATGCCAGATAGTCAGACCAGTCCTTCGGCCGCGGCGAAAGAATCACATCGTCGCCCTGCTTGCGGATGTAGACCTCTGCCACCGAGAACTGAAACTCCTTCGGAAGCCGAACCGCCTGGCTGCGGTTGTTCATAAAAACTTTCGCTGTGCGCTGCATTGGACCCTCCCGCACGACTGGCATATACAAAAGTATATGCCGAACGCTCTCATGGGGCAACAGCAATTGAGGACACCGCGAAGATCGACAAGCAGTTCCCTGACGACAGGTGTATCCATCAGGCTGCGGCCTATTCCCTATTCCCTGTCTTTCCCTATTCCCCGCCCTAATAAATCTTCCTTAAATAAGTCCCCGACAGCCGGTCGTGCCAGCTCAGGTGGTCTTCGTCGAAGATGGACCACATCACCCCCAGCCCCAACGGCAGCACCGACAGCAGCATAGCCGCCAGCCGCCGCAGCCGGCGCGCCCGTGTTGGCGTCTCGCCGTCCAGGGTGCACAGCGAAATCTGCGCGTACTTCATGCCCGGCGTCTCCATCGAAAGCCCGTAAAACAGCGCCTGGTAAAGCGTGCCCACAACCACCAGCGCCACGGTCGCGCCGATCTCAACTCCGCGCAGCGTAGGCAGGGTCTTCAGCTTCTCCGCCACCATCGCGAGCGCCCCCAGCGATGCACCCGCAATCAGCGCCCCGTTCACAACCGCCGCCATCAGCCGCCGGCTCACGGGCGCCAGTTCCACCGCCGGAGTTCTATCCTGGGCCTCGGCCTCCTCCAGTTCCAGCTCACGCAACAGTTCAGCCCGGCCCTGATCCAGGTATTCGCGCCTGGGCTGCGCATCCAGTTCGATGCCCGACCACTCAGGCCTGGTCCACGCGGGCGCTGATCCCTCATCCTGAACCACGGCCGCGATGGGCTCGGTCGAAATTGCGCCGGGGTCCACCTCGAAGATGCTCAACTGCGCTCCGTGCTCCGGAGCCGAGCCCAATGGCCCCTCCACCAGCCGCGGCCGCACCTTGCGCGTAGCCACAATCTCGCGCGGAAACTCAATCAGGTTGGCGTGGATCGGCAGTGCCGGTTCCACCACCTCTATCGCCTCGCCGCCCGGCGCATTCTCCACTTGCCAGGCCGGCTTCCTGGCCGATTCCATCTCTTCCTCGGGAGTTTCGACGCCCACCGTTGCATGAACCGCCGCGGACTCTGCCGGACGCACCGGCATATCCGGCTCCCAGCGAATCTCATACCCCTGCCTGCCCTCGATCGCCTCAGAATGCGCCGCCGCCGGAGCGGGACTCTTCTGCCTGGTTTGCCCTTCCTGCCGCCCCGTATTCTTGGCCGGAGCGGTACGAACCGGCGAAGTGCGAACGGGAGAAGTTTGCACTGGAGAGCTATGCACCTCCCACACCGGCTCGGCCGCCTGGGCGGCTTCCAGACCCGCCAGCACGGATTCAGCCGCGGCCTGGGCCTCAATCGCGGCCCGCGATGCAGCCTCGGCAGCCCGCACGGCCGCACGGGCGTCCTCAGCCAGAATCTCGCTGTAACTGGGTGCCTTGGCATAGCGCGCCGCAACCCGCGCCGCTGCAGCCGCCGCGCGCCCGCTGGCGCTGGGGTGCGCCACCAAAGGCCCTTCCGACTCACCAGCCGACGAGGCCTTGCGGCTCTTATGCTGCGCAAGACGGCGATTGACTTCCTGCTTCCACGCCGGTGACAGGCTGGCCTGGTCTGGTAGCTGGTTCGGTAATGTGCTCAAAGCTCCCGTGTCCCTTCTCTGTTGCGGCTCCCGGTCCGGCTTCGTACCCGGATGCGGGAACTCGCGGAAAATCCTGCCCGCGATCGGCTCGGTTTTGCAAACCAGGGCATCGCGAACAGGTGTTTCAGTCGAGAAGAGGAGGTGCGCGGACAAATAGGGGTACGGCCCACATCGCAAGATGCGTGACCCGTAACAACAACCCGAATTTTCCTGCTGCCAGAGCTACGGGGAGCCCGTCCCATCAAAAAGAACCCGGTTTTGCTATCCTGAGCCTTGTACCGGTCCTTGGTTCTGGAATGAGTCCTCGTAACTTAGTAATTATCACGATGTTGGCCCTCTGTCACCTGCTACTTGCAGGGCAGGCGTTGACCAATGCGTTACCTGCGGACTCGCAGAGCACCGCCAACGCCGCCGTCAGCCCGGCGGACAATCCCTCCGCGCAGTTGCCCGATGCCCCCAGCCAGGAGATGCTGCCCGTCGCCGAGCCTGAGCCCGTCCCCGCCAGCGGACTGCCCGTTCAGCTCTCCGCCGACCGCCAGACGCGTGTCGGCGACGTGTTCACCCTCGAAGGCCACGTCGTCGTCCTCTACCACGGCTATACTCTCCGCGCAGACAAGGTGGTCTATCACCAGTCCACCTCCGCCCTCGAAGCCGAAGGCCACCTTCAAATGTCCGGCGGTCCCAACGGCGTGCTCATCAACGCCTCCCATGGCGACATGCGCCTCAACATGCACACTGCCCGCTTCTACAACGTGAGCGGTTCGCAGGCCATCCACGAGGCCGGGCGCGGCGGTGTCTACTCCACATACACCCCCTTCCAGTTCACGGCCAGAGTCCTGCTCCAGACCAGCGACGACCACTACCGCCTGATTGACGGCACCATGACCAACTGCCGTCTTCCCCGGCCCGATTGGCGCATCCTCTCCCACGCCATCAATCTTGACGACCGCACGGCTTCCACTGCCAATTCCTACTTCGAGGTTCTTGGCCTGCCGGTCCTCTACGTGCCCTGGCTCCGCCATCCGGTAGACGACACCGGTCGCGAAAGCGGGCTGCTCATTCCCGTCCTCAGCAACTCCTCCATCAAGGGCTTCGTCATCGGCGAACAGGTCTACTACGTCATCAACCGAAGCATGGACATGGTCGTCGGCGCTGAATACTTCAGCAAGCGCGGCTGGGCGCCCAACGGCGACTTCCGCTACAAGGGCCGCGACCTCGACCACCTCATCGTGCGCTGGAATGCCCTGCTCGATCGCGGCGTGGAACAGCAGATCGGCAATACATCCGCCGCCGCCCGGCCCGCAATCACTCTTCCCGGCCCGGTCGGCACAGAGCGCGTCAACCAGGGCGGAGTGGATGTGGTCGCCGAAGGGCGCAAGGATATCACCGCGAACACCCATGCAGCCGGCACCGTCGAATACCTTTCCAGCTACCTCTACCGGCTGATCTTCAACGATAACTTCTCCCAGGCCATCAGCTCCCAGGTGGCCAGCAGCGCCTTCCTCACCCACGTCCACAACGGACGCATACCCTCGATTGCGCTGGGCCGATTTGAAACCTTTGCCAGCTCATCCAACGGCGACGAGGCCAGGATTCTCCACATGCCCAGCCTGCGCTACGACATGCTCTCCCGGCCGCTCGGAAACTCACCCGTCTACTGGGGATTCGGCTCTTCGCTCAGCTACCTTAGCCGCTCGGAACCACGCTTCCACGCCCGCAACGTCGGCCGTACCGACATTTATCCCCACATCTCTCTCCCCTTCAATGCCGCGGGCTGGAGCGTCGTTCCCGAGATCGCATTCCGCTCCACCTCCTACACCATCAGCCAGACCCCCGACCTCACCGACCTGCGCCACGGCGTCCCCACCATCAGCCACGACCCGCTCTACCGCATCGACGCTGAAGCTTCCCTGGACATCCGCCCGCCCGCCATCGAGCGCGACTTTGTTCTCGCCCGCTGGAACCGCGTCATGCGCCATGTCATTGAACCCGAGTTGACCTACCACTACGTCGGCGGCATCGGCGCCCAGGCGCGCAACGTGCTCCTCGTCGACACAAACGACATCGCCACCAACACCAACCAGGCCGGCTTCTCGCTCACGCAGCGCCTTTACCTCCGCCCCAGGGAGGAGCAGCCCTGCGCCAAAGACGATGCCGCCAAGGGCGGCGAGTGTCCCGCACCTCCCCGCGAGTGGGCCAGTTGGCAGATCGCGCAGCAGGTCTTCATCGACCCCAACTTCGGCGGCGCTCTCATTCCCGGACGCCGCAACGTCTTCGACGCCACGCTCGACATGAGCGCCGTGGCCTTTCTTACCTCGCTGCGCAACCTGGCGCCCATCACCTCGCGCATGCGCTTCGAGGCCATTGACAACCTGCGCATTCAGTGGGATCTGGACTACGACCCCAGGCAGGGCCAGCTCAACTCCGACAACCTCTACGCGGGCTACAGTTGGGGCCGCACCACCATCGGCCTCGGCCACGCCCTGCTCAACGCCGTCGACGAAAGCCGAGGCGCCGCCTCCACTATCAAGAGCCAACAGTTGCAGCCCTTCCTGACCATCGGAAAGCAGAGCAGTGTTGGCTTCAACTTTGCCGCCAACGGCGGCTACGACTTCGTCCTAGGCCAGTTGCAGTACGCCGGTGTGCAGGCGATCTACAACTGGGACTGCTGCGGCCTCACCTTCGGCTACCGCCGCTTCCAACTCGGCTCCGTCCGCGACGAAACCCAATACCTCTACAGCTTCACCCTGGCCAACTTCGGCTCCGTCGGCGACATCCGCCGCTCCAACTCCATCTTCCGCGACCCCACACTGCCCCCGGCGTATTGATCTCCCCCCAGCTCCGCACCGCATGAACTCAACATGCGAAATCATGACGGGTGCCCCAGGTCGGGGTCCCCAAGGACAGGTCTTCGTCCTTGGGGTGGAGATCCCGATTCTGGGACCTGGGAATCCATGCAGAAAACCTGCTTTCAGCCCCCCAATAAACCCCATGACCATCTAGCCGGATGCCCATCCTTTTGTCTTTTGAAAACTCACCCAGCCCCAACACTGCGGGTGCCCCATCCTTTCCGCGTTTTGTGCGGAAAGGGTGGGATCGCATGAAGCCCAATGTCCGAAAAGCAAACAGGCGGGTGGGCCACAACTGCCCCATCTTCCTCCAGCTCCGTTCACCTTTCGCTTCCCCGCGCCCTCTCCCTATCCCCCAAAAAATCCTCCCCTCCGCACGGGCCGCAATCCCCCCGCTGGAGTATCCTCTTCTAGAGGAATTCAACTTGTCCCATCTTCGCTTTTTCGCGGTTTTGCTGGCCCTGGCTCTCACCGCCGGCTGCAAAGCCCAATCCGCCCCGCAGGATCTATCCAGCGCCGCCATCGATCGCCGCATCGAGGTCACGGTTCGCTCGCAATTCAGCATCCCGCAGGACTACAACCTCGCCATCGGCGCCCGCAAGCCAAGCACGATCTCAGGGTATGACGATCTGCCCATCACCATCGGCCATGGCGCCAAGTCGCAAGTGATTCAGTTTCTGATCTCCACCGACGGCAAGACCCTCGCCCGGCTGGAATCCTACGACCTCACGAAAGAGCCCGGCTCAGGCATCGACATCGCCGGCCGCCCCATCCGCGGCAATCCGGCTGCCAAGGTCACCGTCATCAACTTCGACGACCTCGAGTGCCCCTATTGCGCGCGCATGCACCAGTCGCTCTTTCCCTCCACCCTGGCCCGCTACAAGGACCAGGTGCGCTTCATCTACAAGGACTTCCCCCTCCTTGAGATCCACCCCTGGGCCATGCGCGCCTCGGTGGACGCCAACTGCCTGGCCGCCCAAAGCGGCGATGTCTATTGGGCCTACGTGGATTACCTCCACTCCCACGGCGACGAGGTCAGCGGCGCGGACCGCGATCCGGCCAGGAGCTTTACCGTCCTCGACCGCATTGCCCGTCAGCAGGGCACTCTGGGCAAGCTCGACACCGCCAAGCTCGACGCCTGCCTGGCAAAGCAGGACCAGACCGAAGTGAACGATTCGCTCAAAGAAGCCATGTCCCTGGGACTGGAAGGCGCTCCGGCTCTGTTCGTCAATGGCGAGCGCATCAATGGCGCCGTCCCCGCGGAGCAGCTCTGGATGGCAATCGACCGAGCCCTGCGCGCTGCCGGCGAACAGCCCCCAGCCGCGCCCGCGCAGCCCACCGCCGCCAAACCCGGTGCTGGAAATTAGGTGCGCCCCTGCTATCGCTGAGCCAGCCCGTGGATATATCCTTGAGTGCCGGGGCCTTCTTGGGCCCCACAGGAGAGACAAGGTTGCAAGTTCAATCGAACACACGGATGCATTCTCATTCTGTCGTCCTCATTCTCTTCGCCGCCGCCATGCTAGCCACCGTTGCCGGATGCCATCGGCCGCCTTCCGCGGACGTCGTGGCCACTGTCAATGGCAAGGAGATCCAGCGCGCGGAGCTTGACCGCAACTATAAGGCAAGCCTCGGAGACGCCCCGCAAAAGCTCTCCCAAGAGGAAGAAGACATTCGCCGTCTCACCATCCTCCATCAGATGGTCGCCGATGAGATCCAGCAGCAGCGTGCCGCCAAGCTCAACCTCGCCGCCAGCGACGAGGACGTCAACGCAAAACTCACTGAGATCAAGGCGCCCTACACGCAAGAGGAGTTCGACAACCAGCTCAAGCAGCGCAACTTTACGGTTGACGACTTCAAGCGAGACATCCGCCGCTCCCTCACCAAGACCAAGCTCATCAACAAGGAGATCGAGTCCAGAATCAACATCACCGACTCGGAGATCTCGGCTTACTACACGGCGCACAAGGCCGAGTTCAATCTCATCGAACCGCAATATCACCTGGCGCAGATCGTCGTCACGGACGCTCCTTCCCAGCAGGCCGGCAATCTGCAAAACAACAAAGCCTCCGGCGACGCGGACGCCAAAAAGAAGATCCAGATCCTGCACAACCGCCTCGAGAGCGGAGAAGATTTCAGCGCCGTCGCCATGAACTTCTCTGAAGATCCAAATACCGCTGCCAATGGCGGCGACATGGGCTTCATTGCCGAGTCGTCGCTCAAGACAGACCCGCAGGTCTACGACGCCATCGGCAAGCTCAAGCCAGGTCAGTTCACCGATGTTCTTCCCATTTATCAGAACGTTGGGCCAAACCGCAAAATCATCGGTTACGCCGTCTACAGGCTTCTCTCCCGCGACGCCGCCGGCCAGCGCGAGTTGAACGACCCCCGCGTGCAACAGGCCATCCACACGCAGTTGCACAACAACCGCGCCCAACTTCTCCAGAGCGCCTACTTTGAAATGCTCCAGAACGACGCCAAGGTCCACAACTACCTTGCCGAGCAAATCCTCAAGCAGGGCGCGCACTAATCAATCCGCGCCCCCAGCCGATAGCGTAGTGAAGGCCCCGGAACCCTCCCTGATGGAGAATTCCGGGCCCTTCACCGTCTGCGAAAAGACTCTGGTGTGCCGAGTCAGAAGTTCGCATCATAATTGGCGGGTGGCCCACATCTGTCCAGTCCAAAAAGAATGGGTGCCCCAGGTCTCGCTTTTGAGACCTGGGATGTACGATGTTGGCATGACGAAGGGCCTGGTCCGCTATCAGCAGTGCGGTTGTTTCCACTTCATCACCTTCAGTTGTCATCACAGAAAGCCGTTCCTCAAGTCAGCCACAGCGCGAACTTTTGTCCAAAGCTGTTCAGGCCCTCAAATTGTCGGTTACGACGCGCAGGCTGGAAAGGCCCTTCTGGCAGGCGCACTACTACGATTTCAACATCTCGTCCCACGCCAGGTTCGTGGAGAAACTGCGCTATCTTCATCGCAATCCGGTCAAGCGCGGGCTTGTCGCCAGAGCCGAGGACTGGAAGTGGTCGAGTTACCGCCACTACCAGACGGGCATGCGTGGAACCGTCGAGATTGAATCGGAGTGGACAGCGTGCGAGAGAGGCTGGCAACTGCCCGAATGGATGCACCGGTCCGGCTCTTCCTCCCCGGTCCCCAAGGTTAAGGATGAGTAAGAAATCTGGGTGCCCCAGGTCCGGATTTTCGGACCTGGGATTCATGTACGACGGGGGCCACGTTTAGGACGGTCTCTGCCATTTGCACAACCACTCAGTGTTTTTCCCTATACAGTTTCACCGGCAAAGAACGTGACACCGAATCTGGAAATGACTACTTCGGGGCAAGATATTACGCCAGTCGGCGGGTGGCCCCCCATTAAATCGTCACAACACTGCGGGTGCCCCGTCGAGGAACCCTCTGGGCCCCGCGTTCTATGCGGAAAGGGTGGGATAGCAAAACACTCAACCGACCGCTTTTTCATTCTCCGCCCTTTGCCGATAATTCCCCCCAAAAAGCGCACAATCAACATATGAGTTCCTCTACCCACATCCTCGACAGCCCCCAACCCGCGCTGCTGGAGAGCAGGAAACTCACCCGGCCAGCTTTTCTGATCCCTGTTCCCTGCCCCACCCCCTCCCCCCTTTTCCCGTGAAACTGTGAGATTCCAACCAACCAACAGGAAACAAACCACTTACGCCCCCAAGTCCCATTACCATCTAATTACGAGGGCCCATCCCGATTCAAGCCTTTAACCAACACAAACAAATAGGCTTATCCAGAAAATCGCCTTCCAGGCCCGATGCGCAATTCAGCGGGTTTTTGCCCAAAAAAATGACCCTCAACGCCACCAAACTGCCCGAATCTCCTGCCCCGCAACAACCTCTGTCGGAACCCCAGGCTCCGGCGACCACAACCTCAGTCCCTCAACCGCGGAGATACTCTCGATCGGCTGCGTCCAGTCGTGAAGCGCCAGATCGAAAAGTCCCCAGTGAATCGGCATCAGCAGCCCGTGGCCGCCCAGCGCGCGAAAACTCCGCACCGCGCCCTCTGGCCCCATGTGAATATCGGCCCACAGAGGATTGGAAGCGCCAATCTCAAGCATCGTCAGATCGAACGGACCAAACTGCTCGCCGATCTCAACGAACCCAGGCCATTCTCCCGAGTCCGCACCGTAGTAGACGCGGTGCTTGGGGCCGGACAGAACAAACGACGCCCACAGCGTCTCATTGCGATTGAAAAGGCTCCGTCCAGAAAAATGCCGCGTAGGCAGCGCCGTAATCGTCAGCGGTCCAACCGGCACGCTCTCCGTCCAGTTCAGTTCTGTGCATCGCTCCGCCTCAACGCCGAAGTTCGCGAGAATCGCTCCCACGCCCAGCGGACATATCCACCGCGCCTGCCGCAGCTTCTCCAACCCCGCAAGCTTCCGAACCGTACCTTCTCCCAGATGATCGTAGTGATCGTGCGAGATAAGCACCGCGTCGACCGCAGGCAAATCCTCCGGCGCCAGCGTGGGCGCAAAGAACCGCTTCGGCCCAGCCCACTGCGTGGGAGCCGCGCGCTCGTCCCAGATCGGATCGATGAGAACGCGCACTCCGTCAATCTCCACCAGGGACGAAGAGTGTCCAAACCACGTTACGCGCAGCCCTGACTGCGGGCTTGTCTCGTAGACGCGCGCATCCGTGCTAAACGGACCGGGCGCTTTCCTGGGCGACCGCGCCGCCGCTCCAAAAAAGAAGCGCGGCCCAACCTTGAACATGGTCGAGAGCCCGCCCACCTTGGTCGGCGCCGGATTCATGTACCTGCGCCCAACCCGCTGGGCAGGAAAAAAAGTCATATCTATTCGATGGCCGAGCGAGCAGTGGGATTCCGTGAAATGCCCCGCTCAACGCCCTTATCCGCAATTCGTGCCCTGCGGCGCCCATGGATTGATGCGGGCGGTGCAGGTCTTCACGTCTATAGCAGAACCAGAGTTGGTGTATCCCGAAAGCAGTGCATCCAAGTTGACGCGACCATCAGGAAGCGGCGACCTCGCATTCACTCAACAGGACACAGGACTCTGGTTCTGCTCTAGAACCTAACCGCCGTCTTCTCCCCTGAATAAACCACCGTCTTGTCGGGCGCAGCGGTCACATCTCCGCCAACCCCGTGTCCCGCCGCAACAATCACCACATTGAAGGTGTGCTTCGCGGCCATGCCCGTGTAGCTCCCCTCGCGCGCCCCCACCGTCAGCGTCCGCGCGGCATCGTCCCAGTGCATCGGAATGACCGCATGCGCGCCACGCTCGTAGCGGTAGCTGTCGCCCTCGTCCTCATAGAGATTGAAGTCGCCATTCGCTCCCGGATAAATCCGTAGCTCGATCGGATCGCTTGCCTGCCCTGCGTATTCGATCGCAGGCCCCAGCGGCAGAATCGCCCCTGCGCGCACGTTGAGGGGAATCCGCTCGATCGGCGCCGGCGCATTTACCTCTGCTCCTCCAGACATCCGTTCGCCCGTCCAGAAGTCGTACCAGGCGCTCCCTGCGGGCAGATAGACGGCGCGCTCGGTCGCGTGTTCCTTCAGCACCGGGCTCACCAGAATCGCCGGGCCAAACAGGAACTCGTCGCCAATTTCCCAGGTGGCCGGGTCCTTTCTGAAATCCATCACCAGCGGCCGTTGTATCGTGTAGTCCTCGTTTGTCACGCGCCACGCCAGCGAGTAGACGTAGGGCAGCAGCCGGTAGCGCAGCCGGTCGATGGCTAGCAGCCCCGGATAAACGCGGTCATAGATCCACAGTTCGTTGTGGTCGCGGTGGCCATGGGTGCGGAAGATCGGGCAGAATGCGCCGTACTCAAACCAGCGCGCGTACAACTCCTGGTACTCCGGCTTGTTGGCCAGCCCGTCATACGGCTGGTGATATCCGCCGATGTCGGTGGTCCAATAGGGATACCCCGACAGCGCAAAATTCAGCCCCGCCGGCACTTGATGACGCAGCGCCCACCACGTGGTGTAGACATCCCCTGACCATACCGTCGCGCCCACGCGCTGCTGCCCCAGAAAGGCCGAGCGTGTCAGCAGAAAGACGCGCTTCTCCTGGTTCGCCTGCTTCCAGTGATCCTGAACGCCGAGGTTATGCGCGAACGGAAAGATGTTGGTGTATTCCAAACCGCTACCGATATGCAACTGCTTGTCGCGCAAACTTGCGTCGCCCGAGTGCGGCCAGTGCTCCTCCGGCTCCGCGCTATCCAGCCAGAAGGCATCCCACCCCTGCGCAAAGAGCTTGCCGGGCAGTTGACTCCAGAAGAAATCGCGCGCCGCCGGATTGGTCGGATCGTACACATGCGAGTCGCCTATCTCGAAGCCCTGCCGCTTGATCTCCTGAAAATTCTTTGAGGCATCGTCCATCAAGCCCCACACCGAGATCATGGCGTGCACATGTTCGTCGTGCAGCGCCTTCAATTCGGCCGGTACATCGGTGTAATTGCTGTTGAACACCGGATCGCCTTCGCCGCCCTTCGTCCACCAGAACCAGTCCTGCACGATAGCGTCCATCGGGATGTGGCGCGCCCGGTACTGGCTGGCGATGTCGAGGATTTCAGCCTGCGAAGCGTAACGGTCCTTGGACTGGAAGAGCCCATACGCCCATTGCGGGAGCAGCGGAGTGTGGCCAGTCATGTTCCGGTACTGATGGATGATCTGGTCCATCTCCGGCCCGTAGAGCACGTAGTAATCCACCTGATCGCCGGCCATCGACTCGAAGTTGATGTTGAGCGGAAAGCGATTGTCGACGTAGCTCAGCGAGGCCGTGTTCCAGAGAATTCCGTAACCCTTGCTCGACAGCAGCAGCGGAATCGCGACATCCGTATTGTTCTGCCCCAGCTCCACGGTGCTGCCGCGGTAGTTGAACACCCCGCTCTGGTGCTGCCCGAGCCCATAAACAGCCTCGGTCGCATCGGGCAGGAACCGGTCCTCGATGTGGTAGAGCGCCGCTGCTCCCGACGGCAGGTAGGTGCGCGGCAAATCTGGATACTCCCGCGTCAGCATCTCCCCGCCGGGTGTCTTGAAGCTCAGGCTGCCTTGCCGAGCAGACAAAGAAACTGTCAGCCGCTCCGTCGTCAGCGTAGCCGTCCCACCCGCTTGGTTGAACTGAAAAGCCGCTCCAGTGCACGACTTCGCCTTGTCGAGCATCCAAGGCCTGGCGGACGTCGAAGCAGGCGCGCCCACCGGCCGGGCAACAACATGGATCAGCGAGTCCCCGCAGACCGTGACTTCCAGCACTTCATAGTCGTTGTGTGCGGTCAGGCCCTCCGGCGACTTCTCCACTTGCATCGCCGCAGGATGAGGAGTCTCGCCCTTACCGATCTGGGCGGCAGCGCTGGAAGGGGTCGCTGCAATCAGCGAGAGGCAAGCAAGGATGGGCAAGCAGGAAGAACCAACGGCAAGAAACTTGAGCAAGGTGTACCTCGTGAAATGCGGCTAAAGATCAGCTGAAGAAAAACGGCCCCCACCAAAGGTGGAGGCCGTCGTTGTTGTTGGACGAACTGAACGTGCTTACTTCAGGTTGCCGTTCGAGTCCATGGTGATTCCGCCCGGCCCGGCATTCTTCTTCTCTTCGTTGGCCTTGCGTGTGCCCATAGCCTTGGTGCGCCAGTCTTCCGCGGCTGCCAGATCGGCCTTCACGGCGGCTGCATCGCCAAAATCCACGTCCGCCTTGCGACGGTAGATCAGGTTTAGATAAGCCATGGCGTCGTCATAGTTGGCACGGTTGGCCACCGCCTGGTTCAGGTACTGCAACCCTTCATCCACGAGCGGGCCATTCTGAGCTTTCAGGGGTTCCATGACCTTCTTGGGCGCCTTCACGTTGCCAGCGCCATCGTCGTTGAGACCAGCGCCCTGCAGAGCAGCAAGAACATTCTTGTGAGCCTGGTCCCAGTCGATGACGCCGATGGTATAGGCGGCCTCGGGGTCCTTCGGATCCGCGGCCAGAACCTTCTTCTGCCATTCCTTGGCATCGTCCATCTTCTTGATCTGGTAATAAATGCCAGCGACCTGCTTCAGACTGTTGACATCGTTCGGGTTCTTGGCAAGAACTTCCTTGAACAGAGCAACGGCCTGATCAGCTGTCTTCAAGTTCTCCGCTGTGTCCAAGCCAGGCACCACATTCTGTGCCAGCGCCGTGGCAAGATACGTCTTTGCCATCGGCAGACTCGGATCAAGCCGGGTCGCCTGCTGGAAGTGACCGATCGCCTCTTCGAAGTGAGCGCTCTTGTACGCTTCCACTCCCTTGTTCAACTGGTCACGGGCAGCAAGCTGGTTGCACCCGCTCATGGAAAGCACCATGCCGGCAAGGGTTATCGCGAACGCCGTAATACGTGCGGGTCCATTCATGTTCGTATCCTTCTCCTTCAGGCGGGTGACTGTCGGTGGCGCGCCTGGAATCTCTTGCAACTGGCCGCGAACGGGAGCATCCGAAACCAAAATTGAAAAGTCGACTTCATTCTACTTCGGTTTCCGCCCGGCTTTACCGCCTCCGGACGTGGCTGGCAACTCGGGAAAATTTGGGGTATTCAAGCCATCCCATCTTCCCCACAGGCCAGCCTGAGCCTTTGATCTCTCAGCCCGCAGCGATCGGCGACTCCCGCATGGCCGATGCCGGCTGCCGTCGCGACCCCCTCTGCGAGGAAGCCACTCGGGTTGCGCCCGGCTACTGGCCGGCTTGAATCTTCGGCGTCATTAAACCGATGTGATCCACATTGGCCGCACGGCCAATATCGATGACTTCGGCAACGTAGGCAAAGTTCAAATCGTCGTCGCCCCTGACGAACATCACGCGCTCTGCGCGGTTAGCGTAAATCTCCGTCAGCCTCGGCAACAGATCGGTCTTGGCAACATCGGTCTCGTTGATTTTGTACGTCGGGGCAGCGCCGGGGCGATACAAAACCTGAACAACAATGGTGCGATCGGTCTGTACTTGCTTCTGAGGATCTTTCGGCGGCTGGGGCACCAGCGCATCCAAGCCCTTCGGCGTCACAGGCACGATGACCATGAAGATGATCAGCAGCACCAGAAGAACGTCGATCATGGGCGTAACATTGATGTCGGACGAGTAAGCTCCCCCGCCTCCAGTCGTCATTGACATGGTTTCAAACTCCTCGTTTACTTGAAATCGTTAAAAAACAGCCCAGCAGCAGGCTTATTCGCCGCCCGCGAGGTTGCCTTCCTTCTTCGCGGTCAGCAAGCCCACTTCATCCACGCCGGCCGTACGTACGTTGTCGATGGCGTCTTCTACCGCCTTGTATTGCGCCCGTGCATCGGCGCGAACATAGATCGTCTTGCCAGGCTTGTCGGCCAGCTTTGCAGCCACCTTGGTGCCTAGCTCACTGGGTGCGACCTTGTCCTGCCCCAGAAACACTCCGCCATCGCGGGTGACAGCAACGACAATTGCGTCTTCCTTGTCGGCGTCGGGCATGGCTACGGCGTTGTCCACCTTGGCCATGTCAATGGCAACCTTGTTCTGCAGCATGGGGGTGATGACCATGAAGATGATCAGCAACACCAGCATCACGTCCACCATGGGCGTCACGTTGATGTTTGAGCTGACGTTTTTGCTGACGTCACGTTTTGCAATTCCCATTGTCGGGGCTCCGTGCGTTTGAATTTCTGCCGGATTACGTCCGGCGCCGCTCTCAAGAATCAGCTAACCTGTGCGAAGTAAACCGGCGGGCAGGAGAGATTTCACGCTCTCCTGCCCCCGTAGCTTCTCGCTCGAACGGGCAGCCGCTTCGCTTAGCGCTTGTGGCTCTGCTTGATGAAATAGTCGATGAGTTCGCTCGAGGAGTTATCCATCTCCACGTCGAAAGATTCGACACGTCCGGTGAAGTAGTTGAACGCCATAACGGCGGGGATGGCCACAAGAAGGCCGAACGCCGTGGTGACGAGAGCTTCTGAAATACCGCCGGCAACCGCGCCGATACCCGAAGTCTTCTGGGTGGCGATCTGCTGGAAGGCGTTCAGAATGCCGACGACGGTGCCGAACAGGCCGACGAAAGGCGCCGTGGAGCCGATGGTGGCCAGAACCGCAAGGCCCCTCTTCAGCTTGGCATGGACGATGGCCTCAGCCCTCTCCAATGCGCGGCCCGAGCTCGCGATGGTCTCTTCGGTGGCGGAGCCGCCGGAAGCGCGGAACTCCTGCAAGCCGGCCGTAACAACTTCGGCCAGATGCGACTTCTTGTTGCGATCGGCGATCTTAATCGCCTCTTCAAGTTTGCTGTCCTTCAACGCACCGGCAACCTTGGGCGCAAACTCGCGCGACTGCTTGCGGGCAGCAGAGAAGTACAGGTAGCGGTCGATCATAACTGCCAACGACCAGATCGACTCGACGAAAAGGAGAATGGCCACGCAGCGAGCCAGCCATCCCATGTGGCCCCAAAGCCCCATGGGGGTGAAGCTGACTGTCTGCTCTTCCTGAAAGAGTGCCAGGCTGCTGACCGTGTGCGAAGCGAAATGTGCGAGCTGAGCGAGAATCACTGAATCGTTCCTCCTAAGGAGTTTTCTTGTGGACTGCGACTGCCTTGAAATTGCTGGGAATGTTTGCCGTTCGGGCACCCATTCAGGTCGACATTTACGACGTTGCCCGGCCGGAACCGGAGAGCGTCAAGCGGATGGTCATCCACCCAGGGAGAAAATCACGTTGACCGTGGTTTCCACTTCGACCGGCTCGTTGTTGAGCAGGTAGGGTCTGTAGCGCCACGACTTGACGGCGTCCAGCGCGGAAGCCTGCAACATGGCAGGACCGCTGATGACTCGCAGATTCTCGATCGTTCCCGCCTTGGAGATCGTGGCCTGAAGAACCACGGTACCCGAGACGCGAGCGGCCTTAGCGATCGGCGGATAGACGGGAGTCGTCTTCTGCAGCAGCATGCCCTGGGCAACGCCGCCGGAGATGTTGACTTTCTTGGGAACCGCAGCCTTGACGGTGCTTTTGGCCGCGCCGAGGATGCCGCCAATGACGCCACCCGTGCTGCCGCCCAAACCTTCCATACCGGCCACGCCAAAGGTCGACGGAGGAGCTTCCTTCTCGGCAACCTGCTTGATGTCCTTGGGAATCTTGGTGGGAGCGACGAGCTGGTTATTCATCATCTCCGACTGCACATGGACGACGTGCACCATCTCTGGCGGCGGCGGCGGTGGCGGTGGCGGCGGAGGCGGAGGCGGGGCTACCAGCGCCATCTGCATGGCCGCCTTGGGCAGCGCCTCGGGATAGATCAGCGGCAGGAGGATCATAAGGATCAGGATGAGGGCCTCGCCGATAAACATCAGGATCATCCAGGGTCCGCTCTTGCTCTTGATCCTGCCCGCGGATTCAAATGTGGAATCTTCAAACATGGCCAGCCTCGAATCGGGTGTTGGTTACTTCTAATTAGACACCGCGAGAACCGCAAATGTTCCCGTGCTTAAAAACTGTCTCCAAAGAAGCGTGTTCACCTTATCAGAACAACGCCTCAAATGCAAAACCTGCCGCAAAACCCTTACATTTTCAGCGCCCCCGGCGCCCCTTACACTCCCACGCTTCGGGCCGTCTCTTCCCGCGCGGCCATTGCTGGAAAGCCTTGTCCTGCCAGCTTATGCAAACGTGTTCTATGCACAAGCCGAAAAACTGCTACCCCCGTGCCCTTTTCGCAGCCGGCAACGGAGCTGAATTGCCCTGTTTCCCACGCCACTCCTGCCAGGCAACCAGCATGGGCGCAGCCACAGCGATAGATGAATAAGTACCGATAAGAATACCTACCACAAGCGCAAATGAAAAGCCCTTCAAGACCGGACCACCAAAAATGTACAGCGAGAGCACCGTCAGGAAGGTCAGGCCCGATGTGAGCACGGTCCTGCTTAACGTCTGGTTAATGCTGCGATTAACCACGTCCGGCAGCGACTCGCGGCGGCTCATGCGCAGGTTCTCGCGGATACGGTCGAAGACGACGATCGTATCGTTCATCGAGTAGCCCACCAGCGTCAGAATGGCCGCAATCACCGTCAGGCTGATCTCCTGGCCCGTCAGCGCAAAGGCGCCCACCGTAATCAGCGTGTCGTGGAAGCAGGCCACTACAGCCGCCACGCCATAAATCAACTGAAAACGGAACCAGAGATAAATCAGCATCCCCGCCATCGAGTAAAGCGTCGCCAGCGCGGCCTGCTTCTCAAGCTGCTTGCCCACCGTGGGGCCCACTACCTGCACATTGCGCACTGTGTACGGATTGCCGTAGTGCGCCTTCAACGCATCTTCAATCTGCTGCCGTCCCAGGTCGAGTGCGCTCTCATTGCTCTGCTCGGGAAGGCTGATCAGCACTTCGTTATTGCTCGGCACATCGTAGACCACCACGCTCGCGTCCTTGATGCCCGCGTCGGCGGTCGCCTGGCGAATCTTGTTGATGTCGGGCGTCTGGGCAAACTGCACCTGCACCTGCGTGCCCCCGCTGAAGTCCACGCTCAGGGGAACCGGGCTGCCGATGTGCGCCCAATGCGAGGCCATCGAGACGACGCCCGCCACGCTGAAGATCATCGAAAAGGCCAGGAAATACCACTTCTTCCCAAGCCAATCCACATTTACGCCGTGAAACAATTCCACTGGGTCTCTCCGCTTCCTGCAGGCTGAAGCCCCTTCGGACTTCAGCATTCAATGTTGTTCCGCCGCCGGCCAGAAACTCGATCCGGCAGTTCGATTCCAAATCCTAGATGGACACCATTTCCCCTGGCTTCAGATTGTTCAGGTGCGCATCGAAGATGACGCGCGAAACATAGACCGCCGTGAACAGGTTGGCCAGCAGACCGATCGTCAGCGTGGTCGCAAATCCTCTCACCGGCCCGGTGCCGAACAGGAACAGAATGGCCGCCGATACGATGGTCGTCACGTGCGTATCCACAATCGTGACCCACGCATGAGCAAACCCCTGGTCCACGGCCGCCGAAGGCGCCTTGCCTGCCCGCACCTCTTCGCGGATTCGCTCGAAGATCAGCACGTTCGAGTCCACGCCCATACCAATGGTCAAAATGACTCCGGCAATGCCCGGCAGCGTGAGTGTTGCGCCTTTCCAAAAGCCCAGCACGCCCAGCAGAATGACCAGGTTCAGGATCAGCGCCACATCGGCGTTGATGCCCGAGCCGCGGTAATAGATCAGCATGAAGGCCATCACGACCAGCACGCCGACAATCGCCGCCGTCACGCCCTGGCGAATCGAATCCGCGCCCAGAGACGCGCCCACAATGCGGTCTTCCAGGTAATCCAGCGATGCCGGCAGAGCGCCCGTCCGCAGCATCTTCGACAGGATTTCAACTTCTGTCGGAGAGAAGCTGCCTTCAATCTCGCCGCTGTCGCGGATGGCGCTCTTGATGTTAGCCACCTCGCGCACCCGGCCGCCCATCACCACCGCCATGCTCTTGCCTACGTTGGCGCTGGTGTAGTCCCAGAATTTGTCGCCGGCCTCATTGGTCAGCGTAAAGCGGACATTTCTCTGTCCGGTGTTGCTATCCGTGCCCGGATCAGCGGAACGGAAATCGCTGCCGGCCACCACGGAGACGCGCTGCAGCACATACACGCTGTCGGCGTCCGAACCGGTCGCCAGCATACCAGACCCATGCGCAAGCATCTGGTCGGAGGGAACCGCACCGCCAAGGCTGGCCAGCGCCGCTGCTTCATCCTGGTAGGGGCCGCCCGCCACGGCGTGAATCTCAAGCCGCGCCGTCGACTGAATAATGCCCTTCACCCGGTCCATATCGCTGATGCCCGGCAGCTCCACCAGAATCTGGTTGGCGCCCAAGCCGTAGGCTTCGATCCTCGGCTCGCTCACGCCCAGCGTATCCACGCGGTCGCGAATGGTCTCAATGGCCTGCTGGACGGTCTTCTCTTCCAGCGCCTTCTTCACCGTCGGCTTCATCGTCAGCGTAAAGCTCGTGTCCGACCCTCCGCTGGAAACGTCGTATTCGCCGGAATACTTGGTGTCGAGCAGAGAGCGTGCGGCGCTGGCGTTGGCCGGCGTCACGCCTTCCACGCGAACCGATTCGGGCTTGTTTGGATCCGGCTTGTACACCTGCGAAAATGTCAGGTTAGCCGTCTTCAGATCCTGCTGAATCCGCGTTGTGGTGTTGTCGGTCTCGGCGTTGATCGCTTCCTCGACCTTGACCTGCAAAATCAGGTGAACGCCACCACGCAGATCCAATCCGAGGTGAATCCGGTTGCTCATCGCCTCCAACAAAGCCTTGCCGCTCACGCCAGACGGAATCCCGAAGATCCCGTAAAGACAAATCAGCAACACTGCAACAATCAGGGCTACTTTACTCTTGAGATTTTTCTTCATTGTTTCTCTTCGCCTGTCCAAAACCTAGGAGGCTGAAGTCCCTTCCTGTGTGGTAACGGAGGCAATCGCGTTCTTGGCAATTTCCAGTTTAAGGTTGTCCGGAGCTACGCGAATCACGATCGTATCGTCCTTGATCGACAAAATGATCCCGCGGATGCCGCCGGCCGTCGTCACCCGATCGCCCGTCTTGATCGACGTCAGCATCGACTGCCACTGCTTTTGCCGCTTCTGTTGCGGACGGATCATGACCAGATAAAGCACCGGGATCAGCAGCAACGGCAGAAGCATCGTCAAACCGCCTCCGCCTGCCCCGGCCGGTCCTGCCAAAAAGAATGCGAAACTCGTTGCCACGTTCATCCTTTGCTCACCCTCTGGCTTCAGACTCGCCGCCATTCAGGGCACAGGCACACCCGGCCTTTGGCCGGGCTCCTGAAAAATAGATTTGTCTCCGGGAACGTTCCTGGCTGTCGGTTCAATCCAGCCCAGGCTCTGGCCAAACGCCGGGTTAGACGGCTCGATACGCGCAGGCCGGGAATTGGACTCCCCTCTCGCGCCTTCATCCGTCTCCTGAAAAAAACCCTGCCGCCGTCTGCTTCCTGTTCGACACAGCTCTCCTTTGGCGCTCCTGCGACGGAAACTCTACTGTTCAAACCTTGCCCTATCCGTCCGGATCCCAAAAGAATGCCTAGAGAGATAAGATACGCGCGCCCGCTTGCGTGTCAAGGCTTACCAACACCGAATCGGCTCCCTTCCGGACTTGCGCGCCACCTTTACAAAGCCCTTACAGCTTGCCTGCTCTTTCTTTACGGTCCGCGGTTTCATCTGGATCTACAACGCTCTCCGCCCCCGGACGGCCTGGAACCAAGCCCGGACTGCACCGGCGGAAAGCAGAAATGGGCATCGCCGTCCCCTTCGAATTCCATCCCGAATCGCTCTGGCTGATTCCCGTAGCCCTGGCCGCGCTTTTCATGCTGTGGGTTCTCTGGAATCTCCACAAGCAAATCAAGCGGTAAGGCGAGTCGGCGATCGGGCGCGGCTGTTTCGCTGACTGGCGGGTGCCCCAGGTCCGGGGTCCCCAGGGACAGGTCTTCGTCCTTGGGGTGGAGATCCCGCGTCTGGGACCTGGGGTCGCATGAATCCAAAGTAAGAAATTATGCGGTCAGAGACCCGGCTATTGCGTCTTGGCCCCAGCCGCCGGTGTCTCCTCATCGTCCCCCGAGTCCTCCACCAGCACCGCCGACCCCAGAACAATGTCGTAGCTGACCGCATCTTTGCCCGCCGGGTGAAAGGTCACCCGCAGCGGCTCGCGCTGCCAGTCCGGCACGCCGCAAACCGGGTCCGCATGATTCGCCACATCGAAGGCATCCAGCTTCTTCGCCAGCACAGGCTTGCGCGCCGCCACCTGCGCCACCACCGCATACAGGCTCTTGCCGCTCGCCGTCACGCCGCAATAAGCGCCGTAGTCGCGGAACCAGCTCACCTGGCTCACGCCGGGATCGTAATCCGGCAGCTTCAGCGCCGTCGCGTGCCCGGTCACCCGATCCACCAGCAGCCATGGACCGCGCTGCCACACCCAGTGCCCCAGTTTGTCTCCCGGCAGCGAATCGTTAATCCGCAGCACCCGCCGCACAGCAAAGCTGCGGTCCGTCACATCGTGCGCGTCGCCTGTCGTCCACTCCTTCGCAACCCCGTCCACAAGCAGTGGCCGAATCTTCAGCGCATCTTCGCTGCTGGCCGCGCCCGCCGGGTCGCCAGTCTTCGAGTAGGCCACGCGCCTGGCCGCGCCCAACGCCACAATATGCACCTTGCGCGGTGCCGCGTTAGCCAGTGGCAGCATAATCAGAAAAAACGCCGACCAGCGAAGAGCCAAGTTCTTCATCTGTTTCTCCTAGGCATCAAGTTCCCAATACTTCAGACCACAACGTTCCCAGAGATCACCATGTAATTGCAGTCATCCGGAGTTTCCCCCTGGGCGGCGGTCATCCTGAGCGAAGCACTTTTCAGCGGAGCCGAAGGACCTGCATTTGCCTTTAGCCAGCCCACGATTAATAGCAAAAGGACTACGCCATGAACTTCAGGAACAAGACACTGGCTTCAAGAGACATCAGCTACAGCCCCGCAGCCTCCACGGCCCGCGCCACGCGGAATGCCGTTCCCTCATTCAAATGCGCCGCCAGTACCTGCATGCCCACCGGCAGCCCGGCCTGCGTTTTTCCGCAAGGCACCGTCACCCCGCAAATCCCCGCCAGACTCGCCGTCACCGTGTAAATATCGGCCAGGTACATGGCCAGCGGATCGCCCGTCTTCTCGCCCAGCTTGAACGCCGGCATCGGCGAAGTCGGCGTCACAATCGCGTCCACACCGGCAAACACGCGCAAATACTCCTCGGCCAGCAATCGCCGCACCTGCTGTGCCTTCAGGTAATAGGCATCGTAGTAGCCGGCCGAAAGCGCATAGGTCCCCAGCAGAATCCGCCGCTTCACCTCGGCGCCAAACCCCTCGTCACGCGAGTGCGAGTACATCGCCGACAAGGTCTCCGACGCCGGCGAGCGGTACCCGTAGCGCACGCCGTCAAAACGCGCCAGGTTCGCGCTGGCCTCGGCCGTCGCAATCAGGTAATACGTCGGCACCGCGTATTTTGTATGTGGCAGCGAAACCGGCTTCACCGTGCATCCAGCCTTTTCGAGCGCTGCAATACCCTTCTCGATCGCCGTCCTTACCTCCGCGTCCAGCCCCTCGGCAAAGTACTCCGACGGAACGCCAATCCGCAGTCCCTCTGCCGGCCTGTCGCTCTCGGCCGCGTAATCCGGCACCGGCGCTGTCGAACTGGTCGCATCCTTCGCGTCGTGCCCCGCAATCACGCCCAGCAGCGTGGCGGCGTCGCGCACATTGGCGGCAAACGGCCCCACGCGGTCCAGTGACGAGGCAAACGCAATCAGCCCGTAGCGCGAGACGCGCCCATACGTGGGCAGCACGCCCACCACTCCGCAAAAACTGGCCGGCTGGCGAATCGATCCGCCCGTATCCGAGCCCAGTGTGGCCACAGCCATATTCGCCGCCACCGCCGCCGCCGACCCGCCGCTCGACCCGCCCGGAACCCGCTCCGTATCCACCGGGTTGCGCACCGGCCCGTATGCCGAGTTCTCGTTCGACGAACCCATGGCAAACTCATCGCAGTTCAGCTTGCCCAGCAGCACCGCGCCCGCCGCCTCCAGCTTCGAGACCGCCGTCGCGTCGTAGGGAGGCCGGTAGCCTTGCAATATCTTCGACCCCGCCGTGGCCGGCGCGCCCTTCATCACCAGCACGTCTTTAATCCCCACCGGGATTCCCGCCAGCGGCCCCAGCGGATCGCCCTTCGCAGCCGCTTCGTCCACGCGGGCGGCCTGCTCCAGCGCACGCTCCTTCGTCAGGCTCAGATAAACATTCAGCCGCGGATTGATCTTGGCAATGCGCTCGTAGTAGCTCGCCGCCAGGTCCGCCGCCTTGGTCGCGCCCGAAGCAATCCCGGCCCGCAGTTCCGTCAGAGTCCGGGGCGTTTCAACAAATGTTTCCACGGAATGGCTTTCCGCTGCTTTCACTTCGCTGGACAATCGAACCTTCCTTTGTCGAGTCTTTGGCGTCTTTGCCGCTCGGCGGGCGGCCTCCCGCTGCTCTTACCGCTCAATCACCTTGGGAACTTTGAAGAAAACCTGGTCGCTGTCCGGCGCTTGAGTCATCACCGCCGCGCGATCCACCGAAGGCTGCACCTGGTCTGCCCGCACCACGTTCGCGCCAGCCGCGTCTCCCAGTTCACTCACCTGGGCCAGCGGAATCACGCCCTTCGTATCCAACTCGTTCAGCTCGGCCACGTAGTCCAGAATGGCGTTCAGATCCGTAAGCATGTGCCCGGTCTCTTCCGGAGTCAATTCCAGATGAGCCAGTTCGGCCACGCGCCCCACTTCTTCCACTGTTACTTTGGCGGTCATTCCCAAGTCTTCCCCATCTCTTTGTCAGCCCGGTGTCAGTCGTCCGCAGGCGTTGCCGGTCTGCGTGGGGATGAAACCTCGCCGTCGCGCTTCACCCGCTGACTTGCTGACTTGCTATCCCTGCGTAGCAGGGGCTAACTTGCTGCCTTTGCTTCAACCGCTCCACTCGGATTGTTCAAAGCACGGCCCTGCTGCAACCTTGTTTCTCTTCAGTCTCCCACCGGCTTCACCGACCCGCGGGGAATGAAACTGTGCCCCATCCATCGGACGTCTTTGTTTTTGTCCGATGGGTGGGAGTCCGTAGAACTTCATGACGACATCGCGTTTTGTTGAACTTGCATTTTTGTTTCTTATTAGCCCCCCACCGGTGTTTCCGACCCGCTGCGCATGAAACTCCGGGTGCCCCATCCTCGGCGCGTCTTTGTTTTTGCGCCTAGGATGGGTTCGCATCGACCTGCATGCGCTTACTTGTTTTTCAACAACTTACGCACTTGTTTCTTATTAGTCTTTCCGGACCTACATCTGTCCACGGACTTCCTGTGGATCAAACTCTTCAAAGCAAAACCGGGCGTTCGCGCCCAAAAATAAAGTATAGCCCGAAGCCCGATCCAGCCCGTTCCCCCCTGAACCCGCGCCGCCAGCCTCAATCCACCGTCAACGTCACCGTGCGCGCGTGTGAAACGCCGTTCGAGGTAAACGTAACAGAAATGTAATAGGTCCCCGCCGGGGTGCCCGAACTGCTTCCCGAGCCGCCGGACCCGCCGCTGCTCGTACCTCCGCCTGAACTGGTGCAACTACACATCGCGCCGGCCATCGCCAACAGCAGCACCACTGGCAGCAGCAGCTTCCGGCCCCGCTTCAGCGCCAGCGGCAACAGCAGCAGCCCGCACAGCATCGGAAGCATCTCCCAGCCGCCCGGCCTCTCCAGCCGCGCCTTCTCCGGACTCGCCGTCGAAATCTGGATCAGCACATTCCCCGTCACGCCCGAACTGACCGTCGTCGCCGTCGGATTAAACAGGCACAGCGCATTGGCCGGCAGCGTCCCGCACGCGAACGTGAAGTCTCCCGATACCCCGCTAGCCTGCGTAATCGCCGCCGTGTAGGTGGCCGTCGTTCCGGCCGCGACCGTCACCGCGCTTGAACCGGAGATCGCCCACTGAAAATCGAAGCCCGTTCCCCCCAGCGTCACCGTAACGGGAGCTGTCAGCGAAACCGAGCTGATCGTCAGCGCGCCCGTCGCCGCCCCAGACGCCACCGGCTGAAACACCACCGTCGCCGTGCACGTACTTCCCGCGTTCACGCCGCCCGCGCAGGTGTTCTGCGTCGTTGCGAACGGCCCGCTCAACGCAAACGTCAGCGCGCTCATCGCGTAGCCGCTGGTGTTGCTCAGCGTTACCATCGCCGCCGCACTCGCCTGTCCCACGCCCACCGTTGAAAATGTGACGAGCGACGGCGTTGCGCTCAAGCCGCCCGCCACCAGTCCCGCGCCATTCAGCGATACGGAAACCGGCGCCACGCCATTGGTCGAACTCGAAACCGTAAGCACGGCCGAGATAGCCCCACCCGCCGCCGGAGTAAAGACCACCTGCACCGTGCAACTAGCGCCGCTGGCGAGCACAGCCCCGCAGGTCGTCGCGCCGGCCGAATAGCTGGCTGCGGTCGCTCCCGTGATCTGGAAGCCCACATTCGCCATCGCCGTCGCGCCCGTATTGCTCACCGTCACCGTTTGCGGCGCGCTGGCCACGCCCGCCTGCTGCGCCGGAAAGGTCAGGCTCGCCGGGCTCGCGCTCAGCGTCGGCGGAGCCACGCCCGTTCCGCTCAGCGCCACCGTCTGCGTGCGCAACGCATCGGAGACGGTCAGCGTCCCCGGCTGCGCCCCCAACTGCGCCGGCGCAAACGTCACGCTGATCGTGCACGCCGTGTGCCCGGTCAGTTGCGTTCCGCACGTGTTCGACGTCTGAAATGCCCCCACCGCCGACGCGTTGATTGACGTCAGCGTCTCGTCCCCCGTGTTCGTCAACAAAATGTTCTGCGCCGCCGACAGCGACCCCGTCGCCGTCGCCGGAAAACTCAACGATCCCGGAATCAGATTGTCGGTCGGCGCCGCCGCCCCGGTCCCCGTCAGCGCCACCGTCTGCGTTCCGGCGCCGTCGGTAAACATCAGCGTTCCCGCCGCCGCCCCCGCCTGCGCAGGCGAAAACGTCACCAGCACCTGGCAACTGGTACTCGGCGCCAGCGTCGTCTTCCCGCAGGTGTTGCTCGCAATCGCAAATGGAGCAGTAATCGTAACGCTGCTGATCGGAACCCCCGTCCCGCTATTGTTGCCGGCCTGCACCTGCAAAGCGGACGATGTTTTTCCCACCTCCACCTGGCCGAAATCAACGCTTGCTGGAGTCAGGCTCACCACCCCCGCCGGCGTCCCGGTTCCCGTCATGTCCACCGTCAGTTGCCCGCCGTACACGTTGGCGCTGACCGTCATCTGGCCGGTGCGGATGCCCGTCGCCTGGGGCGTAAATGTCACCTGGATGGCGCAGCTCGACCCCACCGCGACGCTCGCGTTCACGCAGTTGTCGGTCTCGCTGAAATCCCCGCTCAGATCGATGCGCGTCACCACCAAGGCTCGCGTGCCCGTGTTCTGCAAGGTCACCGTCTGCGCGCTGCCGGCGGTCCCAAACACCTGGCTGGCAAACGCAAGCGCGGCAGGACTAGCAGTTGCCTCGGTCAGGCTCGTGCCGCTGGTCCACAGCGGAGTCTGCCATATCCCGCGCCCGTAGGTGGCCGCCACCAGCACCGCCGAGGCTGCACCCACAGGCGCAGCGCTCAACGCAACCGCAGGCGCTTCCGGCAGACCGGTTCCAAACTCCGACCAGCAGCCGGACTGGACGCAGCTTCCCACCTCTGTCGTGAAATAGACGCCCTGGTCCGTGGCAATGTAAACCGTATGCGCGTCCTGCGGGTCCACCACAATGCTGCTGGCGGGCGCCTTGGGAAGGTTCGACGTCAGATCCGTCCAGTGCGCCCCGCCATCGGTCGACCGGTAGGCCGTCCGCACATTCTCCGTCGAGTTCTCGACGCCTTCCACCGTCACATACACCGTGTTCCCTGTTGCGTCGTGCGGGTCGATGAAGATGCTCGAAATGTCCATGCCGAACGCGTTCAGCGTATTGCTGTCGCCAGCCACCGGGTTCAGCGTCAGATCCTGCCATACTGGCAAACTGCTCGACGCCGGGTTCACGATCGCGCTCAGCACATGGCCGGCCAGGTTCCCGCCGCCCGTGGCCGCGCCGTGCATGCCCACGTAAACTCGCTCGCCGCCCGTGGCCAGCGCCGTGGCCGCCATCGAGCGAATCTGCGCATCTCCGCTGCACGAGCCGTTCGTGACGCCGCTGTCGAGAATCGGGCTCACCGCGTTCGCCGCCGTCCAGCCGCTGCCATCCCCCGCCCCGCGCCAAACCCGGCACGTCCCCACAAGCAACTGCGTCGAGTCCACCGGGTCCACCAGGAACGGCGCCGGCGTGGACATCGCGGATCCATCGCCGTCCACGTCCGCATTGCTCACCACCGGGCTCGAACCGAAATCCGCCGCCGTGCAGTCCCCGGATTGCGTGCACCGGTAGATCGAAACTCCCGCCTCGGTGTTCACATACCATTTGGAACTGACAATGGGATCAACCGCCACCGGCCCGCCATAGCCGCCGAGAATCTGCGGCCAATCCGCGACCGCCGCGCTGCTCTTCACGCCCGCGGTCCCGTTCACGCCCAACCCCGCCACCAGCGTATACGGCGACGTGGTAATCCCCGACAGGCTCACCACGTCCGCCAAAGACCCGAGGCCTCCGTTCAGGTTTTGGAAGTGGCTCGCGTCCGTTGACGAGCAGGCCTGCCCGCTCTCCCCAACGGCATCGGTCGAGCGCCAAAGCCCGCTGTCGTTGCCCGCGAAGATCTCCAGAGGATTGGCCGCGTTCCACGCCAAAGCATGCTGAAACTCGCCCACCTGCGCGCTCTCGCACGTCTCCGCGTTGGTGGTGTTGCGCCACACGCAGCCCATCGCCAGGCTGCACTTCCACAAGTCGTTCGCGCCGGCCAGCAGCAGCGTGTCCTGCCACGCCCCCAAACCCGCCGGAACGGCGGCCAGCGCCAGCGTGTAGCTGCCGTTGGCCAGCGTCGACGCCCCTTGCGCCGTATTCGTCTCCAGCGCCGCCGTGCTCCACTGCTTCGCGAACGCGATAGTCTGACTGCCGCACGCGCTGCCGCTCACATTGCACTGATCCTGCCAAAGCCCCTGGTCCTGATCGTTCCCATCCACCGTCCAGGCAAAGGTGTCCCCGGTCGACGGATTCACCGCCAGCGTGCCGCGATATAGGGAACAACCGATCGACCCCGTACTGCCCTGGTTTGTGGGGCAAAGCTTCGCCGTCATCCCCGTGCCCGGCTGTGCGCTCATCCGCGTCCAGGTGATGCCGTCCGCCGACTGGTAGTAGCCGTGGAAGCGCACCGCCGCCACAAACAACTTCCGCACCGGGTTCCACACCACCGATGTGGCCGCGTTGCCCCCTGAACCCGCAACCGAAACCGACGGCCCCTGGATCACGCTTCCGCTTCCGTCCGTGATGGTGGCCAGATACCATGTGGCCCCGCCGTCCGGAGAGTAAAACAACCCCTGGTAGCTGTTGCCGGACTGGCCCGCATTCACCAGCGTGCCTTCGTAGGCCTCTGACACAGCCGCCACCACCAGTTGCGGATTCACCGTGCTCCACGCAAAGCCAGCAAACCCCTCGCCGGCGAAGCGGAAGTCCTGCATCCCCGGCCCCTGCTCCGCATCGCTAGTCCTCGCAATCAGGGTCCAGGAATTTCCGCCGTCGACCGAACGCAGAATCCCGCTCCCGTAGTAGGAATCCTGCACATCGTTCGGGTCGCCCGTGCCGGCCAGAATCACGCCCGTCCCGCCCGGCTGCACCGTCAGCGCGCCAATGCTGATCGAGGCGTCCAAGGCCCCACCCAGCGCCGCCAGCGTATCCGTCAGCGGCGTAAACGCAATCGAGGACACATTCGACGTCCCGGCGTTCTGCGCCACCCAAACTCCGCCCCCGGTTGTCCCCAGGTAAAGCCGGTTGCCGCTCGCATCCGAGGGGTCCAGCGCCAGCGCCGTAACCCGGCCCGTCACCAGGCCAAATCCCGGCGTTTGGACCGCCGCCGGCCCCAGCGGCTGCCAGGTCGCCACCGTCCCCGTACCATTCGCGGCGTCATTCGCGGCAGCGCGCAGGCTCGTGCGCACCGCGCCGCCGCCGCGTACGGCGAATCTCCGCCCCGGCGTCCAGCCCCGCTCGGCCATGAACCGCTGCGCTTCCAACACCCGCGGAGGTAGATTCGCTCTCTCCGCCCTCGCCTTCGCCTGCTGCGTCCTCGCCGCCGGCGCCGTCAGCACTACCGCTGCCGCCAACACCCACAACGCCAACCCGGCCGAACAGACACGCTCCCTCAACCCGCCGCGCCGGGCAGTCTCACTCGCCTTATAGTCTTCAAAGATTAGTTTTCTCACACGCGTCCGGAATCCGGCTCCGGCTCCCCTCACCGTCATCTTCCGTGGGGGATTGGTGCAGAAGCTACTGGATTACGCAATGTGAAACACACAGTTTCCGGGAATGGAATCGTGGCCCATTATAGGACACTTCGAATCCTCTCAGAATGTGACGGCCGGTACACCCACCCCAACCCGCGCTCTTAAGCCACTCTTATGACTCCCCGCCCTGCTGACGGATATATGCACCCGCATCGAACTTCCGCGCAATCGATGCCCCCGTCATCGGCCGCACCAGACCGAAAACCGGGCGACGGAACCAGGGCCGGTCGTGCCTGCCCACAATCGCCCAGGCGATTCCCGCATACCCGTTCGGATCGCGCCCGTCCAGCTCATACCGGTCGTTCAGCGTCACCGCCCAGTCGAACGCCGTGGCCGGCTCCGGCGCCCATTCCAGAATCTTCTTCGCCCAGTACATCCGCATATAGTTGTGCATCCAGCCTGTCACGACCATCTCCCGCTGGGCCGCGTTCCAAAGCTCGTCGGCCGTCTCACTCCGCTCCAGTTCCTTCAAGCTGTAGCGGTGCGGACGCGGGTCCCCGGCGTGTTCGGTCAGCGTCTTCCGCGCCCACGGCGCCGCGCACTCCCAGTTGTCGTAGTTCGGCTCGTTCCGCACAAACAGCACCGCCAGCTCCCGCCATCCAATCAACTGCTCCAGATATCTGTCCCCCGCCGCCTCCGCAGCCTTGCCCTCCGCAACGGCCTTCTTCACCGCCAGTGCAATCGTCAGCGGCCCAATGTTGCCAAAGTGCAGATAAGGCGACAGCCGGCTTGTTCCCCGCGTCTCCGGATGGTTCCGCGTCTCCTCGTAATCCTTGAGTTCGAAGTTCACAAACTCGCCCAGCCGTTTGACCGCCGCGCGCGTTCCACCCGTAAAGCTGTCCACCGGACCCACCGCGCGATCGAGCTTCGTAAACCCCTCGGTAATGTCGACCGCAAGAGAAAGACCCGCCGGAGCCTTCCTCGGCTTCCACAGGAGATGTGGCGCAATCTTCCCCTGCGCAACCAGAAACTTGGGCAGCTCCGCCTTCAGGTGCGGCCTGAAGTGGTGCAGCAGCACAAAGCTCCGCCCAAACACCCGCGAGGGCACCACCACGTCCGCGTCCACAGTCCAGAAAGGAATCTTTAGCCGCTTTGCCAGCACCGCCCGCCAGCGCTCCGGCTCACGGCAAGGATTCTCATCGCCGATCACCAGTGCCGCTTCCACCTCATCGACAAACGCCTCCAGTGTCGCCGGCGTCCGCCGCACTAGAAAACCAACTCCGCGCTCCGCCGCGTCTTCAGCCACATCCCGCAACCCCTGTTGCAGAAAGTGATAGTGCCTCAGGTTGGCATTGGGATAGTTGGGAATCACCTGAAAGTACACCACCACCGGAAGCGCAAGCAGATTCGCCGCCTCGATCGCCACGTCCAGCGCAGGATTGTCGACAATGCGCATCGCCCGCTGCATCCAGTAGACGACGCATCGCGCGTCTTTCCTCAGCGCGCCGCCTCGCCGCACCAGCACGCGCGGATCGCTCGCCAGCCTGGCAAGCTCTTCCGGAGTCTGTTCATTGCCTGAAAAGCGCGCCATCGTCAATCGGCCTCGATCTCTATTCTGCATGTGCGCCCCCGCATGGAGCCCAGTAAAACCGCCCAAACCTCTGCTTTAAAGGCAGCGCAAAATCCCGCTAACCTGCCAACTCGCTATCTCCGCGAAGCGGAGGCTAACTCGCCACCGTTATTCAAAAACGTCAAACTCTCCAACTCACCCAATATTCTTCAGCGCCTCCCGGCAGCTCAGCCCGCTCAGCCTCTCCCGGTTCCGTCGCACATACTCCCTGATCTCCTCCGCATCCGTCCACGCATACTGCCGCAGCGCCCACCCGATCGCCTTCCGCAAGAAGAACTCCTTCGACTCCAGCGAGGTCTCGATGCACGCATACAGCAGCTCCAGATCCGTCTCCTCCTTAAATCCGAGCTGGCAAAGAATCGAAGTCCGCCGCTTCCACATATCGGCCGACTTGCTCCATGCCAGCATCTTTCGCCGCATCGGCCCTGGATACTCGCGCAGAATCGCCCCCATGCGATGCGAGGCAATGCCATCCACATAGTCCCACCACGCGCCAGTCACAATCATCTCTTCGTACATCTTCACGGCTGCAGGTATTTGAAAGGCGCGAGCCCGCTTGTCCCCCGCCAGATGCAGGGCCGCATAGCGCTCTTCGCGGAACCGCGCCCCGCGCCACATCTCCAGCACCTGAGCTTCCCACTCCGCCGCTGTCGCAAATTGCACATCGGCAAACACCGCCTTGCAGACCTCGACCCGCGTCGCATTCGTCACCCCGTGGTATGGCATCGCCGACTTCATATATGCCTGCATCGCCGCCGCCCGCTCCGGATCGCCCGCCGCCTTCAACGCCCTCCGCATCTTCGTCAGCAACACAGTCAACTCCCCTCCCGCATCTCAGTCAACTCCGCCCTTACTATACGACACGACTGCAATAGAGAAGGGCCGCCCGCAGGCGGCCCTTCTCGAAAAGCTAAAGGCTAAAAGCTAGCAGCTAGAAGCTGCCTTTCACCACCGCCCCCACGCCCGGCTCATGTAGTCCGAAAGCGTCATGCCCACCAGCGCCAGAAACATGAAAATAGCCGCGCCCACGGTAAGCTTGGTCAGCTTGCTGCTGTACTTCACCTGCATGAAAAAAAGCACCACAAGAATGGCCTTGCCGGTTGCGATGGCCAGGGCCACGATGGGATTCCAGATGCCCAACTCCAGAAACGACGCCCACACCGTCAGCGCGGTGCCCACCAGCAGCGCCAGCAGGATGACCACGTAGACCTTGGGGCCGACGATGTGATGCGCGTGTTCTGCTTGTTCGTATTGTTCACTCATGCCGGTGTCCTTCTTTATTGATGTCTGCTGATCAAGTAGAGCAGCGCGAAGAGATAGATCCAGATCAGGTCGACAAAATGCCAGTAGAAGCCGAAGTTCTCAACATACGTCGCATGGCCCGAGGTGTAAGCCCCGGCCTGCGCACGGAAGATCATGAACACCAATATGCCGATGCCAATGATCATGTGCAGCGCGTGCATGCCCGTCATGACGAAGTAGAGTGAGAAGTAAATCTCCGTGTGCCGGGCCATATCCAGAGGCAGCGGCTTGTCGTGATACTCGCTGTAAACCTCTGCGTCCGAAGCCGGATTCAGAAACGACTGAAGACTGTAGTGGTCGCCTGGAATATGGTGCTTCTCCCACTTCTCGTGGTACTCAATGCTCTTGATGCCCAGAAAGCACATGCCCAGCGCAACGGTGAGGGACAGGCAAAGCACCAGCCCGCGCCTGCGGCGCGTCTCCGAGCACCACACGCCCATCGCCATCGTGAAGCTCGACAGGATCAGCACTACCGTGTTCAGCGTGCCCCAAAACACATTCAACTGGTGCGATGCTGCCACAAATGCCGCGTAGTACCAGTTGCGGTAGATCAGGTACGCGGTAAACAACCCGCCGAAAAACATCACCTCCGTCACCAGAAAAAGCCACATGGCAAAGTTGGCGGCGTCCTTCTGCTGCTCGACGGATTCGAAGTGGTGGCGCTGGTAAGACGGGTGCTCCTCATGAGTCTCCGCCATTGCGCCCTGTGCGATCGTGGAACTATCGGGCACTGGCCACCTCTTTCGCTTGCTGCTGCTCAAGCCACTCGTAGTCGTACGCTTCGTGATCCATGATCGGAAGCTCGGTAAAGTTTTCCGTCAGCGGCGGCGATTGCGTCTGCCACTCGAGCCCCGTCGCCTGCCACGGATTGTTGCCCGCGATCGCACCGTACTTCAGCGACCACACCAGGTACAGCACCGGCATCAGATAACCCACGCCCAGAATCGTCGCGCCCGCGGTCGAGAACACGTTCAGCACCTGAAACTCCGCCGGATACGATGCGTACCGCCGCGGCATGCCCAGCGTACCCAGAATGAACTGCGGAAAGAATGTCAGGTTAAACCCGACAAACGTGATCACGGCAGCCATCTGCGAAATCTTCTCCGGATACATCCGCCCCGTCATCTTTGGCCACCAGAAGTGAATCCCCGCCAGGAACGCCATCAACATGCCGCCCACCATCACAAAGTGGAAGTGCGCCACGATGAAGTATGTCTCCGTCAGGTGAATGTCCGTGCCCGATGTGCCCAGAAACACGCCCGTCATGCCGCCGATCGTGAACAGCCCCATGAAGCCAAACGCGTAAAGCATCGGCGTCTCAAACGTGATCGATCCCTTGTAGAGCGTGAACGTCCAGTTGAAAATCTTGATCGCCGAAGGCACCGCAACCAGCATCGTCAGCAGCGAGAACACCAGCACCGCATAATTCGAGATGCCCATGATGAACATGTGGTGCGCCCACACAAAGAATCCAAACACCGCAATCGCCACCGACGAGAACGCAACCGCCGTGTAGCCGAAGACCCGCTTCCGGCTGAATGTCGAAATCACCTCGGAGATCACACCCATGCCCGGCAAAATCATGATGTAGACCGCCGGGTGCGAGTAGAACCAGAACAGGTGCTGGAACAGCAGCGGATCGCCGCCCTTGGTCGGATCGAACACGCCGATGCCCACCGTGCGCTCCAGCGCCACCAGAACAATCGCAATCGCCAGCACCGGCGTGCCCAGCACCATCAGGATGCTGGCCGCGTAGTGGGCCCAGCAAAACAGCGGCAGCCGGAACCACGTCATCCCTGGGCAGCGCATCTTGTGCAGCGTCACGATAAAGTTCAGCCCCGTAAAGATCGAACTGAACCCCGCGATGAACACCGCCAGCCCCGTCGACATCACATTGGTATTGACGTAGTGCGTCGAGAGCGGCGTCGTAAACGTCCACCCCGTATCCACGCCGCCGGCAACCATCGTATAGATCACCAGGATGCCGCCAATCACATACAAGTACCAGCTCAGCAGGTTCAGTTTCGGCAGCGCCAGGTCCTTCGCGCCGATCATCATCGGAATGAAAAAATTCCCCAGCGTCGCCGGAACCGACGGCACCAGAAACAGAAAGATCATCACCACGCCGTGCATGGTGAACACCTTGTTATAGGTGTCGGTCGCCATCAGATCGCTCTGCGGCGTCAGCAGCTCCAGCCGGATCAAACCCGCCAGCGCCCCGCCGATAAAGAAGAAGAACGTGATCGAGATCAGATACAGAATCCCGATCCGCTTATGATCTCCGGTCAACAGCCAACTCAGCAGGCCGTTCTCCTTGGTCAGGAAGTTCGTCTTCGGAATCCTGGCCGTCGACTGGTCGGGAAGATTGATAATTGTGGCGCTCATGGGTTCACCTTCCCCTGCGGTTTCGCTTGTTGCGCTGCCGGCTTGGCTCCCGCCGGCGCCGCAGTTTGTTCGCTCTCTGGGAGCAGGTCCGTTGTTGTCGTTGTCTGCTGCACGCGGTAGTCCGAGTCCAGATGCTTGATGTACTCGACCAGCGCAATGATGCCTTCTTCGCTCACTTGCCCCTGATAGGTCGGCATAATCGGCGCGTATCCCTGTGTAATATGTTGCGACGGATTCAGAATCGCCTCGCGCAGATAAGCATCGTCCACGTTGATCGGCTGCCCGGTCGCGAGCGTCAGCTTCGCTCCGTACACATTCGCTAGGCTCGGCCCCCGCGCATCGGGCCGCGTGTTGTGGCAGGCCGCGCAGCTCAGGCTCGCAAACAGCCGCTCTCCGTCCTGCGCCAGCGAGTTGCCGCTGGTCGAGCTCGCCAGCCACTTCTTGAAGTCTTCCGGAGTCATCACCACTACGTCGCCAATCATTCCCGAGTGGTCGGTGCCGCAGTACTGCGTGCAAAACAAGTGATACGTCCCCGGCGTCGTGGCCTCAAACCACACCGTTGTGTAGCGCCCCGGAATCGCCTCGCGCTTCACGCGAAATGCCGGAATCGAAAAGCTGTGAAACACGTCCTGCGAAATCAGCGTCAGTTGCACCGGCTGGCCCGTTGGCACGTGCAGCGAGTTGATCTCGTGCTGCCCACCCTGGTGCTCCGCCTTCCACATCCACTGCTTGCCCACCACGTAGATGTTCATCGCGTTGGCCGGCGGCGTGTACACGCGGAAATAGATCAGCGCGCCCCACACAAACATGATCAGAAACAGCCCCAGCGGGATGATCGTCCACGTTGCCTCAAGCAGCGTCGAGCCCTCGATCTGTATCGCCTTCGGATGCCGCTCCTTGTTGTAGAGAATCGAGAAGGCAACAATCAGCAGCACGACGATCGTAAGCCCGATCAGGCTCACCAGCACCATGAAGAAATAAAGCGCGTCCATCTGCGGCGCGATCTTCGACGCCTCCGGTGGAAACAGCGCGAAGTTCGTCATCCACTTGACGAGAAACTGCCAGATTACTGGACTGATAT
>CAYQOQ010000010.1:0-55854 GCA_964419175.1 uncultured Occallatibacter sp. | reverse complement strand
GAGGCGGGGTTGAAGTGCCTGCAGGGCAAGGGCATTGTGAACTCGATTTCGCTGAAGGAGGGGGAGGAGAAGTTTCGCGAGCGCGCGGCAATGGTGATGAAGTATGGCGCGGCGGTGGTGGTGATGGCCTTCGATGAACAGGGCCAGGCCGCGACGTACGAGGACAGGACGCGCATCTGCGAGCGGGCTTACAGGATTTTGGTGGACGAGGTCGGGTTTCCGGCGGAAGACATTATCTTCGATCCGAATATTTTGACCGTTGCGACGGGGATGGAGGAGCACAACAACTACGCAGTCGACTTTATCAAGGCGACGCGGTGGATCAAGGAAAACCTTCCGTTTGCGAAGGTGAGCGGCGGCGTGTCGAATATCTCGTTCAGCTTTCGCGGGAATAATAAAGTGCGCGAGGCGATGCACTCGGCGTTTTTGTATCACGCGATTGCAGCGGGCATGGACATGGGCATTGTGAATCCAGGGATGCTGGAGGTGTACGAGGAGATTGAGCCGGAGCTGAAGGTGCTGGTGGAGGACGTGCTGCTGAATCGGCGCGCGGATGCTACGGAGCGGCTGGTGGGGCATGGTGAGAGGTTGAAGGCTTCCGGCGGCGGAGTTGTGGTTGAAGAGACGAAGACCGAGGAGTGGCGCAACGGCACGGTGGAGGAGAGGATTTCTCACGCGCTGGTGAAGGGGATTGACGCGTATATCGAAGAGGACGCCGAGGAGGCGCGCGTAAAGCTGGGGCGGCCGCTGGCGGTGATTGAAGGGCCGCTGATGGACGGGATGAGCGTGGTGGGCGATCTGTTTGGCGCGGGCAAGATGTTTCTGCCGCAGGTGGTGAAGTCGGCGCGCGTGATGAAGAAGGCTGTGGCGCATCTGACGCCGTTTATGGAAGCCGAGAAGGCGGCGATGGTGGCGGCCGGCCAGACGGTGAGCGCGCAGGGAAAGATTGTGCTGGCGACGGTGAAGGGCGACGTGCACGACATTGGCAAAAACATTGTGGGCGTGGTGCTGGCGTGCAATAACTACGAAGTGATCGACATGGGCGTGATGGTGCCTTGCGACAAGATACTGGAGCGCGCGAAGGCGGAGAAGGCAGACCTGATCGGACTGAGTGGGCTGATTACGCCGTCGCTGGACGAGATGGTGCACGTGGCCAAGGAGATGGAGCGGCAAGGATTCAAACTGCCGCTGCTGATTGGCGGGGCGACGACGAGCCGCGCGCATACGGCGGTGAAGATTGCGCCGCACTATAGCGAGCCGGTGGTGCACGTGCTGGATGCGAGCCGGGCCGTGCCTGTGACGACAAGTCTGCTGAGCGTGGAGGGCAAGGCGGCGTTTGTGGCCGAGCATCGCGCCGACTACGAGAGGCTGCGGAAAGTACATGCTGCGCCAAGGCAGAAGCTGGTTCCGCTTGAGGCTGCGCGGGCGCGGCGGACGCCGATCAAGTGGCGCGCGGAGGATTTGCCGCAGCCGGAGTTTACGGGTGTGCGCGTAGTGGACGATTTTCCGCTGGCGACGCTGAGGGAGTTTATCGACTGGACGCCGTTCTTCCACACGTGGGAGCTGAAGGGTGTTTATCCGCGGATTCTGGAGGACGAGAAACAGGGCGAGCAGGCGCGGCAGATTTTTTTGGACGGCAATGCGCTGCTGGACCGGATGATTGCGGAGAAGTTGATTACGGCGCGGGGCGTGTATGGGTTGTTTCCGGCGAACGCCGTGGGCGACGATGTGGAACTGTACACGGATGAGACGCACGGGAAGGTACTGGAGCGGTTCCATTTTCTGCGGCAGCAGGCGAACAGGGAAGGCAGCGAGCCTTGCCGGTCGTTGGCCGACTTTATTGCGCCGAAGGAGACGGGGCTTCCGGATCACATTGGCGCGTTCGCGGTGACGAGCGGGATCGGATTGAAGGAGTTGTGCGACGGGTTCAGGGAAAGGCACGACGACTACAACGCGATCATGGCGGAGGCGTTGGCGGATCGGCTGGCGGAGGCGTTTGCCGAATGCCTGCACAAGCGGGTGCGGAACGAGTGGGGCTACGGGCGCGCGGAAGGGTTGAGTCCCGCGGAGTTGATTGCGGAGAAGTATCGGGGGATTCGGCCGGCGGCGGGCTACCCGGCGTGCCCGGACCACACGGAGAAGAGCACGCTGTGGCGGCTGCTGGATGTGGAGGCTAAGACGGGGATTCAGATTACTGAGTCGTTTGCGATGTGGCCGGGATCGAGCGTGAGCGGGCTTTACTTTGCGCATCCGGAGTCCAGGTATTTTTCGCTGGGCAAGATCGATCGCGACCAGGTGTCGGACTATCACAGGCGCAAGGGAATGAGCGTGGCTGAGGTGGAGCGGTGGCTGGGGCAGAATTTGAACTACGAGCCGGCGGGATAGGGACTAAAAGCAAAGGCAGCAAGTTAGCCCCGCTGCGCGTGTTAGCGAGTTATTGATTCTGAACGAAAATCGTGTCATGGATTCCGACCCGTTTCGAAAAACGCGAAATGGGTCGGAATCCATCTGAATTATGCAACGATTCTCTGGCTCACCACAGCAGAGATGATAGATGTACTCTGTCGGCGTAAGATTTTCGTCAAATTATCTAGTAGCGTGGCCGGCTGTTTCCCGGCGATAAAAATGCACGAAAACATCCACCCAGCAAGATGTAGCCTCCCATTAGGCGTTGTTTGAACCGATTAAGAGCTTAAGGAAATTTATTACACAGGTGACTTGCGTTGACATATTCAAATAAAGACAAGATCCTGGCAGATGGCGGGGATTCTGCGAAAACCAAAAAGAAAAAACTGGCAATTCTTGTGAACATAATCTCTCCGTACCGTCTCCCTGTGTACGGGTATCTTGCCCGCTGGTTTGAAACGATTGTCCTGCACGGTGGCAGGGAACCGGGGCGCAAATGGGATATTCAACTCCACCCAGCCCTCAAGGCGGAAAAGGTGTGGGGCTTTCAGATTCCCGGGCGGAAGGCGACCGGCGTGCCTGGGGTATGGGACAGAAGATTCATCCACTTCAATCTCGGATTGATCTGGAGACTTCCGCTCTACAGGCCCGATTGCATCATTTCCAACGAGATGGGATTCCGCACGCTGATTGCGCTTGCTTACGGCAAGCTGGCCGGTATCCGGGTCTGGATATGGTGGGGAGGAACGGTTCACTCGGAAAAGAACATCAGCATGGGGCGACGATTGCTGCGGCCGATGATAGTCCGCATCGCCAAGCGATGGATAAGCTATGGATCGACGACGACGGAGTACCTGGAATCGATAGGTGTGGCCCGGAGGCAGATTCTACAGATACAGAACTGCGTGGAACAGGAGGTATTCCTTGACGAGCCGAAGAATGCCACAACGTGGTTTGAGGATATGCCGCATCCGGTCATCCTGACTGTTGGCCAACTTATCCCGCGGAAGGGATTGGACAAGCTTATTGAAGCGTGTGGACGGATAGCATCCCGCGGGTTGGAGTTCAGCCTGGTGCTTGTGGGAGAGGGAAGTGATCGGGAGCGCCTGGAAGAACTAGCCCGTCAGTGCTCTATCAAGAATTTCAAGATTGTTCCGCATCAGCATCCATCTCAACTGAACGAGATTTACCGGTCTTCGGATGTATTTGTGTTTCCGACTCTCGAGGACATTTGGGGTCTGGCTGTCAATGAAGCAATTTTGACGGGTACCCCTGTGCTTTGCTCAAAATATGCAGGATGCGCCCCAGAGCTTCTGCCCGCATCGAATATCTTCGATGCGACATATCCGGCGAGTTTCGATGCCGCACTTGACCAGGTATTTAATCACTCTATCCGCCCGCCGGATCGCTCGAAGCTGCGCAGATGGCAGGAGGTAGGCGAAATGATCCATCGCTCGCTCGTCGACGGTTCTCCTTGCGACCATGCGATGGTTTCGGGGCGAAAGTCCTATGAGATTTCGTCCTTTAGCCGGGGAGATATTGATATTGGAAGGGCTTGCAAGTCCCAAATGGACTGAAGGCCTGGTGCGGGTGGGCGAAGTGGACCTAGGATCTTGAGGAACTGCTGGTAGAGACGGAGAGGCCCAGTCTCTCGTTGAAGACATTCATCCTGAATATTGCTGTGTGGGGCTGGTCCGGTGCGCCGAATGCGGGCACGGTGTTTCCCGCGGAGATGCCGGTGGATTATGTGCGGGTGTATAGCAATTAGAGCGGTTGGGGCAATTTGCGGGTTCGATCGATTGTGGCCGTGTTGATTGAGAGATTCTCCGCCAGGATATTTGCACTGTATTTGCATCGGGTTGACTTTCCTTTTACAAGGCTGCGCGGATACTGCTGTTGTGACTACGCAAGCCGTCGAAAAAGAACTGCTGCGCCTTGTTCCGGCTTCCACCTCGCGGGTGGAAATTTCACTTCCCATTCAAACTCTGCATTTGCCTGCGGTGGCTGAGAGGCCGCGTGTTCATACCGAGGTCGGGCGGTACAGGTTGCGGCTGGCGGAGACGGTGGAGGACCGTGACGCGGCTTGCCGGCTGCGCTTCAAGGTCTTCAATATCGAGCTCAAGGAGGGGTTGGAGAGCTCGTACTGGACGGGATTGGACAGCGACCAGTTTGATCTTTTCTGCGAGCATCTTTTGGTGGAAGACAAGTTGGAGGAGAACCCGTGCAAGCGCATTGTGGGGACCTACCGGATGCAGTCGGGCGAGTCGGCGGCGCGGAACGTGGGCTACTACTCGGCGCAGGAGTTCGACCTGACGGCTTACGAGCCGTTGCGGGCGGGGATTCTGGAACTGGGCCGGGCATCGATCGATCGCGAGCATCGGACGCCCGAGGTTTTGACCTTGTTGTGGCGGGGGATTGCACAGTATGCTACCGAGATGGGGTTGCGTTACCTGATCGGCTGCTCTTCCTTGAACTCGAAGGACCCGCGCGAGGGTTGGCAGGTGTATCGCCAGCTTGAGCAAAATCGGGTGCCGCCGGAGTTTGAGACAAGGCCGACCGTATGTTACGCTTGTCCCGCGGAGCAAGAAGGCTACGGCGCACAGCTGCCGGCCCGGCAAGAAATGCGAACGACTACTGACACTTCGGTCAAGATTCCAAGGCTCTTGAAGACTTATCTGGCGATTGGCGCGCGCATAGCCGCAGCGCCGGCCTGGGACCGCGAGTTCGGCACCATCGATTTCCTGACACTGCTCGATCTGAAGATGATTTCGCCGGCGGCACGCCATCGGTTTCTGGCTCCCCTGACGCAATGAGCTTTCGGCGATTCCGGCGCGCTGTGGCGCTGGGATTCGAGATAGTCCTGTGCATTGTGCGCTTTCAACTGCTGCGGTTGCGCGGGCCTCTGACGCTGGAGCGGCGCGCTCTGTGGGTGCAGCAGACGGCTCGCAGCATGTTGGGCAGCCTGGACATTACCTACTGCGTGGACGGCCAACCGCCTACTCGCGGCTTGGTGGTCTCGAATCATCTCAGCTACATCGACATTCTGGTGCTGTCGGCGGAGATGCCGTGCTTTTTTGTCGCCAAGATCGAGATTGGCGGCTGGCCGTTTTTCGGCAAGGCGGCGCGGTGCGGGGGGACGATTTTTGTGGACCGTTCGAGCCTGGCGAGTGCGCAGACGGTGGCCGAGCAGATGACCGAGAGGCTTCAGCTTTCGATTCCTGTGCCGGTGTTGCTGTTTCCCGAGGGGACGAGCACGGATGGCAGCGAGGTGATTCGTTTTCACTCGCGGCTGATCGATCCGGCGACTTCGCTGGGGGTGCCGATTACAACGGCGGCTATCCGCTATGCGATCGGGGACGGGACCGAAGAGCGGGAACTGTGCTGGTATGGCGACGAGACGTTCGTGAACCATCTTTGGAAGGTGCTGGGCGTGGGCGGGTTCGAAGCGGACTTGCGGTTTGGCGAGCCACGGGTTTATACGGACCGCCGCGTTGCTGCCGACGAGACTCGCGCTGAGATTACGGCGATGCGCGAAGAGAGCGCACTGGTTCTTCAGTAGCAATCGACCGACAAAAAACAATTACATAGGGCGCTTGACTTGCACGCTAGTGTGGTGTCTCTAAAGTTCCTGGCATAATCTTTGGACTTTTCATCGCGGGTGGGCCTTTGAAAAGCAGATCCTTCACTCCGCTTACCCCACGTTCAAAGAGCGAACGTGGGGCCCCAGACGCGCTCCGTTCAGGATGACAGTCCTCTTATTTATCAAGTATTGACGTGACATGTATATGTCGATACGGCCTAGCTCAATTCTTTTTTGAGCTCGCCGCGATGGCTGTTGGTGTTGTCGCGATTTCAGACGCGGGCGTTGCCAGGGTCAATGCAACGATGGTGTCGATTGCCGGCGGATTCCCTTCAAGAGTAACGGTCACGCCCGTGTCGCTCTGGCTGCAGGCAGCCCGGCCACCTGTGAGCGAAGAGCAGGCCAGTATCTTTGCGGGCAGGGCGGGCAGCGCGAGAGTCTTGGTGGCAGGAGCGAGGATATGGAGATAGATGGTCTTGTCTCGATAGGTTGAGACGCCAAAATCTCCGGGAAGGTAGGGGCCACCGCGCGTTGAATAGATGCTTTCGCCGTATTTGCCGAGCCATGCACCGATTTCGCGCAGCCGCTGTGCCTGCGCCGGATCGATCTGTCCATCCGGCCGGGGACCGACATTGAGTATGAAGTTGCCGTCGCGCCCAACGGCCGACACGAGCAAGCGAATGAGGTGATCGAGGGGCTTGATTTTGGCGCTCGGATCGTATCCCCAGGGGCCTTCGGTGATTGTTGCGCAAAGCTCCCATGGGTAGCGGCTTTCAAAATCTCCGAGAGCTCCGTCTCCTTCGCGCGAACGAAAATCTGCCGCCGCGTCGGTGCGGTCGTTGATGATGACGGAGGGTTGCAGCCGTCTGAGATTGTTGACCGCTTCGTCGTCTTGCCAGGAGAACGAGCCCGTGTAGCGTTGCTCCTTGGGACGGGCGTGCCATCCACCCTGGAACGTGACACCGCCGAAGCCCAGCCAGTCTCCTCCTCCGCCATCGAACCAGAGAATATCAAGCTTGCCGTAGTTGGAGGCGAGCTGGTTGAGTTGCCGGTGGTACTGCGCGCGCAACTCCTCGGCGTTGGGGCGATAGATGCCGGGAAAGAAGAAACCGGGGTAACGCCAGTCGAGCGGCGAATAGTAGAGACCGACGTGGAGGCCGGCTTTGCGCACAGCCTTCACATAATCGGCAACAAAGTCCTTATGGGCGGCGGATTTCATCGCCGTGAAGTTGCTGCCGGGGTCGTCGAAGAGGGCGAATCCGTCATGGTGCCGAGCCGTGAGTACCGTGTACTTCATACCGGCTTCTTTTGCGAGGGCGGCCCATGCATCGGGGTCGAACTTATCGGGGTTGAATTGTCCAGCCAGCCTGGCATACTCGTCCACGGGGATTTGCTCGGACCATTGGACCCACTCGCCGCGCGCCGGGATGGAATAGACACCCCAATGCATAAAGAGGCCGAACTTGGCATCGCGCCACCACGCAATGCGCGTTGCCGCATCCTTGTCGGTGACGAGAGACGCCCATTGGGCATGCACGCACGATGTTGCGGCAAGGATCACCAACAAAAGGCAGACGAATCTCGATTGAATATGATTCTTGCTCATCATTTCCCCCTCTGACACCCACGACACGAAATCTTACTAGACGGGGATGGACTTGTCCCGCGGGGCTGCCGGGGTGGCGGTCGATCCGCGGACGACGAGGCTGGTGGAGACCAGGAATTCACGCTGCAAGTTGGAAGCGGTGGGGTCTTCGGCCTGCTGGCGGAGAGCTTCAAAGGCGGCACGGGCGAGGTCCACGCGGGAGAGGCGGATGGTGGTGAGCGGGGGCAGTGTGAACTCGGCGAAGTCGATATCGTCGAGGCCGATGACGGACAGGTCGTGGGGTACATGCAGGCCTTCCATATAAGCGGCGCGGAGGACGCCGATGGCGGTCATGTCGTTGGAGCAGACGATGGCGGTGGGGCGGGAGGCGAGGGCCTGCAACTGGTTGTAGCCGGCGACGCCGCCCTTGAGGGTGTGGTCGCACTCGATGATCCATTTTTTCTGGATTGCCAGGCCGGCAGCCTGTATGGCGGAGCGGAAATCATTTTCGCGGGTGATGGCGGAGTGGAGCTTGTGCGGGCCGGCAAGGAAGGCGATTTTGCTGTGGCCCAGTTTGACCAGATGGTCTACGGCCGCGTGAATGCCGGTGGAGTAGTCGAGGAGGATGGTGCTGGCCTTGGGGTCATCGAGCTGGAACTCGGCGAGCACGATGGGCACGTTTTGAAAGACAAGCTGATCGAGGACCGGCTCTTCTTCGCCGAAGGTCATGACAGCAACGCCGTCGACCTTGCGCTCCAACATGCGTCGGATGCAGGCGGTGAGCACGACGGGATCGCTGTTGGAGGAGCTGACTAGAATCTCATAGCCGTGGGCAACGGCGATCTCTTCGAAGCTCTGGATGAGTTCGGGGAAGAAGGGGTTGGTGATGTTTTCAACGATGATGCCCAAGAGGCGGCTGCGGCCGGAGACGAGGGTGCGGGCGTGGGAGTTGGGAAAGTAATTCAACTGCTTGATGGCCTGCCAGACGCGCTTGGAGAGGCGTTCGCTGACCAGCGGAGAACCGTTGATGGTTCTGGAGACGGTGGCGATGGAGACCTTTGCCAGAGCCGCAACGGTGCGGATGTCGGGTGTCTTGGAGATAGATTTTCGAGATGCTTTTCGAGGCACAAGCCAATCCTATTCCTGACAAATGAAGTATGAAAGTAATGTTATTGCATTTGGATAAGGATTGTGGGGGAGAAGAGTTTTTTCCCTGCTCGATGCGGCAACCCACCCTAGGGTCCTGCCTCCGAAGTTGATTGAAAAACAACAGCAGATCCTTCGACTCCCCCACGCTCCACCCCAAAGAGCAAAAGCGCTCTTTGGGGACCCCGGAAAGCGCTTGGGGCGCCGTTCGCTCAGGACGATGGCCTCTCGGGGGAGTTCAGGATGACAGGCCCTAGTCTCTTTCGGCGATCAGGAGGCGAAGGTCGCGGAGGTTCTGGCCGGTGGGTCCGGTGACGACGGAGTCGCCGAGAGCAGTGAACATGGGACAGGCATTGAAGGCGGCCAGGGATGACTTGAGGTGGAAGCCGAAGTCGTGGGCTCGGGCGACGGTGGTTGGGTCGGCGATGGCGCCGGCAGACTGGGTGTTTCCGTCGATGCCGTCGGAGCCGCAACTGAGGACGGTGAGGTGTTCGCCCTGGTGTTTTTCCAGGTCGAGGGCACAGGCCATGACGAATTGCTGATTGCGGCCGCCGGCGCCAGGGGTGCGGTCCATGGTGACGGTGACTTCGCCGACAGAGATGAGGCAGAGGCGGGGATGGAGGGCGCGCAGGGCGTGGAAGCGCTCGAGCAGGTAGCGAGCGGCTTCGGCGTAGTCCCAGTCGTCGCAACTGTTGTCGACGACGGTGTGATAGCCGGCCTGCTGCGCGAGGGTGCGCGTGTTCTCGACCAGATCGTGGCTGGAGAGGAGAATTTCGAAGACGGAATCGCGGAAAGCCGGATCTTCGTCTGTCATGGAGGCGGCGGCTGTGACGCGGCGCGTAGGGGCGACTTCAGGCTTATGCGGCTTGGGAAAGAAGGGGGGACGCCATCCCTTGTTTCCCGGCGACTCGGGCAGGTCTTCGCGTTCGAAGAAGGCGCGGACAGAGGGTGGAAATTTGTGGGGCAGATCGTACTTGGCCAGCAACTGGCGCACTTCATCGACTGTGGAGTGGTCGGGGGAGGTGGGGCCGGAGGAGAGCGCATCGAGCGAGCGCAGGGGGACGTCGGGCACTAGGAGGCTGACCTTGGTGGCATCGGGAGCCGCCATGGCGAGGCGTCCGCCTTTGACGGCGGAGAAGTGCTTGCGGAGGGTGTTGACCTCGTGGATGGGTGCGCCGGAGGCGAGCAGCGCCTGGTGGAAGTGGCGCGTGTCCTCTAGTGTGATGCGCGGATCGATGGGCAGGTCGAACATGGCGGAACCGCCGCCGGAGATGAGGAAGAAGATGAGGGTGTCTTTGCGGGCTTTTTTGAGCAGAGTCAGGGTGGCGCGGGCCGCGGCGAAGGTGTCTTCATTGGGCAGCGGGTGGCCGCCTTCAAAGTAGCGGATGCGCCAGTTGCGTTTCTTGGGCATCTGGTTGTAGCAGCAGATGCCGCGCAGCCCCTTGCGGCGCTTCATGCGTTGGAGCAGGGTCTCGAGCATGGGGCCGGCGGCTTTGCCGAGGGCGATGACGAAGATGCGCTTGTAGCTGGAGAGTTCGATGGTGGCCGGGCCGCAGCCATCGGGAAGGAGGCGATGCAGCGTGTTGCCTTCGAAGCGCAAACGGCGGTCAAAGGCATCGGCGATGTTGCAGGCTTTGATGGCGCCGGTAAAGATTTCGGTGGCGGTCGAGTGTAGATTGTCGAGTGCTATATCAGCGGCTGGGGTCATGAGAGCTGTTCCTTGAGCCAGCTGGAGAGCGAGGATTGCATCGCGTCGAGATGGCCTGTAAAGAAGTGGTCGGCGCCGGGGAGGAGCACCAGTTGTTTGGGATTGGCGGCGGAGGCGACTACCTGGGCCAGTTGTTGGGCTGGGGCGAATTGGTCCTGGTCTCCGCTGAGAAAGAGTTTGGGGAGAGTGCAGGTTTTGAGGGAGGAGTAGTGGTAGTCCCGGTCCTGGGCGTGGGTGGGAAGTCCAAGGGCGATGAGGGCGCGGATGCTGGCGGAGGGTTGGTTGCGGCCGCAACAGGCAGCGACGGTCATGGCGGCGCCAAAGCTGAAGCCGACGGCAAGGATGGGGCGTTTGTATTCGTTTTGGAGCCAGTCGAGGGCGGCCAGTACGTCGGCTTTTTCAGCGATGCCGTCGTGCGTGCCTTCACTGAGGCCGGTGCCGCGGAAGTTGAAGCGCAGGACAGGGAAGGCGAATCCCCACTGCGGGTCGTTGAGGACCTTCATGGCGTGGTAGACGACTTTGTTATGGAGAGTGCCGCCGCCCAGGGGATGGGGATGCGAGACCAATGCCGCGAAAGGGGAATTGGGAGCGCCTTCGTTGAGCACGGCCTCGAGGCGGCCTGCGGGACCGGGCAGAAACACGCTTCGCAACGTGTGAATCTCAGGGCGCTGATCAGGTTGGGCGGGCGCGCAGGTGGAGGTCATACCACCCCTGATTCTACCCCCATGGGATGGGGGAATCACCTCTGAACCTGGCCTTCCGGCGATTTTGAGGATTGCGATGTGGAACGAGTTTTCGTGGGAGGAGAATTCGAACTGCGATAGTCAAGGCTGGGTTAAGGAGCGGGCTCTGAGGTATTCTGGCAGCATCATGACAGATCGTTCTCCGGTTGCATCTATCGATCCCATTGGGCTTACCCGTGCGTTGTGCGAGATTGAATCGACAACTTACAACGAAGGCGCGGTAGGCGATTTTCTGGCCGATTTTCTTGCTGGGCGCGGCTGGGCAGTTGAAAAGACGCCGGTGGCGCAACCGGCCGAGAGCGCTACGGGCGCCGCGCGCTGGAATGTGTATGCGGGCGTGGCCGGCGAGACGCCGGACCTGGTGTTTTCCACGCATATGGATACGGTTCCGCCGTACATTCCGTACAGCGAAGACGCGGAGTTCATGTATGGGCGCGGGGTTTCCGATGCGAAGGGGATTCTGGCCGCGCAGGTGGCCGCGGCCGAGGCGCTGCGGGCGGAGGGGTTCAAAGTTGGGATGTTGTTTGTGAGCGGCGAGGAGCGCGACTCGGCGGGGGCGAAGGCCGCAAATCTGGCTCCGAAGGGCAGCCGGTTCCTGATCAATGGCGAGCCTACGGACAACAGGGTGGCGCTGGCTTCGAAGGGCGCGTTAAGGGTTTCGTTGAAATCGACGGGGAAGATGGCGCACTCGGCTTACCCGGAGCTGGGCGACAGTGCCGTGCACAAGATGATCGAGGTGCTGGACCGGTTGCTGAAGCTGAAGTTGCCGGTGGATGAGTACGCCGGGGATACGACGGTGAACGTCGGGCAGATCCAGGGCGGACATGCGCCCAACGTGATCGCCGACCATGCCGAGGCGCAGGTACTGATCCGGCTGGTGTGCGATTCGGCGCCGGTGAGGGCGGCGGTTTTGGAGGCGGCCGAGGGGCTGGCGGAAGTGAGCTTCACGCTTGATCTCGCGTTTGTGCGGCTGCGGGCGGTTGAGGGGCTGCCGACGATGATTGCGAAGTTTGCGACCGACATTCCGCAACTGACCAACTGGGGTGAGCCGGTGCTGCTGGGGCCGGGGTCGATTCATGTGGCGCATACGCCATTTGAGAAGCTTTCAAAGAAGGAACTGCTGGAGTCGGTGGAGTTATATATCAAGGTGGGGAAGCAGTTGTTGAGGTAGAACTTTGCATCGAAGATATGGAGAGGTTCAAAGAGAGAGGAATTATGAGCGCAAAAATCTATGACATTCCGGTGAAGAAGATTACCGGCGAAGACGCTTCCCTGGCCGAGTTCAAAGGCAAGGTGCTGCTGGTTGTGAACGTGGCATCGAAGTGCGGGCTGACGCCGCAGTACGAGGGCCTGGAAAAGCTCTACGAGGAGCACAAGGGGCAGGGGCTGGTGATTGCGGGGTTTCCGGCGAATGACTTCAAGAGCCAGGAGCCGGGGACCGAGGCGGAGATTCAGTCTTTCTGCTCGTTGAACTACGGGGTCACGTTTCCGTTGTTCAGCAAGGTGACGGTTGTGGGGCCGGAGAAGCATCCGCTGTATGCGGCGCTGATTGCGGCACAGCCCACGGCTGTCAGCGTGTCCGAGGTGCCGTTTCGCGAGAAGTTGAAGGGGTATGGGATCGAGGCTAACGCGGAGCCGGAGCTGACGTGGAACTTTGAGAAGTTTGTGGTGAGCCGCGCGGGGGATGTGGTGAAACGGTTTGCGCCGGATACGCAGCCGGATGCGCCGGAGCTGGTGGCGGCGATCAAGGCGGAGTTGGCGAAGTAGTGAGGACGACCTCGCGAGGTGGGCTTCATGGTTCCCACCCTTCGCTGGAAAAAAGCGAAGGATGGGGCACCCGAACATTGTTGGTATTTATTTGCCGAATCAATAGGGCAGTTTCAAGAATAGTGGGATGAGCATTCCCTCCGATGCTAAAGCGCGTACCCTTCAAAGCTGCTGTGCGCCGATAGTGACTTAGCGCGTGCCCAAGAAATGACTGGCCGTGGCGCCAAAAGGGGCTTTGGATGGCAATTCTAGGCAAGAAAACCGCGGAAAATGCGTGAAAAATGACGCCATGTTTACTACTTGTACACTTGGTGGTTCCTGTATTGTATTGATTATGAATGGTTTATTTTTTCAGTGCACCATAATTGGTGCAATTGACAGGGAGGGGGATGGGGGTAAGGGAAATTGGCTAGAAAAGTAGCCAAGTGGAGTTCCCGCTGTTCCACGGCGCAGGCCGACGAGAGGTCTGTTTGCGGACTGTCTAGGATGTGGATAGAGGAACCCATATCTAGATTGTGCGCTTTGGGGTGGTAATTATCGGCAAGACGGCTCAGGCGCTCTGAGCACGATCGAGATTGGATTCTTTCTCGACCGTGGGTTGACGCTTTCGTTGTGGGGGGCTGAGATTGTACTGCTTGATTTTGTACAAGAGAGCCTTGTAGCTGATCTTCAGTTCGCTTGCCGCAACCTTGCGGTTCCAGCCCGAACCCTCCAGCGATTGAGCGATTGCGGCGGCTTCAGCACCCCCTTTCACGTGCTGAACGAGGTGCTTGAGGCTTCGATCGCCATCTGTGCTTTCTCCAGCCGGAAGCGATGCCCCAGCGCCTTCCCAGGGGCTTAGTTCGCTGATAATTGCCTGCTCGTCGGCCAGGACAAGATAACGCTTGATTGTGTTCTCCAATTCGCGCAGGTTGCCTGGCCACGAGTAGCTGGTGAGAGCCCGCAACAGTGCCGGAGAAATGGGCAAGGGGTCGCACTCGTATTTTGCGGCGACCTTGCGCATGAAATGCTGAGACAGGATGGGGATCTCTTCAGTGCGCTCGCGCAGAGGGGGCATCTTGAGAGTGAACCCATTCAGGCGATAGTACAGGTCCTCGCGAAATATTTTTTGTGCAATGGCGGCCTTGATGTCGATATTAGTTGCTGCGATCACGCGCACATCGACCTTGACGCTGGTGCGGCTGCCGAGGCGCGAGAAGGTTCCATCCTGAAGGACCTGCAAGAGCTTGGCCTGCAAAACGGAGGGCATTTCGCCAATCTCGTCGAGCAGGATGGTGCCGCTGTTGCAAATCTCAAACTTGCCGGGTTTGGACTTGACAGCGCCGGTGAAGGCGCCCTGCTCATAGCCGAACAGTTCGCTTTCGAGCAGGTCCGCAGGCATGGCCGCGCAATTGACCTTCAAAAAGCTGCGCTGGCTTCTGGCCGACAGTTTGTGAATCAACATGGCCGCGACTTCCTTTCCTGTACCGCTCTCTCCAAGGATGAGGACAGGAATGTCGGCGCGCGCGACCAGGGCGCATTGGGACTCGATCTCCCGCATGCGCTTGCAGGATCTGACGAACGAGGTGTTCTCGTCGAGGGGAATTTCTTCCACCTCGTCTTCGGACGCTTGGGTGTCCGGCTTCTTGAGGCACTGCTGCACAGCAACGTCGATGTCGCTTTTTCGAAATGGCTTGAGGATCACGTCGGCCGCACCCATCTGGGATGCAGCCACGACCTCTTTCAATTCCGCGGAGCAGGCCAGCATAACGATCGGAAGCGACGGCAGGGCTGTGTGCGTTTTCGCGAGCAGAGCGAGCGCGTTCTCCTCGGAGTCGTCTTCGACGATATTCCAGTCCATCAGGAGCAAGTCAGGCGCAGGGGATTCTCTCAGGCAGCGGTTGAGATCCGCAGCCTCGGTAAACAGGCTTAACCTGAAGCGATCCCCGAGAATCTCTTTGAGGTAGTCCAGAATTGCTGGGTCGCCGTCGAGAACGACGATATGGGGGCTGCGTTTGCCCTTAGTCTTCACTGGCGTCTCCCTTTTGCGCACTTGCCATTCTGTTTCCTCCCGCACCCGCCAAAACAGTTCAGGCCAAGTTCCGCTCGATGTTCTTACAGGGCAGGATGAGGAACTTGAACCATCATTGATGGCAATTTACTGCGGGCCGCCGAAAAAGACCGCTTAAGTGCGGATCATCTCAACAGGAGATAGAACGGGGAGCCCAAACCTGAGCCATGAAACCATATCTTACCATCGCCAGTGGAAAAACTTTTCTCTATTTGTGCAGGGTTTTTACACAGTGGAGAGATGCCCTTTGAATGTGATTCACTGAAAGTGCATGGGTTATCACCTTTGGGCTGCTTATCGGTTACTTTTGTGTGACATCTGACGTCCATGAAAGTCCGGAGTCTGGCCCGAAAGTTGCTATACCCAACAGTAGAGACGTAGGTCTGAAATGGGTAGAGAATGCCATCTGCACGCGCCGCCTTGTTTGTCGATATTCGCGATCTGCCGCCGATGGATGTAGTTTTCGGACAAACATCCACGATGGCTGCTGTGCGTGAGAAGCTGGAGCGCATCGCTGGAACGACAGTACCGGTTCTATTGCAGGGCGAGAGCGGAACTGGCAAGGACATTTTTGCCAGGCTGATCCATGCGCGCTCGAACCGTGCGAACAATGCCTGGGTGAAGGTGACCTGCCCGGCGATTCCGCATGCCCTGATCGAGTCGGAGCTGTTTGGCTATGAAGCAGGGGCGTTCACGGGAGCCAATTCGACCAAGCGCGGCCGGATAGAGTTCGCCCATCGGGGAACCTTGTTTCTCGATGAGGTTGGCGGTCTTGATATGACAGTTCAGGCCAAGCTGCTGCAGGTCCTGCAAGACGGCTCGTTTACGCGCGTGGGTGGGCAGGAGTCGCGGAAAGTGAATACGCGGCTGGTGTGCGCGGCGAATGGAGATCTTCGGCAACAGACCGAGGAGGGTACTTTCCGGCTGGATTTCTTTTACCGCATCAACGCCGTGACCATCGATTTGCCGCCTTTGCGGCAGCGAACAGCGGACTTGCCGATACTGATCGACTACTTCCTGGATATGTATTCGAAGGCCTACAAGCTGAGTCCGAAGCCGCTCTCCCGTGAAATTGCGCGCATGATGCGCCGCTACAACTGGCCCGGCAATATACGGCAACTGGAGAACATGATCCGCAGCTACGTTCTGATTGGCGACGAGGAGGCTGTGGCGGCGGATCTTGTGTCTGCTGTGCCGGCTGCGATCGTCCCGGAGATTGATCTGGCCAACCCCATTTCCCTGAAGCAGATCACCAAGGCCGCTACGCGCGGTTTAGAGCGGGAGATCATTCTGAAGGTTCTGCAGGCGAATGGCTGGAGCCGCCGCAAGACGGCCGAATGGCTCAATATCAGCTACAGATCGCTTCTTTATAAGCTGCAGGATTCGGAGGGCAACTCGGCTCCAGGATGGGGGCGCAAGAAAGGGTCTACGGAGCCCGGCCAGCGGTAGTTGGCAAGGACAAAAAATCAGAAGACTCTGGCGCAGTTTCAGAAATGGTATAGAGGAATGCTCATTCCCTCAGGGGCTGAAGCCCACGTTCATTCCATTGCATTTACACCGGGGATAAATCCCCGGCCTACCGCCCGGGTGGAGTTTTCCCGCAGCCTGTGAAGCCCTCGTTTCTATTGCCGAATTGGACATACGGGCTGAACGGGCTGCGGAAAAAGGGTAGATTTTGATCTTTGGGCGAAGAGAAATTTTGCAGGGGCTGAAGCCCTCGTTCATTTTGGGACATTTTCGGCCCGACTAAAGTCGTGCCCTGTTACAAAGCGCCCAGGTTTTACGCCAACATTGAGTTTTTCCGCAGCCTGTGAAGCCCGTACCCTTCACCTGAAGCCCGTACCCTTCAAACCTGCTCTACCCCAATGGTGAAAATGCTCTGGCACGAGCGCAGGGCGGCCCTCGCTTACGGCAGCTTTGCATCTTTCTGCCGCAGATACTCGAAGGTCCGTGCCATTGCGTCTGGCGTTGATACCAACGGGCTCCATCCCAAAGCGTGGAGCTTTCGGTTGTCGAACCAGTTTCCGCCCCAGGCCGCGGCGGCTTTGTAGCGGGTGAGGATGCCGGGTAGCTGGCCCTGAGACCGGCGATGATACCGCTCAAGAAGGCCGGCGAGTATCCTGGTGGCAAAATACGGCAGGCGGATTGATCTGATCTTTCTTACATGCCGTTTGTACTCGCGCAGATAGCTGGATGCGGTGGGCAGCACATCGTCGTGGACGTTGTATACCTGGCCTGCGGAGTCGGAGTGTGCAGCCGCAAGCGCGATAGCTTCAGCGCAGTTGACGACGTAGGACAGGGGCAACAGATTGTTTCCGCCAAGGTGGAAGAAGAGCGGCCCGATCTGCAAGCCGACACGGTTTGAAAAGGCTCCGCCGCCAGGGCCATAGATGACGCCGGGCCGCAGAACGACGAGTTCGAAACCGTTCTTCTGGCGATACTCCCAGAACAACTGCTCCTGCCGGAGCTTGGAATGGGAGTAAGTATCGCGCAGTTCGGGATGAGCTTCGAGGGGCGTGGATTCATCGATGCGTGTGCCGCGCCGCAACGACGCTACGCCGTAGACGCCGAAAGAGCTGACAAGAACCACGCGGGTTTGAGCCATCGGAATGCCGTCGCGGGCTTCAAGAGCATCAAGCAAGTTGCGGGAGGCGACCACTGAATCGGCAAAGAGTTCCGCGGCAGCGCCTTTCATTCCCGCAACCAGATGCACGACCAGCGAGACATCGGCTACTGCCTGGGCGCAGACGGATGGCGAACGCAGATTGCCGTAGCAGAATTCCAGTTGCGCCGCGGGGTAAGACTCGGACACGGCGAGGAGCCGCGCAGTCTTGGAGCGATCGCGGAGAAGGCAGCGGATGTCGGTGTATCCATGGGCGAGGAGGCGCTCGACGACATGCGTTCCGAGGAATCCGCCCGCACCCGTAACCAGGACTTTCAACGCTGCACCTCCGGATAAACCTGATCGAATATCCTCTCCATGATGGAGGTGACGCGCAGTATTTCCGCGTAGTCGAGCGGCGGCGGCGTGTCGTTTTCAATGCTCGAATAAAAATCGCCGAGTAAACGGCGCATGCCATCGAAAAAATGGAAGCGGGCATGCGAGAAGCTGTTCACGTTCTTCAATCCCTGACGCAGATAATCTTTCGCGACCAGGAAGGGAGGGAAGAGACGGCCAAGAGCCGACGGGAATGTCTGTTTCCGTTCGAGGACGACAGTGCGTGCTCCGAAGTCGGCGAAGGCCGTGTTTCTGGTTCCATAGACGCGAAGAGTCTGCCCGATGGGGCGGGCGTTTGCGGAGAAGGTTGCATAAGCGCTGGTATGCTCGCCGCGGATGAGGACACGCAGCTCGTCGAGAAGGGCATCGGGACGGGACTGGTCGGCACTTGTGTCTCCACAATAGGCGACCGCATGGATGAAGGGCTGTTCGTCGGCCAGAAATGGCGTGATCCTGTTGATGACGTGGTCCAGGACATTCTGAAACAACTTTCCGGGCATCTGGCGCACCCAGTGGTTGGGATCGCGCCGGAGAGCCATTCCGAAGTCGCCTGCCAGATCGTAACCGTATGAGCTTTCGATATGAACTGGATCGCCGAGTACGCCTGTTTCGTAGAGGCGCCGCAACTCGAGAGCGGGAGCCTCGAATCTTGGCCAGTAGTTCACTGCAAGTTTTCTTCCGCCTGCGACGACCGCGGCGACAATGGCCTCGGCGTCGCGGTGGCGAAGCGCAACGGGCTTCTCAAGGAAGACATGACATCCGGCCGCGACAGCGACTCTGGTAAGGGCGAGGTGCGATTGCGGTGGTGTTGTGATGTGGACGACATCGGGCTTTTCCTCGGCGAGCAGCTTTGCGACATCGGAGTACCATCGGGGAACGCCGTAGCGAACCGCCAACTGCTCGGCCATGATCGGTTCCAGGTCGCAGACGGCGCACAATTGAGCCGAGGGAATTTTCTTGAGCTCCTCGACGTGCGCATCCGCGATTTTGCCACACCCAACGATCACTGCCTTGAGGCTCATTGACCTATCCTTCCCGGAGAAACACGGAACACGGCGCACAGGCTGAATTCCGCCACTGGCCTATAACGTCCATTGGAAGAACCATTTTCCCTTGCCGCCGTAAAGTTCACAATACAACAATCAAGTGAGGCGGGCGGCGCAAAGGATTGTGGGGGTGCGGGTTGGCAGGGGGCGAAGTAGATGCCTTGTGGCGGGATGTTATCAACTATGGACTGCTGCTTTTCGGGCGGCGACCAGCGGTTCGAAGATAGCGAGGAGTTCTTCCGCGACGGTCTTCCAGCCTCGGCCCGCGTGTGCGGCGATTGCCTTGGCGTCCCAGGATCTGTCAAGAACCGATGCAAGAGCTTGTGCCAGTGCGCTGAGGTCGCGAGGGAGTACAAGGCGTCCGCAGGTCTCATCCATAATCTCCGGGATGCCGCCTATGTTGCTGGCCACCACAGGCCGGCCACAGGCGAGCGCCTCTAGAACGACATTGGGACAGCCTTCCATGTAACTTGGCAGGGTGACCAGATCGGAGGCTGTCATCCAGACCGCTACCTCGTCGAAGGAACACTCGGGCAGCGCGTGGATGTAGCCGGCGGCGTTGTTGGACTGAATCGCTGCCTCGACGATAGGCCTGTCCGATCCTTCGCCGATGAGATATACATGCAGATTGGGCCGGCTGGAATGGAGCGAAGCAGCTGCCTCGACCAGTTCGCCGAGACCCTTCTTCATGTCCATGCGTCCGATGTAGACGACGGCTTCGTAGCCGGGATCGAGGTGCAACTTCTGCCGCGCCTCAAGACGGTCCATGGGGTGAAAGACGTAAAGATCGCATCCGCTGACGATGGCGCGGGTTTTCTGTGGCGGAGCGCCCATGGCGACCATTCGCTGGCGCAGATCTTCGCTGATGGCTACGAGGAAATCGGCTTCGCGAAGCACTGTGCGCGTTCGCATGGCTGAAGAGCGGTCCTTGATGCTGTGAACATCGGACCCAACTCCCATTGCGACTACGGGAACCTTGAGGGCTTGGGCAATTCTGAGTGCCGCATATCCATCGGGGTAAAGAAAATAGCTGAAGACTATATCGGGTGCGAAGCTGCGCACGTGAGGCAGGAGGGTGCGTGCGGCTAATTGCCCGTTGAATGGCCGGGAGATCATGGGGATGGCGGGGTAATCGTAGTAGCCGGCCTTCACGCCGGGCAAGCTGTAGGACGGGTCGAGACCGCTGTAGATGCGGCTGCGCGGCCTGAGCAGGGACGGATAAACTGCGTGGGGATAAAAGACCTGCACATTGCATGTGGCGGAAAGAATCCGCAGGGTTTGAAATGCGGGCCGGCCATGCGTCGGTTGCGCCGAACTGGGGAAATGCGCAGTGACGACGGCAATCCTGAGCATGGCTAACGGACCTCTTGGGCAAGTTCGGCTTGCGCCGCTGTTAAGTCCCCGTCACGCTGCCTGCCGGCTATGGAGTACAAAAGCGCTGCGTAACGAGCTGCCAGCGGCTTGCGTTCATATTGGGCGACTCTTTGAAGGTTGGGTTGAAATACCGCCTGCAACGAATCGCCGCGCCCAGCGGCATCGGTGAAGAGCCGCTGTATGCCTTCGACATCGCGGCTGTCAGCCCACCAGCCCGCATTTAGCTCTTCAAGCAGGCGACGCGCGTCCCCCCCAGGGTGGACGGTGGCAAGAATCGGCTTGCCGGAGCCGATGTAGTCGTAGAATTTGGCTGCAACGTTCAGCGGGTCATGGGTGATGAGCAGCACGTAGTCGGTTTCGTCCATCAAGGCCAACGCCTGGCTCTGTGGCAGAAAGCCCATGAGTTCCACCATATCGCCCAGTTGCAGCAGGGACTCGCGGAAGCGCGGTTCCTCAATGTGGCCGATGAAGCGGAGTTTGAATCGAGATCTTACGTCGGGAGGCAGCGACAGGATGGCTTCAACGAGGGTGGTTGGCTCGGTTGAACCATAGATGGTGCCGACGTAGGTGGCCACGATCTTTTCGCCGGACCTGTGTTTTGGCGCGGAAACGGAGCCACGCAGCCGCGTGGCATCGAATCCATTGGGGATCAGTTGGAACTTGGCTTCCTGCTCGTGGGGATAACGGGAGCGAATTTCTCGGCGTGCGGCTTCAGTGACTGAAACAACGGCGGTCGCGTTCCTGACGGCGCTTGCTTCTGAATCCCGGGCGACTTGGAGAGCCCGCTCACTGCGGCTGAAACTGACAAGGTTGATGGTGGTCGAGAGCCACTCATCGCGAAAATCAACTACTATGGGCAACCGCGGAAATTCCTTGCGGAGCTTCTCAACCAGAAGGACGCTGGAGAATGGCGGCACCGTGATGAGTACGAGATCGATCTTGCGCGTCTTGACGATTCGCCGGGCTGCGCGCGTGAGCGATGGAAGCCAGGTCACCTGAGGGTCGGGAAGCAGAATGTCTTGAAGAATTCTCTTGAGGAAGTTCGGCTTATTGGCAGAGGCCGCGGCTTTTCCTGGGGAAGATTTTCTTGCAGTGATCAGCTTCTTGATCCACTTCTTGATGCCGAAGGGAAGATCGAGTGTGATGGTGCGATGGATAGTGACTTCGCTCGGAATATCCCTCAGCAAGGCGGAGTCGGCGCCAACCGCGGAGGCGTTGTGTGCGGTGAGCACATCGAGCCGGATTCCTTCAGCGGGAAAATAGCGTGCCAAACTCGAGGCCCGCAGTACGCCGACCCCTCCGGCGGGAGGAAACGAATAGGTGACAAGGAGAACGTTCAGGCGGCTCATCGGCTCGCCCCCTCTTCAATGGCCGCCGGGAAGGGAACAGGTTGGCGGCCATGAATCAGAGCGTCCGCAGCCTGGTACATTTGCCAGGCCGTGGCCCAGTGAATCTCAATACCTCGGCGGTCCGCCTCTTCCGCAAGCCAGCGGTACAGGTTGGCTAGGCCGCCATTGAGCAGTGGCTCAAGGTTTCTATCCTGAGCGCCGTGGGTATAGAGCTTGAGAAAGAGATTTTCGCCGATGGTGGGAGCCAGGTCAAACCACTGGCGCACCCGCGAAAGCGTCGGCAGGTCGTAACCCGCCAGTTCTCCAGTCTCAATGCGCGGCATAAGCCTTCCTCCGAAACGCACGCCGAGAGGCCCGGCAATCATAAGTAAGTCGCCGCGTCTGCCGCCGCCTACAGTAGCTTCAATTCCACGATCGAAGGATCTGGGCCGGTTATCGGCATTGTTCGTGCACCAGTAAATCTGGTTTACGATCCTCGCCTGAGTCGCTGAGGGAGCCGACGGCATGGTGAAGTCGGCATAGCAGCCGAGATCGCGCAGTAGAGCGATTTCCCCGTTGAGTCCGCACCACTTGCCATCTGGCCGCGAATTATCCAATGCCCAGTTTCCATGAATGAATCCGAAGACCGTGCGCCCATCCTGCTGGTGAAGCAATCCATGGGTTTCTGTGAGCTGGCGGCAGTATTCAGTGACTTTCCGGATGAAGGAGTCGTGCGTTTCATTGTCGTGGTGCAGGTGTACTTCCACATCGCCGACGCCCAGGCGCACCATCTCCGCGATACCGTCGAGCAGCTCGCGGCGATACTCTTCCTGAGGGTAGAAGAAGCTGTATTGAGGACACTGTCCAGATGCATCAAGAGGAGCGTCGCTTGCAATGCGCGGCCACTTATCGCGCCACTGCGCGACGCGCCCGAGAGCGGTATCAAGGGATGCCCCCATGCCCAGAGGTTCATAGTGATCGGTGATTGCGACCCAGGCGCGCTTTGGCCTTGCAGGCCGCATGCTTTTTCGCAGACGATCCTTCAGGTACGGCGCTAGCCAGAGTTCTGCATGTCGAGGAAGTTTCATGGGGTCGATTTGCCGTTGGCAGGAAACCGCTGTTGGCTGAAGGCGTGCCTAGAACGGGGCCACTGATTCCAAGTATCGAATAGGCTTCTTTGGCCTGTCAAAAAATCTCGGGTCAAAGTAATCAGCCGGTCTGGGTACTATTGCTTCTTTGCCTAATCCATTAGGTCCAAATCAGTCTTACACGAAATGGGGATTGTTATTCGTGCACTCTGGTTTGACAATAACCAAATTGCAGCCCGATGGGCCAGACGGGAGATTCGCATCAAATGGGGATAGGACAGCAGATGCGAGAAAATATGCCCGAGGATGGTGGTGTGCACGCGCGTAATTGTGCAGACCTTGGCGTTGAGACCAACAATGATTTGCTTTACGCGATTGCCGGTTTGCACCCAGGCGCCGCTTCTTTCGGAAATCGTCAAGCGGGCATCCGTCAACAACGCCGATTGCATTTTCAAGACAGAAACCTTCGTCCCGGTCCGTCCCTCGCTGCCAGGAGTTTTGTTGATCAAAAAAGAGCGCCATCAAGAAGCGAGTCATCCGGTTGATCATGATCAATCCGACAGAATTGCATCGCGTTGCACGTCACCGGAGGAGGCTGACTGACCTGTGCGGGCGAATCTGAGGAGTGGCGCCGGCCGAGGCCTTTATTTATGCGGTATAATGAGTTACCTTGGTAACCATACGAGGCATTGCCATGGCTTGGTAGCATTCACGTGTCTGAACTTTTCCGTGAGCACGCCGTCGTTTCCTGTTAAGGTACTGTTTCCGTCTGGTCCTCCAATATCGGCGTGGAAATTGAAGAATTGCTGGTTTCCATCCGTTTTACCTGGTTAGAAAGTTTGCAGCATATCATAAACCTAGGTACACATTGAAAGGATAGAAATGGCACGCACGACGTATCAATCGCCATGGATGAACGAAGAGTTGCAGTTGTTCCGCAAAACGGTTCGCCAGTTTCTCCAAGAACAGTTTGTGCCGCATCAGGAACGATGGCGCCAGCAGCACGGTCCGGACGACGAAGCATGGACCGCAATAGGGAAGGCAGGCATCCTGCTCCCGGATGTCCCAGAAGAATACGGCGGTGGAGGCGGGACATTCGCCCATGAGTGCGTTGTGACCGAAGAACTTGCGGCGGCGGGTGTCAGTTTCGGCTCAGGCGTGCAGAGTATTGTGGGCCATTATATTCTTGCTTTTGGCACCGAGGAACAGAAACGTAATTGGCTTCCCAGAATGAGCCGCGGCGAATTGGTGGCTGCCATCGCCATGACGGAACCGGCGGCCGGCTCTGACTTGGCGGGAGTGAAAACCGCTGCTCGGCGCGAAGGCGATACCTATGTTATCAATGGGTCGAAGACGTTCATCACCAATGGCCACAAGGCGAGCCTGGTGTGCGTTGCGGTGAAGACCAACCCCGCGGCTGCAGGTTTCCACGGCATGTCGCTGATTGTGGTCGAACCAAAACAGCTTTCGGGATACAGCACAGGCAGCCCGTTCGACAAGGTAGGGATGAATGCGTTGGATACCTGCGAGTTGTTCTTCAATGACGTGCGCGTTCCGGCGGCGAATCTGCTTGGTTCCGAGGGCAAGGGGTTCAGCCAGATGGTTCAGCAACTTGCATATGAGCGGCTTTCGATCGGCGTTGGCGCGGTCGCGATGTCGGAGCAGGCTATGGCCCTGACAAGCAGGTATGTAAAAGAGCGAATCGCATTCGGAAAACCGCTGCTCGATTTTCAGAATACGCGTTTCAAGCTGGCGGAATGCAAGACCGAAGTTCAGATTGGGCGTGTCTTTGTCGATCACTGTATTGAACGGTTTGTGGCAGGAAAGTTGGATGCGGTTACCGCGGCGATGGCGAAGTATTGGCTCACGGAGTGCCAGTGCCGCGTCATCGACGAGTGCGTTCAGTTGCATGGCGGCTATGGCTACATGGCCGAGTATCCGATTGCGCGCATGTGGACCGACAGCCGCGTGCAACGCATTTATGGCGGTACCAACGAGATCATGAAAGAGATGATCGGATATTCGATTTGAACATGGTAAGAGCCGTGGCCTGATTATGCCCGATCAAGAAGGCCCGGCAGTTGCAAGAATTTTCACGGGGGCAAAAGGAATTGACACAAGCCATGGGGGCTCCGAACCAAATGCTTGATCAACCATTGGGCGGGTCAGCGATTGAAGAAATGGGGGGCAATCTCCATGCTAAGCGATCCCTGTCGGAGGCGGAGCGCGACCAACTCTTGTACGAATGGAACGACACTTGTGTGGAATTCCCGGCGCTTTGCACGCATCAGTTGTTTGAGCAGCAAGTAGAACGAGATCCGGACGCCATCGCTGTCGTCTTCAATGAACAGCGGCTCAGCTACAGAGAACTGAACCAGCGCGCCAACCAAATCGCTCATTATCTGCGCAGGCTTGGAGTCGGGCCTGACCGCCTGGTCGGAGTCTGCCTGCAACGCTCACCCGAGATGGTGGCTGGCCTGTTGGGCGTGTGGAAGGCCGGCGGGGCCTATGTGCCGCTCGATCCCTCGTACCCGCAAGAGCGGCTCTCCTTTATGGTTGAGGATGCCGCGGTTCAGGTGCTGCTTACAGAAAAACGCTGCGAACACTTGTTTTCCCCGGCCCACGAGAAGACCGTGTGTCTGGATTCCGACTGGCCAACGATCGCCCAGGAAAGTCAGAGCAATCTTGACTCGAGATCGACTCCCTCGAATCTGGCGTATGTGATGTATACCTCGGGTTCGACTGGCACTCCCAAGGGAGCGATGATCCTGCAAAGCGGGCTTGTCAACTATCTGACATGGGCGATCAAGACATATGGAGTGAAAGCTGGAGGCGCGGTTCCGGTTCATAGTTCGATTTCTTTTGATCTGACTGTCACAAGTTTGTATACGCCGCTGCTGGCAGGGGCACGGGTCGAGCTGCTTGCCGAGGATGCAGCTGCGCAGAGCTTGTTGACAGCGCTTAAGCGGCAGAAGGGCAGAAGTCTCGTCAAAATCACTCCTGCTCATTTGGAACTGCTCAGTCAACAGCTTGCTCCGGATGAGGCCGCGGATATGACAAATGTATTTGTCATTGGCGGCGAAAACTTGCTTGCTGAAAAACTGAAGTTGTGGAGAGAATTCGCTCCCGCAACCCGGTTGATAAACGAGTATGGTCCTACGGAAACGGTTGTGGGCTGCTGCGTCTATGAGGTTCAGGCTGGCGACCCGAGCAGCGGCTCGGTTCCCATCGGCCGTCCGATCGACAATACTCAGCTCTACGTGCTGGATGCGGATCTGAAGCCGGTCCCTCTTGGCGAAACAGGTGAGCTGTATATTGGCGGCGCAGGCGTGGCGCGAGGATATTGGAACCGTCCGGAACTGACTGAAGAACGGTTCTTGCCAGATCCGTTCTCCGGTGCGCCAGGATCTCGTCTCTACAAAAGCGGCGACCTTGCCCGCTACCGCGCAGATGGAATATTGGAGTACCTGGGCCGCGTGGACAACCAGGTGAAGGTGCGGGGATACCGCATAGAGCTGGGCGAAATCGAAGCCGCGCTGGCGAGTCATCCCGCAGTCCAATCGTGCGCCGTGCTTGCGCGCGAAGATGAACCCGGAAACCGGCAGTTGGTAGGCTACGTCATCCCAGCGAAAAACCTGTCTCTGGCCTCTGGAGAGCTGCGCGCTTTCCTGGAACGGAGATTGCCCACATACATGGTGCCGGCGCATTTCGTCATTCTTGGGTCATTGCCGCTCACACCAAATGGCAAGGTCGACCGCAAAGCCCTGCCGGCTCCCTCCAACCAGAGTGTTGCGTTCTCGGCCTCAGTTGTCGCCTCTCATACTAGGACGGAAAAAGCGCTCGTCGCCATTTGGGCCGAATTGTTTAAGGTAGACGCAGTCAGCGTCAACGACAACTTCTTTGATTTGGGCGGGCACTCTTTGATGGTGTTCAAAGCTCTTTCGCGGATCAGGGAAGTTTTCGAGGTCGATCTTCCTGTGCAGGATTTTTTTGAGAATCCCACGATTGCAGAAATCGCGAAGCTTCTTCCGAATACTGAAGATTCTACGATCGAAAATATCCCGGTCACGACAATAATGGACGCCCCGCGCACTGGAGCGGAAAAAGCACTCGCCGCCATTTGGGCCGAATTGTTGAAGGTAGATGCTGTCAGCGTCAACGACAATTTCTTTGATTTGGGCGGGCATTCTTTGATGGTGTTCAAGGCTCTTTCGCGGATCAGGGAAGTTTTCGATGTCGACCTTCCTGTGCAGGATTTTTTTGAGAATCCCACGATTGCAGAAATCGCGAAGCTTCTTCCAAATACTGAGGATTCTACGACGGCCATTAAGGGAATGGAAAGGCTGCAGGGCCAGAAAGAGAACAAACAGCAAGTTCTCATACAGGTTCGGCCAGGCACCTTTGCGCGGCCGCCATTCTTTTGTGTCCATGCATCAGACGGCATTGCGATCGGCATGTGGCCTCTTGCGATGGCCATGGATGTCGATTTGCCGTTCTATAGTCTTCAGGGTAAGGGGCTGGACGGTTCCGAACCGTTTGACAGCGTAGAGGAGGCAGCTCGTTATTATCTTGACGAGATTCGCAAAGTGCAGACTCACGGGCCTTATTATCTCGGTGGCTACTGCTTTGGTGGCGCGGTGGCATTCGAAATGGCGCGCATGCTTGAACAGTCGGGTGAGCCTGTGGCTTCACTTATCCTGATTGATAGCTACAACCCTGCGTACCTCAGATTCAACCCAACGGGCGAAATGGTGCTCCGCCTTTTGAAGTTCTTTATCCGCCGCGCGCGTCAGCATTCGCAAAAAATCCTCACGTTGCCCCCAAGTGCATGGTTTCGCTACTTGGATGGCTGCTTCAAGGCCATGTTCATTCATTTCCAGCGCTCAATCAAAAAAATGACCAAAGGCGAGCAAGGCCGGATTACCTTCGATTCCGACCCCACCTCGGTGGAAATAGAACAGGCAGCTGGAACGAGTCTTGAAGCGATTCTGAGGCGTCTAATTAAGGTTGGGCCCGCTCTTTTACGCAAATTCGTCCCCAAACCTTATGGCGGCGGTGCAGTAGTCTACCGGGTGAACGAGCGCAGCGATGATCCTTTTGAGGACTATTTCCTGGGCTGGGAACCAGTCATTCGGGGCGGCATGGAGAGCTTCGAAATTGAAGCCACTCACGAAGACATATTGCGCGACCCGGCTGCGCGGCGGCTAGGCGAGAGGATTGATGCCAAACTCCGCGAATTAGCGGTCGCGACGGAAGAGAAATCTGCTCGTTACTCTTCGGCTCGTTAATTGCGGAAGGTCCAATTGTTTCGGTGTGAACTGCACGTTGCTCGATCAGTTGTTGGCTTTACCGCTTCTGGACTGGTTCTCGACACTGTTTATGGAGGTAGTTAGGGCCATGCAAACAGTGTTCAGAGATTGACGATCACGATGCTGGCGAAGTAAGTCGTATCACCACATTTTGGCTAGCCTGATTATGGGAGCCGGTTTCAGGACAGAATACTCAAGATGGGCTTTGTTTTAAGCGTTCTCTATTTCGTTACTTATTACTTAACGCCGGCGGTCCTGTTTGGGCCACTCGCGGCTTACCACATTGAGTGGATTCTTGCAGTCCTGGTTTTGCTCGTATCCCTGCCAAGGCTGATCGGATCATTCACCCTTAGGTCGCCACAGTCGCTGGCTTTGGCAGGACTGACGTTCGCGGTGTTCATGTCTGTGCTCATAGGTGCGCATTGGGCCGGAGGAGCCGTGAACGCGTTCCTGGGTTTCATTCCGAGCGCATTCGGATACTTCATTGTATGTCTGCACTGCAATACAAAGAAGAAGCTGCAAGTACTCATCGCCGTCATGCTTTTCGTTTGTTTGTTTGTGATTGCGAACGGGAGTCTGGATCTGGTCCACGGAATTCCCCGGGACGCCTATGGCCAGCCAGCGTATACGGAAAGCTTCGAAGCGAACGCGTGGGATGCGCAGCATCCCTACCTTTTTGAGATGAGAAGCGATGCGGGTGAATGGTTTTTCCGGCTGAGGGGTTTGGGGCTGATCAACGACCCGAATGATTTTGGCCAACTGGCCGTCTGCGTGATTCCGTTAATTTTCATTTTCTGGCGGCCGAAGAAGGTGATCTTCAACGCCATCTGCGTGGCGCTTCCAGTGTGCGTGCTGCTGCTCGGGATTTTCCTCACCCACTCCAGAGGAGCCCTTCTTGCTTTGATTGTGGTGGCGGTTATGATGGTGCGACGTCGCATTGGCATGGTTCTTGCTCTGTTGGTCGCTGGCGGACTGTTCGCCATGGCAATGGCACTGCAATTTACAGGAGGACGGGATATTTCAGCCAGTGCTGGAGAAGACCGCACGACCCTATGGAGCCAGAGCCTGCAGTTGTTTAAGTCTCATCCGCTCTTCGGAGTCGGTTTTGGAAATCTACCGGACTATCTCGGCCAAACTGCGCATAACTCGGTCGCTGTTTGCGCGGCAGAACTGGGCTTTTTCGGCCTGTTCTTTTGGTGCCTGTTCTTGTTTCCCACGGTGAGGGATGTTCTGGTGGTTGCTTCGTCAAAGCATGTAAGCGAGGAAGATGTTGTCGTTGAAGAAACGGAACTCTTTCCCAGAGCGACGAGGACAATTGAGAGTATTGATAAGGCCGAGATCAACCACTTGGGACGTCTGATGGTCTTGTCGCTTAGCGGCTTCCTGGTTGCAGGGTGGTTTCTGTCTCGAGCGTTTGTGATGACGCTGTTCCTGCTGGGCGGCATGGTAGAAGTGGTTTACGAGATGGCTCTGCAGCGCGGGATGGTTGCTCCCCGCTTGCGGCTGGCGCGCCTGTTGCCATACTCAGGGATATTCGCGGTTTCGCTGGTCTTTATGCTTTACGTCATGCTCCGGATCTTGAACCTGATGCGCTGATTCGGGCCATCAATCTGATTACGCGAGAAGGTCGAGGCTCAAAGTGCAGATTGGCGCCCCTCCGCGAGCGAGTTAGGCAGACTTTATGAGGATTGCGCATGTTGTAGACAGCATGGAGATGGGCGGCGCCGAGATGCTGGTGTCGCAAATCTGCCGCCTGCAACGAGAACAGGGGCACGATCCGCATGTCTATGCTGTCGCGGCTCTTGGCGCGCTAGGCGAACGGTTGCAGCAAGAAGGCTTTGTTGTGGAGCCAAATGTGGGTCGGCACCTGCCAGACTCTATGCGGAATTTCTTCAACATCTTCAAGAAGCTGCAGCCCGATGTTGTCCATCTTCATAACCCGACACCAACGATCTACGCGGCCATGCCCGCTAGAATGGCGGGCGTTAAGAGCATTGTCTCGACTCGACATAGCCTGGTGGCCCCGCCGCACAAGATGGCTGTGGAGTTGAAATACGCACTTGCGGCCAGATTCTGCGACTGGATTGTCGGAATTTGTGACGCAACTGTGGACAACCTGAAGAGCATTCGCACGATTCCAGAACGAAAAATCGTTCGCATATACAATGGCGCGGCTCCGGTTCACCGCGTCACTAAAGAGAAATGGCCTCGGAAGATCGGATTTACCCTGCTCTATGTAGGCAGGCTCGTGCCGGTAAAGAACCACGCGCTGTTGCTCAATGCCTTTCGCGTTGCTCATTCATCCATGCCGGACCTGCGGCTTTGGATGGTGGGGGATGGCAGCGAACGCAGGGCGTTAGAGAGCCTAGCCGCTGAATTGAGCATCTCTGAAGAGGTGACATTTTGGGGGCAGCGACTTGACGTGGCGCCATTTTTATCAGCAGCGGATGCTTTCATTATGTCGTCCACGTCGGAGGGGCTGCCGATGTCACTGTTACAGGCATTTTCGCTCGGCTTGCCTGCAATAGTGACCGATGTAGGCGGCATGGCAGAGGTCGTTCGGCTGACGAATTCAGGATTTGCCGTGCCGGCGACAGATCAAGCAGACATGGCTGCGATGATGCTGCGTCTGGCTAGCGGCGATTTGGAGCGTGCACAGTTATCGAGGAATGCAGAAACAGCGTTTCAATCGACCTTTACTTTGCAATCGATGGCAGATGCCTACATGGCCTACTATCAAGACACCCCGCGAATTCGGCATAAATCAAAGGCATAGGCATCGCCGGTTTGCTTGACGACCTATTGGGATCCTGAGGGCCGAAAATAGGGCTTTTTACAGCATTCCATGCACTGTTTTCTTCGAAGCTCTGGCAGGTTGCACTGGCCCGAACACATATGCGATTGATATTGCCCGTCGATGGATTGAAGCCATCTCACTAGACTGGTACGGGCGAGGCGGTTCACTTTAAGGAAACCTGCCAGCGAAAGCCACCGGGAGGCTAAACCTGGAGCGCTCTCTTGCAGCAGTTGCGCAGCCTCGTCCCATCGATGGCAGACTATCAGGTTCTTTGCATATTCAATCCTGCTAGCCAGCTTTATTCGCTCGATTTCCTCGGGCTGGCAGCGGACACGCGCTCCCACCATATCGAGAGTCTTCAATTCCATCCCCGCCATTCTGGATTCGTTCGTCGAAAAACTCTGCTCATTCCCCTGATTAAGAAACAGATCTGTCTCCGACCTGACAATGCGCCAATCCGTCAACGAAATCTTCAGCCACAAGGTAAGGTCATCTGAGACGGCGCGCGAATCCTCAAAGCAGCCAACGTCGAGCAGTGCCTGCTTCCTCACAAGCGCTCCACTGGGCGAGATATGAGCCTGCCTGTGCCAGAGGTCTCCGAAATGGATGGGATCGAATCGATTGGCATGAATGACTCCCACTTCCGGTGTAATGCACTTCAGTTGGATCTCTGTTTTTCGAGGGGTCCAAACGTCATCACTGTCGAGGAACGCAATCCAATTGCCTGAAGCGGCATGAATACCTGTATTCCTCGCGGCTCCTGGCCCTGCATTAGGCTGTTTCAGTACGCGAGTTTTTGGAAAGGCCGAGGCTAACTCGACCGTCCGGTCAGACGAACCGTCGTCTATAACGATAATCTCGTCCACTTCAACTGTCTGAGTGAGGACGCTCTGGATCGCATTGGAGATGAAGTGCTCTGCGTTGTATGCCGGGATCACTACACTCACAGAAGGTTTGTCTAAATGAACATTCATTTCATAACTCCGTTTGTTAAAGAAGAAAGTGAATCCTGTGAAAACCTACAACCAGGCAGTCTGTCGAAGAATCTCCGAAAGATTGTTATATTAGATTCCGCAGACGGTTCGAGGCTTTCATGTCGATTCAAGAAACCGCGCACCGGATCGCGGAGCAGGTTGATTGAGTAAGTCACACCGGATGACCAGGGAAACCATATTTGTCGATCAATCGTCTGATTTGAACGTCACTACGGCCTTTTTGGTTCTCCTCCCATAGTCCCTGCTCCTGAGATCCACGCCAATTCAGAAATGCTCGATGGTGTCCGATGGTCTTATATCTGGCTCCGTTCCGCCGTGCCATCCAGAAAAGCCAAACATCGTCCTCGAACGGACATAATGTGAGGGCAAAGTCTCGATCCGTTGCATCGTGATTGAGAATTCCGGGAGGGTACAAGATTCCTCCCACGCCCACAGCAAAGAAGCGCTCCGACTCCTCTCTCCGCACTACATCGAGATCCCATTCGAGATAGGACTTGAGCCTTCCTTCCGAATCAAACGCTATCTCAAGGGCACGGTGACAGGGCACGATTGAGCCGCCTTCCTCCACTCCATCGACGAGCTCTTCCAGCCATGTTGGCCAGTAATACATATCATCGTCGGCCGTACAAATGAACGCGGCTGGAAAGGCGTCCAGTGCTGGAAGTATCTTCTTGTAAGACCTTCTGTCTTCCGTGAGCCTGATTTCCAGCCCACGGGATTGTAGATCGAGCACTTCTTGCGGAAGCAGTTCGAAATCTGCATGAGCTATCCACAACACCATTCGATCTGGTCTGATGGTTTGCCTCAAAAGACTGCGTAGCGTTTTGGCTAGTGTGGGGAAACGGGGAGGATAGGAGGTGAGAGAAACAACCAGAGTTTCAGGCAAGGCATGGGGGCGCGGCCTGGGTATTAGGGGCAACAGTATGCTCAGTTGTGCCCAGCCGATACGCAAGGAATACATAGCCCGCTTCCACCGCCAGGTCAGCGCTAGTTCGATGCGCCGTAAGAGAGAATAGGTCGTGCGGCGTATTTTGCCGAAGAGCAGATTCCAATTGCGAAACATAGCTGTTTTACTAACCTCTTCTTTCGAGTCTGATTCCGCCGAGGTGTAAAGCTCAAATGAGTCTCCTAAGATACAGGGGTCTCGTGTCCACTTGTGGGCCAACCGGACTGTCACTCGTTTTCAAACGGCTGAAGAGTCCTTGACCGCCGGGACTTACAAGCCGTAAGTATTGAAATCAATGTCAAAAGTTTTCTTCCTTTGTCGCCACCAATATGCTGTGGAAATTGCGATTCAGATTAGCTTCAAAGGTTTGGGCCCGAGAGTGCGAACGTTGTGGTTCGTCTCAGCGGTTTCGTACGCAGTCGTTTGTTAGTCGGATTGGCGTCCCTGAATCGACGACTTCAAAGTCGGTCACTTTTAGTGCTTGCAAATCGTGGGGGCCAAAATCAACATCGGCGTACTTTGCCGAAGTGTCGGCATCGTTCTGTGCGGTCAGCGCAATATTGCCGCCGTCAGATAGGTACATGCCGTATTTCTGCATGGCTCGCGCCACAACCTGCGCGGACGGTGACAATTTGGAGATGTCATACGAAGCCTTCAAGCGAAAATGGGCGCCGTATGGCGGAGCAGACTCAGGTCCGCGCGGACCTCCCGCGTGTGTGGCAGGGTGAACAAATACGCCCGCGCGAATACGCGGGTTCGGAAGAATGAATCGAATAGCATGATTGATGCTTCCGGATGCAATTTCGTCTGCATTGAAGAGCAGCGGCGCAATGGGGAAACCGGCGGCGTCGGCACTGGTGCACTGATCTCCGCGCCCCGACGGTGGATAGACGCGGCTGAGATCCCATACCGCTACAAAAGTCGCCGTGAGCGCGTTCTTTGCATAGTTGGCCAGGAATGCCTCGAAGAGCTTTTTGTTGCTACGGTCGACCACGATGAGGTGGCAGTCGTCCTGGCCAGTGTCGCACTGATAGTTCTGTTGCCCTTCGATGCCGCCACCAACAGGCAGAGGGAACGTTTTTATTTCATCGGAATCAGGGCTGTAGAATTGTGCGCCTTTGTGGAAGGGCACATATGGGGTGGCCTCACCAGCCTGTAACACTCGAATGCTAAAGTCAACTTGCATCTTTCCATTTCCCCATCCGCCCGCATCCGCCAGCCAATTAATGATGGTAGAGGAATGAGGATCGAGCGGGGCGTTGCTTACATCCTGCGTCCAGATAGCACCAGGGGGGAAGTATGGCGCAGGTGGGACAATGTGCTCCAGTCTTGCGGCCCTCACACTAACGATGTGGCTGTGAATAGTGAAGCCTGTTGCGATGGCGCCGATTCCCAGCGCGAAAACCAACAGCACCCTCTTTTTGTAGCTTATTGCCATCCGATGCCCCCTTCGCGGTTGTGAATCAATGAGAAAGTTCTTGCCACCGTGAGCGGTTGCGGAAGAAGTGGCGTGTCCCCCAGGTTCAGGACCATCAACTTCTTGAACTGGTACTGTCGCCACCTTGTTCGAAGTCCATATCTGCCAGAGTGGCCCGCGCGTGAATAGGAATTTGTAGAGTCCGGCAACGGCGGCCACATTCAGCACAAGCAACGCACTTGCCGGAGCGGCGATGCGATGAAGCTTCGGGGCTTTATAGCGCAGGCCAGCAATAGAGATCGCCCACCCTAGTATTTGAAAAGTAGCGAATGCGGCAAAAAGAGAAGAACCGGCTGAAAGAACCACCGAGGAGACGAGCAGCAGAACCAGAAGATACGGTACGATAAGCCGCATCACTTTATGCGAGAAGAGCTGGAATAGAGTCCGGTTCCGCGGAGTTAGAGTCCATGACGCGAGCTGAAACAGTTGGAAGTTTCCCGCCAGCGTGCGCACTTTGCGATGGAACTCGCCCTCGATGCTCTTTGGCCAGGTGTCGTAGACGCTGGCGCTGGCATCGAGCACGGATCGATAACCGCGGCGAATGATCGAGAGCGGTTGAAACATATCGTCGAGGATCAACCCGGCTGGCAGGGGCACGAAGAGTTCGCGGCGAATCGCGTAGAAACCGCCATAGACTCCGACCGGAGAGTCGAAGGCAGCTTCACATTTTCTGATCCATTGTTCGTATCGCCAGTAAAGCCCGCCGACTGCTCCGGAGGCAGCATCGTGATCCTCATTGCGCAGGATGAGTTTACCGGTAACGCAACCAACCGTTGGATCGGCGAAGTTGCTTACCAATTGCTGAATAGCGCCCACAGCGATTTCAGGCCGGATGTCCACAAAAAGAATCACATCCGATGTAGCTTCGGCAACTCCGGCGTTCAACGCGGCGGCCTTGCCACCATGTTCTTTCAGGATGATCGTTTTGAACGGGGTCTGATTCAGACTGGTCAGCAATTCCGCGGTGCCGTCAGTGGAGCCGTCCGAAACAATGACGATCTCCTTGATGTTCGAGTAATCCAGGCCAATGAGGTGCTGGATCTTTAGAGGGAGCAGCGCAATGCCATTATGCACGGCAAGGACAATACTCACACTCGGGCTAATCGAAGCGGCCTTCCAGGGGCGTGGCCGCAGGCGCGCCAGCAGCCAGATGGCCACGGGGTAAACCGCGTAGGTGTAGATAATTGCCAGCAGGGCCAGCCAAAACGCGATTTTCACTGGGCACCCCTTCGCAAGATGATCGTTTTGATTGTCTCAAACATGATGAGCAAGTCGAGGCCGATCGACAAATGCTTCACATAGTAGAGATCGTATTCCAGTTTTCTCCTGGTCTCTTCGAGGCTGGCTCCATATTGATAGCGAACCTGCGCCCAACCAGTGATCCCTGGACGGATAATGTGCCGCAGTTCGTAAAAGGGAATTTCGCTATTGAGCCACTGCACGAACTCGGGGCGTTCCGGCCTTGGCCCGACGAACCCCATCTCTCCGCGCAGCACATTCCAGAGTTGTGGAATCTCATCGAGGCGTGTTTTGCGCATGAATCTGCCGAGCGGGGTGACACGAGGATCGTTCTTGGTCGCCCAGACTGCGCCTTGTGCCTCAGCATCCTGGCGCATCGTGCGGAACTTAATGACGGAAAAGGGGCGCCCACGGAGTCCAACGCGGGTCTGGCGAAAGAGGATGGGGCCAGGCGACGACAGGCGAACGGCCAAAATGATGAAAGGGATGAACGGCAGGCACAGCGCCAGCCCGATGAAAGAAACAAGAATAGAAACCAGGCGCCGAAGAATCTGCTGCGATGCCTTCACGTTGAAACCGTGAGTAAAGATGAGGGTGCTGGGATTAAGTCCGTCCAGCGGCAGCCTGCCCAGTAGCCGCTCCATGAGGAAATTGGCATCTTCAATCACAATGCCGCGAAGTCGAAGATCAAGTAACTCGCGAACCGGCATCGATCCGCGACGGTCCTCCATGGCGACAATGACGCGATCGATGCTCGGCTTAGGTTTTCGAAATGAGCGAAGATCCGCCGCAAAGCGCTCTATATCCTCACCAAAAACGCCGTTGTTGTCCAGATTGACAATTTCCATGCCTGCATCCCGCCTTGTGCGCAAGGTCTGGATTACTGTTCGAGCCCGCGCGCCATTGCCAAGAACGTAAACTCGTTCGCGGAACGCCGACAGGCCAATAATCCACTCATAGGCTGATCGCCAAATGATGAGGACAATGGCAAGGATTGAGATTCCGGTTACAAGAACATTGCGGCCAATGTCCATGACCGGGAAGAAATAGAGGAGCCCCGCCAAAATGAAAGAGAGTACGCTGAGAACCAAAAGCAGACGGAAGTAGATTTCCCAACGCCCCGAGATGCGTTGCGGTTCATACAGATCAAAGTAATAAGAGAGAAGCAGCGTGAGAATGGTGATGCATGCGATTTTCAGCACGCCATTCTCGTAGATCAGAGCTATGTATGTATCCGGCCCGATAAGGTACGCGGCGGCCAATAGAAACGAGCCACTGACCAGGAGCGCTTCACAAAGGAGCAGCACCAAGGTCCGAGTCGGATAATAGACATTGAAAAGCCTGATCATCCCTGTCTTCCATTATCCTTTTGCCGATTGGTGCGGCCGCCTGCTTCGGACTCACCGTAGTAGTAGTTGTAGTTGTACGTTCCGGCGTGCGGAGCTTGCTTAACCGCATTGAGGACAAAGCCGAGTATGCGCGAGTTGTTGAAGGCAGCTTTGGTGCGCTGAGCAACCTCGTATGGTGTGTTCGCCCCGCGCGCAACAAGCAATACCGCATCGGCGGCACGGGCAAGATCGACAGCGTCGGTAACAGCCAACACCGGGGGGGCGTCAATCAGTATCCAGTCAAAGAAAGACGATACTGACGCGATCAATTCTTCCATCCGGTGATTCGCCACTAACTCTGAAGAGTGGTCGCTGGATTGGCCAGAAGGTATGAAGGTCAGGTTGGAGATGCTGCCGGCACTGCCGTTATCCGCATGTTCAGGACTTCTGTCGCGCTGCAGGATGTCGTCCAGATTTGCCGTCCCTTCCAGATAGTCCGATAGTCCGGGCGAGTTCGGGGCGCCCAAAAGGGTATGGAGCGTGGGGCGACGCAGATCGCCATCAATAAGCAGAATGTTGTGAATGCTGTTGCGTGCCAGGCTAATTGCGAGGTTTGCAGCGATAAAGCTCTTTCCTTCAGAAGGCATACCGCTCGCGACAAGGATCGTCTTCAGCGGCGCTTCATAGCGAGCCTGGAAGATATGAGAACGAAGGCTCCGGAACTGTTCGACCGCCGCTCCGCGGTCGTAGAGCGTTGGGAGTGAGATTGTAGAGGGAGTCCACGGATGCCGCGTGATGTTATCAAGGTCAACCTCGGCATCGCCATGCAATAGCTCCCGGAACCCGCTGTCAATTTCAGGCCTGTCAACGGGGATATCGATCACAGCCGGCGCTGATTTTCGCTCGCGATCTGCTCTTTGAAGTGCTTCGTGTATGCGGCTCATAGTTCACTGTCCTTTTGGGAGTCGGCGGAATCTGCGACCGGGTTGATGGTGCTGGACATGGCGGTTTGCATCGTGTTCTCGGGAAATCCGTTCAGGGCCAGAGGCGAGAGTACGAAGGGTTGCTCGTCCAAATCGAGCTCTACGCAGACCGACTGAACAATGCGCGCTGGGATGGGTTTGATTTGCTCCACGTAGGCGCTGATCATGGAATGTTCGCAGATCAAATTGATCAGACGAGGGATACCCTTCGAGTAATGATGGACGAGTTGAATCGCCTCAGGCGAAAGCACTGGCTGAGTCGCGCCGACGACGCGCAGCCTGTTTGCGATGTAAGCCTTAGTCTCATCGCCGGTGAGTGGTCTGGTTCTGCACCACAATGAAATGCGTTGACGGAGCTGGCGGACGCAGGGGTCGCGGAGCTTTTCTTCGAGCTCAGGCTGTCCGGAGAGTACGATCTGCACCAGTTTTTCCGACGAGGTCTCCAGGTTAGTCAGCAACCGGATCTCTTCAAGAAGCTCCCATGAGAGATTCTGCGCTTCGTCGACGACAATAGCGCACAACTCACCGTTGCGGAAGCGGTCGATGAGCCAGCGGTTGAGCTGCATCAGCATGCCGGATTTAGATTGCGGCATGCCTGGTCTAGCCCGAGGGTCGGGCGGAATTCCGAAGTCCGCAAGCACAAACTCGAGAAAGTCGAGCACATCGAGACGGGGATTGAAGACGAAGGCTGTTGAAATGCGCCGTTCGGTGAAGGAACTGAGAACGGTCTTGAGCAGAGTCGTTTTTCCGGTGCCGACTTCCCCTGTCATGACGACAAAGCCCTTGCGCGAAGCGATGCCATACTGCAAGCACGCCAGCGCTTCCTGGACATGCGGCATCTTATACAGAAACCGCGGGTCAGGGCAGGTCCCGAAAGGAAAGTCGTTAATGCCGAAGAAGTATCTGTACATGGCTATCCGAGAGCGCTTTCAGTGGTCTTGTTCGTTCGTGAGAAGGGCTTCCAACGGCTATGCGTTTGCTCAGGCTGGGGAAGACCGTCGATGTGGGAGATCACGGCTAACGTCGACAGCTTGGTAAAAGCCCACACATCCCTCTCGTTGCGCAGGGAAGTGTCGCGGTACTCGAGTAACCCCGCAAGGAGAAACCCCAGAAGCAGGCCTGCCGCTAGCCCTCCGGCTGCGAATGTAAGCCGGTTGGGGAAGATCGGTGAGTCTGGAAGGTTCGGGGCATCCATTACGCGGAACTGCTCGCCCTGCTGGCGCTGTTCAAGCGCGGTTGCCATGGACGATTCGTTCATTTTTTTCAGCAGAGAGTTGTAGAACTCCAAAGCTGTTTCGTGGTCGCGAGTGATTTGCTTGTATTCCTGTTCGATCTGCGGACTGGCCTCGATCCTCGCCTCATATCCGCGCACTTGTTGCACAACCCTCGCCTGATCCCGCTTTGAGTCCTCCAAGGCTTGCTGAGCAGCGCGATACTGAGCTTTGAGCTGCTGAAGCTGCGGCGGATCGGGGTGGTTGATCGTGGCCGCCACCGGAGCCGCTGCCGGCTCGGTGGAGGAGCGCGCAATCTGCGCCTGCAAATCGGCGATTTTCCGCGAAGCCTCAACCACATCGGGGTGATCGGGCGTGTATTGCGCCTCGAGTGCCTGCTTTTGCTTGATAAGTGCCCTAAGCTCCGTCTTTCGTTCATCCACCAATGCGGCGTTGGCTATGGGTTCAGCACTTTGCAGGTCGTGCGCCTGCTGGGAGACCATAGCTTGCAGGAACGTCACATTCTGCTGCTGGCGATTCACCGCCTGCGTCGCGGCGTCAAGCTGGGTAGTCAATGCCTGCAGCGTGTTTGAATTGGATTGTTCCTGCTCGGGAAGTCTGCCGAAGTACTTTTGCTGAAAGGCCGCGAGCTTTGCATCCTGCTGGTCAAGGTTCTTCTTGGAGTCGTCGAGTTGCTGCTTCAGAAACTCGTTTGTACCTAGTGCGGACTCTTCGCGCGCGCTCAAGTTCTCGCTGACAAAGAGTGACGTGATCTCGCCGCACACTTGTTGTGCCGTGCGAGCATCCTGCGCCTTGAACGAGATATAGAAGCCCGGCATCCCCCCCGACTGGCCCGAGGGGATCGGCTTTATCCCGATTGCCTTCTGCGTCATTGCGATGCGGCTATCCATGGAGGCATTGCCCTCAGCGAACAAATTGAATCGCTTAATGAGGGGCTCAATGCGCGAGCGGCTCAGAATCTGCTCCCTCATCGACGCCAGACGCGAGCCCAGATCCTCCTCGACGACAGGTTTTACATAGTCCTCTGGCACCTTCTGCTGCTCAATAAGTATCAGCGTCTGCGACTGGAATTGCGGGGGAATGATATGGCTGACAGCGACTCCGGCCACCAGGCAGAGGATCGCTGAACCCAAGATCAGCCAAATTCGCCGTCTCAAGATGTCGGCGTAGTCTTCCATTGTTAGTTCGCGATGCCCGAGCATAGTACTCCTTGAAGGTTTACTGTCTGAGGTGTGTTTCCCGAGGTGAATAGCCGAAGCCGAAGCCAATGACATTGAGCAGTTGATTCAGAGCGCTGGAGGGAAGAGCGGAATTCGCCGACTGGCTGGTACCCGTGTAATTCGCAAATACAATGACGTTCCGGCCAATGCGCCTGGTGGCCTCGATGCCCCCATACTTGGCACTGATCACACTGCTGCTATTCAGCGCGGCAGTGCGTAGGTAGCCCGCAGTTAATCCGATGGTCAGGTCCAACCCGAACGTTTTGGAGAAGTTGGCGCCCGCGGTGTCGTACTCGGCTCCGAGCAGGTATCCGGCGCCAGCGTTGGTTCCATGGTGGTAATTCAAGCCTACCGAGGTGAATCGCAACTGGTAATTGATCGATGCATCCGCGGTAGCACTGAGCATGGAGGGAATGATCGAACTTACCGTGCTGTTGATCCACTGAGGCCCTGCGGATAAATTCGTGGAAATGTTCCTGGTCCACTGGCGCTGGTAGCCTAAAAGCGCTATGTCGTTCCTGAAAGCGACGGTGTAGTCAGGATAAGTGTACTTGGAAAATGTGTAGTCCGCCGAGAGCGAATTCCGCGCATTCAGGCGCCGGGTGAGCCCCCCGATCGCTGTCACAGTGTTCGAGTCCAGACCGTCCCCGTTTGGGTAGCGCAACAACTCGTAACTGCCACTGGCTCTAAAGGCCGTTGCACTGTCAAGAGTGTGTTCAATCCCCCCCGTTGCCACGTTATTGACCACGTGCGTATTCAGGGTCAGGATCGTCTGGCTGGAGGGAGTGATCGGATTGGTGCCAATTGGCTCACCGATGCCGGGAATTCCCGAAAAGCCTGTCGTGGGAGCTTGCGGCAGGTAGCTTATGTCGTCGCTGAAGTTGACGTTCCATCTGCGACCGACGATGCCTTGCGTCAGCAGCAGGCGCTGAAAGAGCCCGGACTCGTAGGACGGTCCCGAGATTGTAGCGATGTAGCCGCCGCTATAGTTGAGGCTGAACGGATTCCGTTCTTTACCATTCATGTAGTCAACCGATGCGGACGGGGAGCTTGTCTGCAGGGTATAGCCGTTGCCGAATTGAGCTGTCTGCGAATAGCGGAACGCATAGTTCAGGTTATTGCGAACAGGTAGACCGCCACCGCCTGTTGCCGCCGGCGCAACTTGCGCAGAGGCCGAGGCACAAACAGAGATCAAGAATGCAACGAGTTTTAGAGTTAGCTTCATTTGCGGCCGCCTTACGGAACCACGATCGTATCGCCGGGTCTGAGAACCAGGTTGAGCGTGCCAGCGCCCTTGAGCGCCTGCTTGTAATGGACGGGGATTGTCTCGTGCAATCCATTTTCGTTGCGCAAGATGTAGATCTTCTTGGTATTGGCAAAATCCGTCAGGCCTCCGGCGCTGGCAATTGCTTCCAACACCGTCATTTCGTGCGTCATCTCCACTGGCCCTCTCTTCACCACCTCGCCGAGAAGATAAACGACCTTGCTATGAATTTGGCTGACCACGACCGAAACGTTGGGATCCTGAATGTATTTCTTGAGCTTTGCCGAAATCTGATCCGCCAACTGGAGAGGCGTAAGGCCCGTGGCCTGAACATCACCGAGAAGCGCCAGCGAGATCATGCCGTCGGGACGAACGAGGATGCTGCCCGAAAGCATCGGCTCCTTCCAGACAGTGATGGTGAGTACGTCGGAGGCGCCGATGATGTAACTGTCAGACGCGCCGCCGCTGGCCGTGCTTGATGCCACCGCCGCGGGCGCCGCATCGGCTGGTTTGGCTTCTTTTCCCTTATGAGGGGCAGCGCCAAAGAGATTTAGGGCAGAGAAAACCAAAGCAATCAGGCTAATTGAATTCATAGTGCAACTCCGTTCTTATTGGAAGCGGGTTGGTAATCCGTTCCGACCTGCTTAAGCTTGTAGAGGAGAGCCTTGTAGCTGATGCCCAGCTCATCCGCGGCGCGTTTGCGGTTGCCGCCGGTAGCAACGAGCACCTCGGAGATCAACTGCCGCTCAATCTGGCTGGAAGCGGCCCGTGCGGCTTCCTTCAGCGACGTAAGTTTAGGTTGACCGTTCGACTTCATAATCGAGGCCGAGGCCTTAAGCGCAGCGAGCGAGATTGACTGGTCTTCAATGGCGACAAATGTCTTGATCGCTGTCTGGAGTTCGGACAGGTTTTCGGGCCAGGTATGCTCCACAAGGAACCCGATGATCTCCTTTCGCAGAACAGGCTTGGGGCGGTCAAACTGCTTGGAGTAATGCGTCAACAGGTTATCGGCGATCGAGAGAATTTCCGACTTTCTGCAGCGCAAGGGGGAAATCCGGAGCGTAACGGCCGAAACCAGATAATAAAAATCTTCTCTCATACGGGCGGTTTTGACGTCCCCAATAAGTTCGCGGCTCGTACCACAAAGGAGGCGGCTGCCCTGAGCCAGTTCGGAGCGAAAGTAGGTATCGATGATCAGTTCCTGATTCGACAGGCTCAAATCCCCGATTTCGGTCAAATAGATTGTTCCTTTTGTGGAAAACGCCGCAAGTATTGTCTCTGCGTTGACATCGGCGCTGTGAAGCTCCGTATAGATACCGCGCGACCGATGCGACTGGGCGTGGATTTGGGAGGCGATCGTTCGCTTGCCAACACCGTGCTCGCCGACAATCAAGACCGGGCAATCGCTGTCCGCAATGCGGGCGATCGCGCGTTGAATCTGCGCCTCAATTGGGGCAAACAATCTCGTGTGAACGAACGGTTTCGTCTGCCGCTTTGCGAATTGGATGGTTGCACTATCTGCCATGAAGGATTCCAGGCTCTCTCCCTTGCTTTAGCAATGCGGGTTCCAAACTCGTGGACCGGACGTGGAATGGCGTTTCCGCAAGAGATATCCCCTCTTAGGCGCCCCTCCGGGAGGAACATTGGCTTAAGTATGGGAAATGTTTTTCCCTTTTGGTGGAAAATTTGTGACATTGTTTTCCGCGAAGAGTGGAAAATGTTTTCCACAGTGATGGAGAGACGTGTTCCTAACGGCGAACTATTCACGAGGAACTACCTTGGATTGGCCCATTCCATTATCGGCACTCTAATTGCTAAGAAGAGTACAGAGCATTACTATGCAAAGCCCCTTCACGGAGAACATGGCACAAGCGAACCGGACATCGGCAGTTCCCAGCAGCCCCCGGGTATCTCCAAGTGCGCATCTGGCTTGGGGTTCGGTCCTTATTGGCGTTCTGGTCGCAATCCTGTACTACAGTGTGCTGACGGGGCTGGTAGGAACCTGGTGGTCCAATCCCGATTTCTCCTACGGGTTTCTAGTACCAATTTTTGCGGCGTATCTGGTATGGGTCAAAAGGCAAGCTATTGTAAATAAAGAACTTGCTCCTGCATGGAGCGGAATTGCAGTTGTTGCCCTCGGGCTGCTGGTTCTGGTCTTGGGGGTATACGGCGCCGCGGTGTTCCTGTCCCGGATATCACTCGTGATCGTGTTGGCAGGGCTGGTGCTGTCTTTTGGCGGCTGGTGGCTGCTGCGGGAGCTTCGCTTCGCGCTATTGGTTTTATTTCTAGCTATTCCACTTCCTGCTATTATTTTCAATGAGATAGCTCTACCACTGCAGTTCTTGGCCTCAAAGCTGGCAAGCAATCTGCTCCCTTTGTTTGGAGTGCCGGTCCTGAGGGAGGGTAATATTATTGAACTCCCAGCCATCAAACTGGAGGTAGCAGAGGCCTGCAGCGGCATTCGCTCTCTGATGGCACTGTTCACGCTTGCGATCTTCTGCGGGTACTTTCTTGAGAAATCGTTCATGCGGCGGGCAATTCTGGTGGTAGCCAGCATTCCGATTGCAATTGCGGCCAACGCTGTGCGCATTTTTGGCACAGGGCTATGTGTTCAGTACTGGGGTCCAGACAAGGCGCTCGGTTTCTTTCACGAATTTTCCGGCTGGGTCATGTTTCTTGTGTCTCTTGCGTGCCTTTTCGTCATTCATCGCATCCTGTGTTTCTTTCCGGCGCGAAGAGAGGGCTCATGAAGGACCTTCGTTTCTGGACGGTTGTCGTGCTGCTGGCTGGAACAGCATTCTTGGTGCGCGCACGGGGCAGTGCTGGCCTGATTCCCGCGAGTGAGCCCTTGTCGCTAGTGCCGCGCACCATTGCCGGATGGTCGGGAAGCGATGTACAGATCGATGAGGAGACCCGTGCTGTTCTGGGCGCGGGAGACTTCCTTTCGCGCATTTATACGCAGCTTGGTCAGCCGAATGTGATTGGCCTATTCATCGGTTATTTCCCATCCCAAAGGACTGGCGTTACCATCCATTCTCCCAGGAACTGTCTGCCTGGCGCCGGCTGGGCTTTCGAATCGTCGCGGTACGTAGATCTGAGCGGTGCGGATGGCAAGGCGCACCGGGTGGGTGAATACATCATTGCCGACGGAGACCAGAGGCAGTTCGTAATTTATTGGTATCAGGCACACGGGCGCAGCATCGCCAATGAATACCTTGCCAAGGCCTACTTGATAACCGATGCGATGAGGATGAATCGGACAGATGGCGCACTGGTCAGGGTGACTACGCCGATTGATTCCAGCGAAGGCGTATCGCCGGCAAAGGCCAGGGCTGAGGCGTTTACAGCGCAATTGGCGCCCATGCTCTCCCGTTTTATTCCGGACTAAACAGATTGGAAAGGGCGGGAGACGGGAATGTACTTCAGCAAGTGGATGTGGGTTGCAATTGCATGATTTTTAGCCAGCAAGGATCGAAGTTAGTGAGAGATTCATTCAGAGTAGTTCAACAGAGTCTAAGCATCGGGTGGAAGCGTATGAGCAGGTTCAGATACCTATCGGTGGGCACTCTCTTGATTGCGGTCGCCCTGTTGGCCGGATGCCATAGCAATCCAAATGTGCGAAAGCAGAAATACATGGAAAGCGGGAGGCGGTTCAGTTCCGATGGCAAATACAGAGAGGCCTCCATCCAATTTCTGAACGCTCTCAAAGTCGACAAGAACTATCCCGACGCTCACTATGAACTGGCGGAAACATACGAGCATTTGGGCCAACTGAACGCGGCCTGCGCCGAGTTGGCACGCACCGTGGACTTGCAGCCCGCGAATTACAAGGCGCGGGTAGACCTGGGAAACCTTCTGTTTGCCGACGGCCGAACGGGCGAGGCGCAGGCACAGGCTGATGTAGTGATGGCAGCACAGCCAAACAATCCGCGCGCTCATGCGCTGCTCTCCGCAATCGCGGGCAGGCGGGGACAGAAAGATCTGGCTCTGATCGAGATCCGCCGCGCTCTGGAACTCGACCCGAACCGTGCGGCATTCCATGAGAATCTCGCACTCTTGCTATCGGATGATCCCACTAAGATCGCCGCAGTTGAAGATGAGTTGAACAAGGCCATCTCGCTGGATCGAGAATCTGTGAACTCCAAGTTGCTGCTCGTGGCCTTCTATGCCAGAAACAACCGCCTGGCAGAGGCGGAGAAGACCAGTTGGGATGCTGTTGCCTCGTCTCCCAAAAGCGTTGCCGCCAGGGCAAATGTTGCCCGGATCATTCTTCTGGAGGGAGACAAGGAGCGGGCCGAGGAAGTGATTCGCCAGGCAGCCAAAGAACTTGCGGATAATCCTCAGGGCGTGAGCCTGCTGGCGGACTATTACGCCGGTTCCGGACAGTTGGACAAAGCCAGGTCGGAGTTCTCAAGCCTGGCAATTAAGTATCCCAAGAATACTTCTTTGCTGAAAGGGTACGCTCGCGTTCTTATACAGGTCAGAGACTATGCCGCAGCTCGCGGCGTGATCGCCGGGTTAATGAAGAGCAACTCCAGAGATCCCGAAGTCGCGGTGTTGAATGGAATGGTGTTGCTTGGCAATGGTAATGCGAATGAAGCTGCCAGTGCGCTTTCAGAAAGCGCCAGTAACTTTCCACAGGACGTCTCGATCCAGTACTGGCTGGGGAAGGCCGCGCTTTCAAAGGGGGACAATGTTCTGGCCGAACAGAGTTTCCGCCGGGCGGCGGACTTGAATCCGTCTGCATTGGATGCGCAGGAGGAACTGGCGCGAATTGCAAGTCTGCGCGGAGACATGAACCTGCTGGCAGATGTTGCGGAAAACACGATCGCCGCAGCGCCGCAGATTCCCCAAGGCTACGATTGGCGCGCCATCGTGGAGGTGGATCATAACTTGCCCGAGAAGGCCGAAGCCGACCTGAAAACCGCGATGACAGTCGCTCCGCAAAACGCGCAGGCATATCTGCAACTTGGCAAACTTCGTCTCGCGCAGAAGCGATTTCCCGAAGCCGGCAAGTTGCTCGAACAGGCCTTGCAGTACGATCCAAACTCTGCCGAAGCGTTGCGTCCGCTGGTGGATTACGACGTTTCTCAGAAGCAGCCGGACAAAGCCTTGTCCCGTTTAATGGCGCAAATCGAGAAGAGCCCCGGTAACGGGAGCTTCTATGATCTTCTTGCACAGCTGCAGATCCGAAACAAAGACCTGACCCAGGCTGCCGCGACAGCGCGCAAGGCCATCCAGCTTAATCCGAACGATGACGAAGCCGTAATGCTGTTCGCGCAGATTGCGGTTGATCGCGGGCAAACAGCCAATGCCGTGAATACCTGGGAGCAGTGGTCCAATGCACATCCCGACGATGCCGGCGCCCTTGCCATTCTCGGAACCCTCGAGGAATCGCGCGGAGATTTGACCAAGGCAGAGGCCTATTACAAGAAATCTCTGCAAATTCAACCGCAACAGCCTATCGCCGCAAACAATCTCGCCTATAGGATGTTGCAGCAAGGTGAAATGGTGGATGTAGCCTTGACCCTTGCGCAAACGGCCCGGTGGAGCCTGCCAAATTCGCCGAATACCGCGGACACGCTGGCCTGGGCCTACTACTGCAATGGAACGTACAAGTTTGCCCGCGACCTTTTCGAAGATGCCGTCAAAGCAAACCCAAACAACGCCACGATGCAGTACCACCTGGGTATGGTGTATGGCAAGCTTCGAGACAAGAGCAACGCTACGATTCACTTGAAGAAAGCAGCATTGCTGGCGCACGATTCGCCGCTTGGCAAAGACGCAAGTGCGGCTTTGCAGGGACTACGCTAGACTGCAACTGTGGCATGTTGGCTGTAGTGGCGCGCCAGGCGCGGCAGCTATTTGCGTGCGCCGAGCGGCTGCACTTAACGAATTTCGCACAAATCCCCCTTGGATCTGACTCGATATCGACATGTCAAACACCAAAACGATCGCACGGAATGCCGGCTGGTATGGCATCGAGAACGTAATTGATGCCGCCGTCACGATGTTCACTTCGATCGCGATTGCCCGCACGCTCGGCCCGACCAAGATGGGCTACATTATCTATGTCATTTGGATCGCGTCAGTGGTCAGCGAATTGGGCGGAATCGGCATCCCGGCAACCACGTTGAAGTATATGTCCGAATTCATCGGCACGGGCGATAGGGGAACTGCCCGGTACATCTACTTCCGAACACTGCTGCTGCAGGCTGGATTAGCCGCGCTGGCTACTGTCGCCATCCTGTTCTGGGTGCTTCAAGACTCCAACGCAGAGTACAGGGTGGCGTCAGAACTTATCGTGCTGAGCATCTGGCCTTCGATGGTCAACTCTATTTCCGCCCAGGCAAACGCCGCTACAGAAAAATTGTCGAGGAATATGCCGGCGTCGGTCATTTCGACTTTCGTCTATTTCATAGGAATTGCCGCAACGGTGGTGCTGCACTGGGGCGTAGTCGGAGTGGGAGCGTCTTTTTTCGCCATGCGCGTTGTCGGTTTTTTTGTGCGGATATTCTTCACGATGAAACGCATTCTCGCCTGGGATACAACCCATATTCAGCCAGTGGGGCTGCGCAGGCGAATGTTCATGTTTGCATGGCAAAGCGTTGCTTCCATGATTGCGTCGCTGATCGTATGGAACCGGTCAGAGGTTTTCCTCCTGAAACATCTATGCCTGGATATTCGCCAGGTAGCCTTCTATTCAGTGGCATTCAGCATGGCTGATCGGTTGCTGATCAGCTCAACGATATTCGGGACGGCGGCCGGTACGACGATCTTCGCTCAGTACGGACGCGACAAATCCAGGCTTGCCGCTATCACGTCTTCCACGTTTCGATACCTTGCGCTGACAGCGATTCCGCTGCATTTCATCGCGGCAGTACTTGCGGCGCCGGCATTGCTTGTGCTCTACGGTAACAAGTACAGTGGCGCCATCATGGTTGTGACATTGGCTCCCTTGCTTTGCATGCCCAAAGCGTTCATGGGGCCTGTGCAGAGTCTGCTGATGAGCTCGGAGCGGCAGAGTCTTGTCATCCTGGCAACGGTACTTGCGGGCATCGTCGACATCGGAGTGGCGTGGTATCTTATTCCGGCGCATGGCTCAGTGGGCGCCGTTATCGGCAGCGGTGCGGCGCAAGTGACGGCCAACTTGATTATGTGGGCTATCTGTATCCATCTCTACAAAGTGAAACTTCCCTGGATTCAGGTTGCAAAGATAACCTTTATCAGCATCTTGGCGTCGCTGACCGCGCATTACATAGCATTGCAATTCGCTCCGCTCTGGGGCATCTTATGGGGCGGCAGTGCCTCATTGATCGTTCTCTGCGCGCTCTTCTATGTGATGCGCGTATTGGAGCCGGAAGACCGCGACCGGTTTTATGTCCTGACCGGGACATTGCCCAGGCTTATCGGAGAGCCGGTGAATAAGCTTATATCGTTGCTGATCCGCCCTGAATACGCCAGCGCTGAAAGCGGCGAATAGACGGTTCCTGGGTAAGATGAATAGGACTGCCGCCGCATACGATTGCCTGATCTTCGGAAGCGCCAGGCTGGTCGTTACCCCTGGACCGGGGCCTGGCATTGCGCGAGGCCGCAGTCCAAGGTGTCGTCAAGAACTCAGAACGAGAATGCAGCCTGGAAGAAGACGCGCCGCGCCGCCGAACCGGATGAGAAGATTCCTTGGGCAAGGCTCTTCGATTGGCCAAAGTTCGCCGAGTTCACAGTTCCGATCGGTTGCCCACGGTCAATGTCGTTGAACAGGTTCAATGCCTGAGCGCTGAAGCTCAGCGAGTATTTGTGGCCTGTGCTGGCGCTTCCGCCCATCATGCCCCGGCCGCCACCGCCGCCAAAGCCACCGCCCCCAAACCCACCGTGTCCACCACCAGGACCGCCTCCCGGTGGTGGTCCACCAGGGCCATTACTGTTATTCGAGCCAGCTGCAGACTCCAGCCTGGGTCCGATGCCGAAGGCGCGGCTGATGCGGAGATTTACAGCCACCGCAGCCGGTCCGTTGCCCATGTTGCCAGGGATAATGGTTTCGCCAGGCTGAGGAATGGTGTTAAAGCAACCATAAGCAGTCTGCACATATTGCGTGGAGCTCGATGTGCAATTGGAGGCCGCTACAATCGACGGACGGTCGTTGAAGAAATTGTCTCCGGTCAAGTCATTTGAGGTGATGAAGTTGAAGGGCCGGCCAGATTGCGCAATAAGGAAGGGGTTGAATGTGATGTTGAGCGGGCCAGTGTAGTTGCCCATCAGAAAGACCATGTTGCGTGAGGCGAAGCTGGCTCGGCGATAGTCCTGGATCAGGTTGTATGAGTTCGAGGCTGTTCCAGTGTTCGAGTGTGCGTAGGTCAGGTTGTAAAACCCTGAGAGGCTGAACTTCGGCGTGAACCGAGCATTGACATTCACGATGAGCTGGTTCTGCTTGAAGACCGCCTCAGAGTCAAACTGCTGCACGATGCCAAGGGACGGATCGGGCCGGACGCCGATCAACGCCGAACTGCCATAGAGAAAGGTGTTTGGCTTATAGGCATTTGAATCGCGCGTGATCATCTGGTGAACGCCATAACTACGCAAATACGTCGCGGAGAGCGAAGTCGTCTTGGTTAGCTGGCGCTCCAGGCTAGCTGAAACCTGCTCGGTATAGGGTGAGTGATAGGTGGGCGCGACCTGGACGATTGTCTTTGCGTTGGCGCTGGCGGGACCGCAGGTTGAAAGATCAATCGCGCTAAAGGTCTCGTCATTGAAGCATGTGGGATTCGTGATCGTGTTCTGTGTCTGGCTATCTGCGCCGCCGCTGTAGCGTTTCATTGTCTCCAGGTTCCCCAGTCCGAAGCGGTCATAGAAAAAACCGTATCCGCCCCGCAGCACGGTCTTGGCCTGCGCTCGGTTCTTGTGGCCATCCAGCGCATAGGCAAAGGCAACACGCGGACCCCAGTCATTGTGATCGGCAACGTGATTTTGCGATTCCCAACGCAAGCCGCCGGAAAGAGTCAGGAACTGATTGGCCTTCCAGTCATCCTGCACGAACAGCGCGCCGTCAAACACACTGGCCACGACAGCCGTGGGGCCGGTGGTGTAGTTGAATGCGTTGGGCAGGGCGCCTGCCGCGGCAATGTTTGTAGTGCCTGGGTTCGCGTTGATATAGTTCAGCACGGCGATGTATGCATCCAGCGAGGGGAAACTGAAGCTGCCGTTAAAGTTGGCGTTTGTCGAGTTGGCGTCGCGATTATAGCGTAGGCGCGTCCCGAACTTGATGGCATGTGCACCCGCCGACATTGTGGTCAGATTCTGCAACTCCAGGTGATCGGTGTGATCGTTGGAGAGTTGGCCAGAAGCGCCGCCGTCGGTAAATGACCCGGATACCGACACCGTTGGCGCAGTGCTTACAGGCGTGGATGAATCGATGTCGCGGAGATACTGGAAGCGCGTTTCATTGACGATGCGATCATTGATTACTTGCGAATCGCTAACTTGAATCGTGTGCTCGACAGAATTTGAAGTGCTGGACTGGGAGGGAAGTTGCAGCGATCCGATGCTGCCGCTCTGGTGGAACCGTTCAAACTGGTAGCGCAAGGTGAGCGTGTTCTTCTGTCCTAGTTGGAGATCGATGCGCGGCGAGATTTCCGTGTGCGTAGAAGGGCTGAAGAGTGCCCCGGAAACGGTGCCCGCTTTATATGAATTTGTCGCAGGATCCAGCACGGCTTTGCTCACGCTATAAATGCTTGCGTTCTGGTTGTTGCGCTCTTCCACGCTGACAAAAAACGATGCCGATTTCGAGATCGAGCCGCTGATCGAGCCGTTGTACTGAATGCTGTGGTAGGCGGGAATGGCGGTCGTAAACGGGTTGCCCGTATTGAAGGTGTCGTCGTTGCCCTGAGAGAAGAACCGCCCGTGCAACTGATCGGTTCCGGGCTTGGTCAGGATCTCGATGCGCCCGTAGCCGAGATGGTCGAACTCCGACGAAAACGGATTCTGATTGATCCGAATCTCGCGGATTGCCGATTTCGGTGGAAGTTGCCCGCCCGTGAACCCCGAGATGTAGACCTCTCCGCCGTTGGGACCGGCCGCCGGACCTGCAAGCGCCGTCAACTCGTTCGACAGTTCATCCGGATCGTCGGAAAGCGCATCGAGGTCCTTGTCTTTCAGGACGACCGAACTGGTGTTGCCGCTGGCCTCGACGCTGACCATTGGCGCCTCCTCGTCGGAGACGGTGACACTCTGTTGCTCCACAACCGTGGCCATCGACACGTCAACACGCTTCACCTGTCCGGCCGCCAACTGGATCGGTGGCGAAGAAACCGGGGCAAAGCCCTCGAAGTAGGCAAGGACGATGTAGCCGCCCGGCGTCAGGCCATTCACGGTGTACGTACCTGATGCGTCCGAGGCTGTTGTGGCCACTGCGGTTCCCTTGGCGCTGGTCACGGTGATTTTGGCGCCGGGCAGCAACGCGCCTGTTGGATCAGCGACGCGCCCATGCAAAGTAGCTGTTGCTGCCGCACCGGAAACGGTCCGTGCGGGAGTTTGTGTGTGTGCCGTGGCCACACTAGCCAGGCAAAGTGCCAAAGCAATAAAAAAACGACCACAATAATGCAAAGTTTGGTACACGAGTTCCTCGCTTATTTCCGGCGAATTTGCGTGTGCGAATAGTGGGCCATCCGCTGCGCGTTTGAAAGGTCACTCCAGTTGAAGTGACGATTCTTGTTGGACTGTTGCGCCTCGACTGGGAGTCTTACGCCTGCCAGCCATAAGATCGCCGCTCCGGCGGAGAACGGCCGCACCGGCAGCGCAAACTGCACAATCGAGTCCGAAACGCAGTTCTTCATCTCGCGCCTCATTCGGTTTCGTTGCATGGCGGCACATTGTCGGGAGCAGATTGTGAATACATCTCTAAGGTTCTAGACGAACCAAGGGGCCAGAAGGTTGAAAAGGCTTTCTTCCGGTGGCGCCTTCTTTGACTGCGGGACAGAGACAACCTCCGCGCGAGAACGAACTGATCCCAATAGGGATGCCCGTCTTAGGGCGATCCGACTTGAATTCAACAATTGCGGGCGCTGTGTCATGGCTAAGCTTTACTAAATAATCATGTTAAGTCTATATGGCGGAGGGAAGGATTCGAATTGCCGATAGCCTTGCCACTATGTCGCCATAGGGCGGGGTCTTTTCAGAGGTCAGGCCCTGTTCCGGGCGGATTACCACCCAACCATCGACTGCGCCTCAACTGTCCGCTCCGCCCCTTTTGCCCTTTCCCGCCGCCATCGGCGAGAATAGAGGGGTCGCCATGCCAAACTCCCCCCGTACCTTCGAGCTCCCCTTTACCGACGTACCCGGCGCTGTCGCCGAAATCCGAGCAGGCCGCATGGTGGTTGTGGTTGACGACGAGGACCGCGAGAATGAGGGCGACCTGACTCTGGCCGCCGAGCACGTAACCCCCGAGGCCATCAACTTCATGGCCAAAAACGGCCGCGGCCTCATCTGCATGACCTTGACAGAGGAGCGCGCCGACCATCTACGCCTCTTCCCGATGACGCAGCAGAACTCCTCGCGCTTCGGCACTGCATTTACTGAGACGATTGAAGCGCGCGAGGGCGTCACGACGGGCATCTCCGCAGCCGACCGTGCGCACACTATCCGCGTCGCCATCGATCCGAACTCGAATTACACCGACCTCGCCCGTCCCGGCCATGTCTTTCCGCTCCGTGCGCGCCGCGGTGGCGTGCTGGTGCGCGCCGGTCAAACCGAGGCTTCAGTCGACCTGGCGCGCCTCGCCGGTCTCAATCCTTCCGGCGTCATCTGCGAGATCATGCGCGACGACGGCGAGATGGCGCGCATTCCCGACCTGATTCCATTCTGCAAGGAACACGGCCTTACGATACTCACCGTTGCCGAGCTGATCCGCTATCGGCTGCGCAATGAGCGCTATATCGTCCGCGCCGGCGAAAGCCGCATACAGACCAGGTACGGCGAATTCCGCATGATCGCTTACGAGAGCGAAGTGAACGGCGGCGAGAGCCACATCGCGCTGGTGCGCGGCGATCTGTGCAAGGACTGCGCCGCCTTTAACGCGGGCCCGGCCATCGGCAGCGTGGCGGCGGAAGGGAATTTGCCTAGCCAGATTGAACTGCGGCCGCCCTGCGAACACGCGGTTTTGGTGCGGGTTCACACCCGCTGTACGGCGGGCGATGTGTTCGCCGCTGATTGCCATTGCCGCGAGACGCTCGATCAGTCCATGCGCATGATTGCCGAGGAGGGTTGTGGCGTGGTGCTCTACCTGCACAACACCTCGCGCGGTTTTGAGATTGACCACACGCCTGTGGCCGCAGCTTTTGCGCCGGGCGGAACAGCTGTCCCTTCGGGCGAGCTCGCGGCGCAATCCGGGCGGCTGGTGCTGCACCAGGAACTGCGCACGCGCGAAGGCTCGCAGGCCCGCACCGGCCGCATTCTGCGCGCCATCGGACTGGGCGGACAGATTCTCTCGGATCTGGGCATCCACCGCATCCGTCTGCTGTCGAACACGCCCATGCACATTCCTGCTCTGGAGGGCTTTGGCCTTGAAATTGTGGAGCAAGTGGCGATTCCGCTCGGAGACCGCACTGTCACGGCTGAGTGCTGCCAAGTGGAATCGACCGCGCAGCGATGAGGAATCTCGATTTTTTAAATGAAATATGTCTCAATGGCTGATATGGTCAATATTGAACATTCAACGGCGCTTCGAACCTGTAAGATGAGCGAAACTGCTCAGGGTAAAGACAGTTCTGGGAAGATCCGCCATGGGCAGTTCTGGAGAAGCGGATCTTCCCGATTTTATTTGTCCGATTGAAGATGACGCTTGCACGATCAATTCCAGGGTTAACTTGCCATAGTCGAAGTTCAGCGTGGCTTACGTTGAGATTCAAGAGCCACTTCAGCTCGCAACCTCCGCATTACGGCAACCCTGCGATTGCTGTGACGCCAACCGCACCTGCACCAGGAAAGGTTGGATTCATTGAGCGTTCATCTCGTCAATCCGAGTGACAATTCTTTTGGCACGGCGGTCATTACGCCGCGATGGTTATTCGTGCTTGCCGCAGCCACGCCGCAAATTGCGGGCGACCCCATTCTCGTGGACGAGTCTCTTGAACAGATTGTGCCGGAGACCATTCAAGCCGGAGATATTGTCGGCATCAGCGTGCACACCGGCAATGCCCTGCGCGGATACGCCGTGGGCCGCATGGCGCGTAGCCGCGGCGCATGGGTCGTGTATGGCGGCATTCACGCCACTCTGTTTCCTGAAGAGGTCTTTGAACAGGGTCAGGCGCATGCCGTAGTCACCGGCGATGGCGATGTTGCCTGGGGTAGGGCAGTCACCGATTGCCTGGCCGGCAAGCCGGAAAGAATCTACGCCGGCGGGCGCATTGAAGGCGATGAGTTTCTGGCCGCGCGCTGGGACCTGATGAATCCCGAGAAATATATGTGGGCCTCCGTGCAGACGATTCGCGGATGCCCCAAGCACTGCTCGTTTTGCAGCGTGTGGCGCACCGACGGACAAAAGCCCCGGCAGAGGAAGTTTCAAAGCGTAGTTGACGAAATCGTCGCGCTGCGCCGGCTAGGCTTCCGCTTTATCGCCCTCGCCGACGATAACTTCTACCCCGTTACGTTTACCGATCTGCGCCTGGCGCGCGAGCAGCACAACACCGCCAAGCTCGAAGAACTGACCGCCATTCGCAATGAGCGCTTCCAACTGATGGAAGAGCTGGCCAAGCTCCCCAGGGACATGGTGTTCTACACCCAGATGACCATGGAGGCGGGCGAGGACGGCGAGTTTCTCGACGCCATGAAGAAGGCCAATATCAAGGGCGCACTGGTGGGCATTGAGGCTGTGACTCCCGAGGGTCTCAAGGCGGTCTACAAGGACTGGAACCTCTCCGGCGATGCACTGGCCAAGCAACTGCAAACGTTCAAGGAGCACGGCGTGCATGTGCTCGGCTCGTTCATCTTCGGGCTGCCGACCGACAGGGCCTCAACCTTCGATGCAACTGTCGAGATGGCGCTGAGGGCCGGTGTCACCTTTGCGCAGTTTGTCATGATGACGCCGTTTCCCGGCACGGTCGACTTCGGCCGCTGGGAGAAGGAGCAGTCGCAGCATCCCACCATGGTGGGCGATGTACCGATCACGCGCTACTGGCTCATTCCCACCGAGGTGCGCCCCAAAATGTTCACTCCGCATCCCACCATGAGCGCCGACGAAATTCGCGAGCGCACG